>CAIPDP010000125.1 GCA_903863845.1 uncultured Mucilaginibacter sp. | reverse complement strand
GTGCCGATAACTTCCTGCATCGATACTTTGATGATGGTGATCGATTCAAAAGGAACTACGTAGTCAACGTCGGCGGGGAACGATTTTTTTAGCCTTGCCAGCTCCTTGTAAATATTATCTGCTGTCTGCAGCGCATTACTGCCAGGCGATTGAAACAATTGTATGGTTGAACAGCGCTTACCATCCACAAAACTATTGCTTGAAAAGGTGAACTTCCCCAGCTCAACCCGGGCAACGTCGCGCAGGTAAACGATCTTGCCGGTACCGGGTAGCGTCTTGACGATCATCTTTTGGTAATCGCTTGCTTTATTGAGCATGCCGTTCACCAATATTCCTGTTTCAAAGGCCTGGTTTGAGGCTTGTGGCGGCGCACCAACTGATCCGGCGGCAACATATACGTTTTGCGAACCTAGCGCGCTGATCACATCGGCCGGGGTTAAATGGTATGAAGCCATTTTATTGGGATTCATCCATATCCTCATGCTAAAATTATCGGTTCGGGCATTGGCATCACCTACGCCCGGTACCCTCAATAAGGCATCAAGGATAAAAGTATTGGTATAATTATCAAGAAAGGTGATATTATGAGTACCCTTTGGCGAATATATAGCTACGATCAGTAATTGATCGGGATTGCTTGCCCTTACGGTTAAACCCAGTTTACTCACTACCGCTGGTAGGATAGGAGCAGCGATATTTACCCGGTTTTGTACGTTTAGTGCCGCAATATGCACATTGGTACCGATATTAAAAGTTACTCTGATACCAACACCACCACTATTGGTACTGGTACTTTGCATATACTCCATACCGGGCGTGCCGTTAACTTGCTCTTCAATAGGGGTTGCCGTGGTCTGTTCGACCGTTTCAGCATCAGCACCGGTATAGGAGCCGTTAATAGATACACTTGGTGGAGAAATATTAGGGTATTGGTCTACAGCGAGATTGAACATGCAGATCAAACCCGAAATAACCAGAACCAGTGATATTACAATAGCTGTTACCGGCCTTTTTATAAAAGTATTGGCAATCATACCTATGCTGGTTTATTTAACTGTCTCGCCTTTTCTATTTCAAACTCCAGTTCAGGATCAATATTCTGTTGTTCAACTTTGGCAGCTTTTTCCATCAGTTCATGGTGATATTTTTTCAGCCTAGCCAGCTTTTCACTGCCATAACTCAGTTTAGTAATCACCACAAATAAAACGGGGACGATGAATATAGCCAGTGTAGAAGCAGCAAGCATACCACCCAATACGGTTATGCCGATGGTTTGCCGGGCTACGGCCCCGGCACCCGACGCAAATACCAGTGGTAACACACCCAGGATAAATGCCAGTGAGGTCATTACAATAGGCCGTAAACGCAGTTTTACCGCATCGAGGGTCGATTGCAACAGATCTTCCCCTCTGTCCACCCTCACTTTGGCAAATTCAACGATCAGGATCGCATTTTTTGCCGCCAGGCCTATCAATGTCACCAGTCCGATCTGCGCGTAAACGTTGTCGGTTAATTTGGGCAATAATGCTAAACCAAGGATGGCGCCAAATGCCCCGACCGGAACTGCAAATAATACCGAGAATGGAACTGACCAACTCTCGTACAAAGCAGCAAGGAATAAAAACACAAATGCGATGGAGAACAGGAA
Source organism: uncultured Mucilaginibacter sp. (assembly GCA_903863845.1). Taxonomy (GTDB): domain Bacteria; phylum Bacteroidota; class Bacteroidia; order Sphingobacteriales; family Sphingobacteriaceae; genus Mucilaginibacter. The sequence goes on along the minus strand of CAIPDP010000125.1, from coordinate 12,065 downwards.
TATATAGATGGTTGTTGAGCCGGCGCTTATTTCTTCGAAGCTTAGGCCTGAAAATTCGTAATTGTAGCCTTGTGGCAAAATCCGTGCTGCAATAGCTTTTAAACTATCTGTTGCTTCGGTATTGCTGTGCCCTTGCCGCGCTATTCCATCGATCTCGGCGGATCTGAATATATTAAAGTGCGATATTACCGGAGCAGCCTCAGTTGGCTTGTAGCTGATCACCGTACCCAGCGGAACCATATTACCTGCCTGGTTGCGCACATAATATTTGTCGATATCACTTATCAGCTTCCGAAAAGATGTATCTGCCTGAACAACCACGTGAAAAGTACGGTTGTAGGTTGTAAAATCGTTGATATACAAACTTCCCATATAAGCCTGTATCGTTGTAAAAACATCTGATACATTGATACCCAGTTTTTCGCATTTATCGCGGTCAACGGTCAGGTTGTAATTTGGCGTATGTGCCGAATAAAAACTGAAAGCATTGGTAATAGCCGGGTTTTTATTGGCCTCTGCTATGAACCGGTCAACTACTTTTTCAAAAGCCTGCACATCGTCATTGGTACTGCGCTGTTCAATCTGCATGCTAAATCCCACGGTAGCCCCAATTCCCGGAAGGGGAGATGGCTGAATTACTTCAACGCTGGCGTTTTTAATGCCCGCATCTGCAATTCGCTTTTGCAGCACATTGATGATACCCGGCACCTGTTCGCTGGCACTGCTGCGGTCGTCCCAGGGGGCCAGCTGGCAATAGATGGTGCCGTTATTGGAGTTGGAGGCGTTGGTTACCACATTAAGACCCGATAAGGCAGCATAGTGGGCAACACCACGAGTAGTACCAACAACCTTCATCAGTTTGTTCATCACCTCAACCGATTGCGCGGTTGAAGAGGCAGGTGGCAGTTGGTAGGTGACGTATATATTACCATCATCCTCAGAAGGAATAAAGCCCGATGGCTTTTGTTCGAACAGGAAATAGGCTCCGGCGCAAATGCAAACTAATAAAATGATAATAAGCTTAGACGCTTTGATCGAACGGCGGACACCCTCGGTATAGCTTTCGGTAACCTTATCAAACCATTTATTAAAGCGGAAGAATAATTTATCCAATCCTTTCGCTTCCTTGTTGATACTGCTGGGTTTCAATAATAAGGTGCAAAGTGCCGGGGTAAGTGAAAGCGCGATAAAGGCCGATATGATCACCGAAATGGCGATGGTGATGGCAAACTGCTGGTATAAGCGTCCTACAATGCCGGGTATAAAACCTACCGGAACAAACACCGCAGCCAGAATTAATGCGATGGCAATTACCGGCGCCGAAATGTCGCGCATGGCCATATAAGTAGCCTCTTTTGGCGACATGCCTTTTTCGTCGATATAGTGCTGCACGGCTTCCACCACGATGATCGCATCATCTACAACAATACCGATGGCCAAAACAAAGCCGAACATGGTAAGTGTATTGATGGTAAAGCCCAGTGGAATAAAAAAGCAAAAAGTACCAAATATGGAAACCGGTATGGCTAACACAGGGATCAGGGTCGACCTGAAATTTTGCAGGAATAATAATACAACCAAAGCAACCAGTCCCAATGTCTTTAACAACGTCCATACCACATCGCTCATGGAAACTTTTACGACGGTAACCGATTCAAACGGTACACTGTATTCAACATCGGCCGGAAAAGTTTGCTTTAGCTTGGCCAGCGCTGCATAAACGCCTTTAGCAGTTTCTAATGCATTACTTCCCGGAGCCTGATAGATCTGCAGGTACGAAGCCCGTTTACCATCTACAAATGAGTTACTGGCAAAGGTAAACTTGCCTAATTCAACCCGGGCTACATCTTTCAGGTAGACCAACTCACCGGTTGCCGGGATATTCTTAACCACTATATTTTCAAATTCAGAAACTTTGCTCAGGCGGCCATTAACCAAAATACCCAGTTCATAGGTTTGAGTTGATGCCTGGGGCGGAACGCCTGCCGTACCGGCTGCAACCTGCACGTTCTGAGAGTTTAAGGCACTGATCACATCAGCCGGGGTTAATTTATAGGCGGCCATTTTATCCGGATTCATCCATATCCGCATACTGAAATCGTCGGTAAAACGGTTGATACTACCTACGCCGGGTACCCGAAGCAAAGCATCCTGGATGAATATATTGGTGAAGTTGTCGAGGAAAGTAATATTGTGTGAGCCTTTGGGCGCATAAATGGCCACCATCATCAGCATGCTGGGATTTAAGGCCCGCACCGTAAGACCAAGGCGACTTACAACGGCAGGTAATAGCGGGTTGGCAATACTCACCCGGTTTTGTACATCAAGTGCCGCAATATCGATATTGGTACCTACCTTGAAGGTAACGTTCATCGTCATCAGCCCATTATTGGTGCTGTTGCTTTGCATGTATTCCATGCCCGGGGTGCCGTTTACCTGTTGCTCGACCGGGGTAGCCACGGTTTGTTCTACCGTTTGAGCATCAGCGCCGGTAAACTGACCGTTTACCTGTACGATTGGCGGAGTAATATCAGGATATTGGTCAATGGGCAGGTTAAATATGCAGATGACACCAGTGATCACCAGTACAATGGAAATCACTATGGCTGTAACCGGCCTTTTAATAAACGTATTCGCGATCATTCGTCAGTATCTTTTTACACAAAAAATATATCCCGCTATGGTTAAAGCGTTTGTTGTTCAATCGACTACTTTCCACCACGTCCGCCGCCCGATGGAGGTAACTTATTGGCAGTTGTGATCGGCACACCATCGTGCAAAGATTGAACACCATCTACCACAATACGGTCGCCTGCATTGATGCCGCTTTTGATGATCACGTTACCACCTATCGTTTGTCCGATCACCACTTTCTTTTGTGAGGCGACAAGCGATTTTTTACCAGGCTGCCCTTTTGAGCTATCTTCTTTGGTCGTTATCACCGAATCTTTAGCTGTAAATACAAAATATTCGCCCATTTGCTCCACAACAGCTTTGCCCGGTAATACCAGTTGCGGAGCCAGATCCTGGTTGTGCACCCTTACCACGCAGCTCATTCCCGCGCGTAAAAAGTATTCGGGATTGGAAAAAACCAATCTGACGGTGATGGATCCGGTTTGAGGATCTACCGCCCGGTCAATCACCGAGATCTTACCATTATGCGGGTAAAGTGTATTGTCGGGCAACAGAAGTGTAAATAATGAGTCGATACTACCAGCCTTGTTCTTTTCCAGCTTTTCAAAACGGGGTAGTTGTTTTTCGTTGATCACGAAATCAACTGCCATCGGATCATCAGTCGAAATGGTATTCAGTACCGTAGTACCGGGTGTAACAAAATTGCCAAGTTTTACCTGACTCAAGCCTATCGTGCCATCAAATGGTGCAGTGATAATAGCATAAGCTAAACTTGCTTTAGCTGATTTTACCGCCTCCTCTGCAGCTTTTACCTGGTTTTTGGCGTTTTGTAGTGCAATAACAGCATGGTCGTATAACTGTTTAGCTACTGCATTATAACTATTGAGGTATTCGTACCTGTCGGCATCCTGCTGCGCCTGCGTTAAATTACCATCGGCAACTTTTAAATTGGCGACAGCGGCATCATAATTAGCCTGATAGATACGACGATCGATCTCATACAGCTTGTCGCCTTTTTTGATGTGCGATCCCTCTTTGAAGTAAATTCCGGTGATATATCCCTGCACCTGTGCCAGCAAACTTACCTGGCTGAGCGCATTGGTTGTAGCAGGATAATTGTCGTAGTACAAAACCTTTTTTGGCACAACTTTATAGAGGTTTACCGGGACAATATTGCTTACCGGAGGTTGTTTTTTTGCGCATGCTGCCAGGACAAAAAAACCTGCAAAAATTATGTATTTTGATGCTCGATTCATCGTTATTAGCTTATTGGCTTTGGTGCTCATCAGTATGTAATTGTGCCCATTGATTTTTCCAGGTCGATTTTGCTGGATAAAACCTGGAACAATGCGTTTATATAATTAATTTCAGAAGTTATCAGGTTAGATTCGGCTGTTATCACATTCAGGTAGGCCACGATACCTTGCTTATATTGCAGGGTTACCACGAAATAAACGCGTTTGGCAAGGTTAACGTTAGTTCGTAATTGTCCAAGATTGTATAAGTTGCTTTTATAGTTGGCCAGTGCGGTTGTGTATTCTGTATTGATCTGTGATTTTAATGCAAATTCATCCTGGTTCAACACTTCTTCTTCCAAACGCGATCTTCTGACATTATTAACCCGCGAAAATCCGGTAAAAATGGGGATGTTCAGCGAAAGACCGATCAGTGAACTTGGGTAACCAGTATTGAATAATGTTGACAGGCTATTGCTGCCGAAGCCATAATTATAATTGAAATAGGCCGAAACCGTCGGTAAAAAAGCCATCCGATAGTAGTCGGTTTGTTCGTGCTGCAATTTTTTCTGAGTTGTCAGTGCCTGAAATTCGATCCGTTTTTCATACTGCAAAGTCAAAGTAGTATCAATTGAAATCTGACGGATCATTTCATTAGTGTCAAATTTAACATTGAACTGGCTGTCGGGCGAAAAACCGATGATCTGTTTTAATGTAGCATATTGCGGAATAATATTTTCTTTCGCCTGTTTAAGTTGTGCCAGTGAGTTATTGAGCGTGATGGTTGCTTCCTCGTAATCGGTCTCATCAACAACGCCGCCTTTATATTGGCGATAGGTATCACGCAGGTTTTTGCCCAGTCTGGCCGTATCTTCTTTCAATACATCGATCTGTTCGAGCGTTAGCAATAATGCATAAAATGATTTGCTGGTATTGGCTGCAACGCCGATACGTGTGCTATCAGTTATCTGCTGCGATTGTTTGATATATAAGGGTGCGCTTTTGGCCGCGTAAGCCAATGCCGGGTTGAATATATTTTGCGTAGCCGATAGTTGTGGCACAAAAGAATTGATATGACCTGAAGAACCCGCAGAAGTACTGCCGCTGCCCGTCGATGCGCTGCTTGCGCCCAGGTTCGATTGCTGAAAATAATGTACCAGGTTACCTGATGCATTTACCTGTGGCAGCAGTCCCGAAAGGTTAATATCATTGTTTGTTTTGGCAATGTTTTCACCCAATTGCGATCTTTTAATTGCCGGTTGGTGATGCAGGGCATAGTTGATACATTGGCTAAGCGTAAAGGTTCGGGAACTAACTGTGTCGGCTTTCTGAGCAAAAGAAAACTGGGAAATAATAACCAGCAAAAATGAGGTAAGGACTGTTTTTTTTAATATTGATCGAAAATAGATCTTCCCAATCTCAGGTGTATAATTAACAGCAATTGATTTCATATAGTAAATGTTCCGGAAGTGATCCTATGCAGGAAATTTAACTTACGCGGATGTTTTTGTAAAACTGAAAATTTAGGTCAACAACTCATAGTAACAATGTTGTTAAATGCAGCTTAAGCAGATGCCTAACAATATTGTTACAAGGTACAAAATACCTTGCTGACTAAAAGCACCAATTTTAAATAGCGGCTCAGGCAATTTTTACGTCTTCCAGCACCTTGCCGCTTTCGCATTTTATTATCCGCGAAGGAAATGTGCGAATGATATGGTAATCGTGCGTAGCGATAAGGATAGCGGTACCAGACGACTGGCTGATCTGTTTTAACAGTAATACAATTTCTTCAGAAGTATCAGGGTCAAGGTTGCCTGTAGGTTCGTCGGCCAGGATGATCTCGGGATCGTTGATCAAAGCCCTGGCAATAACCACACGTTGTTGCTCGCCGCCCGATAACTCATGCGGCATCTTTTTAAGCTTTGAACGGAGCCCCACTTTTTCCAATACATCAAGGGATTTTTCCTCTATCAGTTTTTTGTCTTTCCAGCCAGTTGCCCGCATTACAAATTCAAGGTTTTGCTCGATCGTACGATCCGTTAACAATTGAAAATCCTGGAATACAATTCCCAGTTTGCGGCGAAGAAAAGGTATGTCTTTGCTGGTGATGGTTTTCAATTCGTACCCGCAAACGTGACCACTGCCCGATCCGATGGCCAGATCGCCATAAATTATTTTCAGCAGGCTGCTTTTTCCTGAACCGGTTTGCCCTATCAGCCAAACGAAATCGCCTTTATCTATATGCAGGTCAACATGCGATAATACCAGGTGTTTCTGTTGAAAGACATCTACACCACTAAGTTTTATAATTGAATTTCCGACCATCTTCAGATTTCTAATTTAAGGATCTGTCCAAAGGGCAGATCTTTAACAATATTCATAATATATTCTTTTTTTTCACCCAGGCCTATCTTTTCCAACGATTTTTCGGGCCTGTCGACCCTGAAATACGCCAGCAAAGTGAATTGCGCATCGCGCAACTGCACATAGTCAGGTATTTTGGCAACGCCCTTTACTTTGATGATATACATGTTGAGCTTAAAGGTGAAAGCTAAAAGGTTAAAGGTTACAAAGGACAACCTTTCGCCTTTCCCCTTTTTCCTTTTACCTTATGCCAAAGGTATCGTTATTTTAAAGCTTTGTCAAGAAATCCATGGTATCCACACCATCCGCATAATCCCACAATGCCGGGCTCTGGCTTTTCCCGAACGCGACGGCTTGGCTGTTTTCATTAAGGGGTGTTTCTGAAACAATACATTGTATGTTTGATGCTTGTTCGTTCAGTTTAGCACTTAACTCATCCATATCATCATAATATTCATAGAACAGGACAGCCAGCGGCGAGATCAGCCCTGGGTCTTCTTTCAACAATAGAAAACCATTATCTAAATGCTCATTCCGGTTGACCAGGTAGATCGATTTATTGTAATCGTAATTATTGTTGTACTTATGATGATCGATAATGTTGTGATAGGGTTCTATGGCTTCAAAAAAGGTAGCAAGGCGGTAATCGCGGGGAATGAATAATTTAGAAACATTTCGGCAGCCGAGGCCGAAATAGCTAAATATATCAACACCAAGCGCAAACAGTTGTTCGTTTGTTTCGTGCCCGTTCAATACCGCAATGCTATTGCGATTTTTGCGAATGATATGAGGCACCTTACCAAAATAATATTCAAAATAGCGCGACGAGTTATTGCTTCCGGTTGCGATCACGGCGTCAAAGCCTTCTAATCGTTCAACAAAAGTAAATTGCTGAGCAAAGGCAGGCTCAATGGCAACCAGCCTGTTCAAAACCGCCTTGATCAACCTGTTGTCCTGTGATGATGCCTTGATCAAAGCATGGTTCCCGCTGATCAGCACACACAGCACATCGTGTATCCCTACCAGGGGTATATTACCTGCCAATATCAAACCAACTTTTTTCGCCGCATTATTGTTAGGCAGGGGATATCGTTCAAGCCAGCTCAACACATCTTCGCGATCGAGCATTTTACCGATAGAAGTTACAGCAAGCTGAACATTAGCAGGAGTAAACCAGGCATTAAAATAATGTTCGTCAGCAATAATTGCAGATAGTTCGTCGTCGGGGAAACTTAATGCTTGTCCTAACGTAGAAAACACATCCGAAAGCTGCTGTATTTCAAATTTTGACATATAAATGGTTTGGGTTTAAACCCCAAAAGTGAATTTTTGTTATATTTGCAAGCCTTTAAAGCGGGGCAAAGTTAATTGAGAATATAAGATTAAAGAAACTATGGCGATTAAAATCACCGACGAATGTATAAACTGTGGGGCCTGTGAACCTGAATGCCCGAATAATGCTATTTATGATGCAGGCGCGGCATGGCGTTTTTCGGACGGAACAGGGTTGAAAGGTCTGATCGACTTTGGCGATGGAAACTCATTAAATGCCGAAGAGGCACAGGCAGCATTGTCTGACGATATTTATTATATAGTACCCGATAAATGTACTGAATGCGTAGGATTTCACGACGAACCCCAGTGCGCTGCGGTTTGCCCGGTTGATTGTTGTGTTGATGACGAAGATGTGCGTGAATCGAAAGAGGAATTATTGGCCAAAAAAGAGTGGTTGCACCTTAACGAATAAAAATTTTACACTTTAACTGATAGGGGGATATAATAATTATTATATCCCCCTATTTTTTTAATCATTTTTTTAACTTATAGTTGCACCCTGATACCCCATCGATCTTATGCCAAACAATGGAATACGGTATATGTAATTTAGCAGTCATCCCTTTAAGGGCCGAACCCAGCGATAAAAGTGAACAGGTTTCACAGCTATTATTTGGGGAGGCTTTTGAGATTTTGGAGTGGAAAGACAGGTGGGTTAAAGTTGTAACCGACTTCGATAGCTATGAAGGTTGGATCGGCAGGTTGCAATTTGCCATGTTGGGCCATCTTGCTTACAAGAGTTTCCAGCATGTTAAGCCTCCAATTACCTACCGTGCCGTAACCCAGGCCTGGAAAAAGCCGGATAATAGCGTCTTGTATCTGCCGGTTGCCAGTTCTTTGGTGTTTCTGAAAGGTACAACTTGCCATATCAATAACGAGAAATTTGAGATCATCGGCGAGATAGGGGAGACCGAGCCGCTGGATATAACCGCAAGATCTTTCTTAAATACCCCTTATTTATGGGGTGGTCGTACGCATTACGGTATCGATTGCTCAGGCTTTAGTCAGGCAGTTTTCAGATTGCAAGGTTTTAATTTAAGACGTGATGCCTGTATGCAAGCCGAGCAAGGGCAAACTGTCAATACGCTGGCTGAGTCGCGCCCGGGTGATCTGGCGTTTTTTACTAATGAGGAAGGGAAGATCATGCATGTAGGAATATTACTCAATCCCGGGCAGATCATTCACGCATCAGGTAGGGTTAAGATCGATACGATAGATAACGAAGGTATTTATTCAGAAGAGCAGCAACGTTATACCCATAAATTGCATGCTATCAAACGGTATTCGATCAACCGTTGATTAATCGAATTTTATCCCCCAGGTGATGATCCTGCGGTCGTCGCCGGTAGAAATTAAATGATTTCCGTTCCAGACCAGTTTATTTACTGATAGCTTGTGGGCGTCGTAACCTTTTTCCCTGTTGATGGTTTTATGCAGCTTAAAATCGTCGGTACTCCAGATCTTGATACTCTTATCCATACTTGCCGTTGCGAAATAAGGCTGGCCTGGATGAAAAGCAATATGATTGATAGCGAACAGGTGGGCTGGGATATTTTGCACCAGCTCGAAGGATGCCGTGTTCCAGATTTTTAATTGTGCATCGCGCGAACCGGAAACAAGGTATTTGCCATCGGGTGAAAACTGAACAGTAAATACCGGCATGGTATGGCCCGAAAGGGTAGCTATCAGGCTATAATCATTCAGGTCGTAAATTTTTACTGAATTATCGCGGCAACCAAAAGCTACCCTCGTTTGGTCGGGTGAAATGGAAATACTCCTGAGGGTATCGCCAGACACTTTAACCGAATATAGAAGCTCAAGTGTATCCAGGCTCCAGACCGATATGGTTCCATCTTCCGATGCGGCCAGAAATTCTTTTTTGTTTGGAATAGACTTGATATCGAACACCGCCGATTGATGCTGCTTTAATGTTTTAACTATTTTTTGTTCGATGAAGTCAAAAATCAGGATATCGCCATTGCGCAGTCCCGCTAAAAGCATTGGGTAGTTTGCCGGTCCGTGTATGGCATATATTGAAGCCGGTACGGGCATCAGTACCTTCATGAACTCATTGCGTTCCAGGCTCCATTCTACCAGTCCTTTGTCATTGCCGCCGCTAAACAAAATGCCCGGTAGCTGCGAAAGCTCCAGCGTAAATATCGGGTTGGCGTGGCCGGTGAGTTCTGCTATTTTTTCTGCAATGATCATTTTAGTCGATGGTCAATAGACCATAGACTATAGTTTGAGTCGTGCTTCGATTGAGCTATCGACTATGGACTATCGACTATGGACTTCAGACTTATTTATGTCTCTGTTCTAAATTCTTCGCGATGGTCTCCAAACTTAAACCTTTTTCACGTAGCAAAACAATGAGGTGAAACACCAGGTCGGATGCTTCATCGATCAGTTCCTGTTCGGATTGCGCCAGGGCTGCAATGACGGTTTCTACACCTTCTTCGCCTACCTTTTGCGCAATTTTGTTCAGGCCTTTCTCGCGCAGTTTATTGACGTAGGAGCCTTCTTTTGGATTTTCAAACCGGTCGTTAACGATCTGCTCGAGTTGCAGGATGAAATTCTGGTTATATTCCGTATTAAAACAATTCCTGGCACCCGTATGGCAGGTTGGGCCATCGGCACTCACTTTGATCAGCAGTGTATCGTGGTCGCAATCTTCCTGTATGTTTTTTACATGCAGAAAATTATTGCTGGTTTCGCCTTTGGTCCATAAACGGCTTTTGCTGCGCGAAAAAAAGGTGACTATCTTTTCAGCTACTGTTTTATCGTAAGCTTCCTGGTTCATATAGCCCAGCATCAATACTTCAAGTGTATGTTCGTCTTGTATAATTACCGGTACTAATCCGTCTCCTTTGTTGAAATCGATATTCATTATCATTTGTTAATACGCGTCAGGGTCGTGGCCCAAACAATTTACTGCCGCTTTTTTTTAATTAAATACTTGCCGTACCTCTATCTGATGCTGGCTCAAGATCGCCTTCAGATCTGGTATCAATATTTCTCCGTAGTGGAATACCGAAGCCGCCAGGGCCGCATCCACATTGGTTTGTTCAAATACATCAACAAAATGCTGTACTGAACCTGCTCCGCCTGAAGCTATGACCGGTATATGTACTGCATCATTTACTTTTTTCAGGAACACGTTGTCGAATCCACCTTTAGTTCCGTCATGGTCCATCGAGGTGAGTAATATTTCACCAGCACCTCGTTGCTCTGCCTCCAGTATCCATTCAAAAGTGTCTTTTTCCGTTGCGATGCGACCGCCGTTAAGGTGTACCAAATTCTGATCCCCCACGCGACGTGTATCCACCGCCAGGATCACAAACTGCACCCCAAATGCTTTTGCGAGCTCATCGATCAGAGCCGGGTTACGTACTGCAGCCGAGTTGATCGATATCTTATCAGCACCTGCGTTAAGTAATGCGTCGGCATCTGCGATCTCGTTAATACCACCACCAATGGTAAAAGGGATGTTGATCTGCCTTGCAACCGATTTCACGAGCTCCACCATGGTTTTCCGACGCTCATGCGTAGCCGTAATGTCAAGAAAAACCAACTCGTCAGCACCCTGCTCCGAGTAATTCCAGGCCAGTTCAACCGGGTCGCCGGCATCGCGCAGGTCGACAAAGTTAATGCCCTTAACAGTACGCCCGTCTTTCACATCGAGGCAGGGGATAATTCTTTTGCTTAACACCGGGTTCCTTATATTGAAATAAGCGACTGCAGATTCCAGTTTTTAATTTCCTCTATACTGATCTTGCCTTCGTAAATCGCCTTGCCAACTACACATGACTCTACCTTGATCTTATTCAGTTGAGCAATATCGTCCATAGAGCTTACACCTCCGGAAGCTATCAGTTTGATGAACGGCGAATGATCCAATAATTTCTGATAAAGTTCAACGCCTGCGCCACCCAGTTTTCCATCTTTGTTGATATCGGTGCACAGGAACCTGAAAAAGCCCAGTTGCAGGCAACGGTCAACATAGTCCATTAGTTTGATAGGCGAACTTTCCATCCAACCCGAATATTTGATAACCTCGTCTAAAACGTCGATCGCCACTACCACCTGGTCCGAGCATTTGTCTTTGCCGCATATTTCGTGGGCAAGGCTGGGTAAAAAATCGGGGTTGGTGAGCGCTTGTGTGCCTACGATGACCCGGTAAACACCTGCAGCGATCAATTCTTTTACTTTTTCGATACTGCGAACGCCACCACCGTATTGGATCTTCATATCGGTTTTGCTGATCACATCAAACAGGTATTGCTGGTTGCTGAAATCGTTACGGGCGCCATTCAGGTCGATGATGTGGATCATTTCGGTGCCGTATGATTTGTACTGCCCGATCATCTCCTCGAGTGTCACATCATAAGAGGTTACCTGTTCGTAATCACCCTCACGAAGCCGTACAACCTTTTTATCTAAAATATCTATAGCGGGTATAATATACATGGTCTGTTAAATATTAGAAAAGTTAGT
>CAIPDP010000124.1 GCA_903863845.1 uncultured Mucilaginibacter sp. | reverse complement strand
GAAGAGAGGGTGTTGGTGCTTTTGGAAAAAAAAATGAGGTTTTTTTTTATCTCACCAAACCTCTCGTGTTTCCCGAAAACCAAAACCCCCTCTCTACAAAGTAGAGAGGGGGCAGGGGGTGAGTCACGCGAATTCATCGCAACTCTCCCCGACCCTCTCTTCAAAGAAGAGAGGGTGTTGGTGCTTTTGGAAAATAAAAAAATGAGGTTTTTTTTTATCTCACCAAACCTCTCGTGTTTCCCGAAAACCAAAACCCCCTCTCTACAAAGTAGAGAGGGGGCAGGGGGTGAGTCAGATCATTTGAAATTACTCTTTACATCCAACCGCTTATTCCTCAGATCTATGCCGCCTTCAACAATAGATTTAAGATTGGCAAGGTAAAATATCCAGCCAGTCTGACATTGCACGAACAGGTTACGTGATGGATTTGGCTCTTCTTTAATATTTTCCTGTGTAAGGTCCAGCAGCGTTAAACCATTTGCTGATCTTATGCTGATGCTTACAATGGTATCATCAGTAAATGTAAACTTCAAAAAATCGATGCTGTTAACTTCAAGGACAACACCTTTTTGGATCGCCTGATCATCAAAACCATGCCAGTACCATTCGTAAGTATCCTCTTTCAGGATATACTCTTCAGGCGAGCGCAAGCGCCCTGTTATCGTATAAAATTCAGCTTTTCGCAAAAACCAGCTTTCCAGGCCGGCGGGCGTAGCCCAGGCATTATAGATAGTTCGGGCATCCGCATTGAAATCTGCAGTGATCGTGAATTTTGTCCAGTTATTTTCGGCCATAGTATGAGGATATGATATCTAAGTAAAAATAACATTTAAAGTTTTGTCTTTTGTTAATTTGCCTTTAAATCCAATTAACGCTATGCCCAAACAAAGTGCCGGGATTTTGTTATTCCGTTTCAATGCCGGGATTTTGCAGGTTTTACTCGTACACCCGGGCGGTCCTTTTTTTAAAAACAAGGACCAGGGCGTTTGGTCAATTCCGAAAGGTGAGTTTAATAAAAGTGAACAAGCACTTGATGCCGCCAAACGCGAGTTTCGGGAAGAAACAGGTTTTGAGGTGGCCGGTAATTTTTTTGAATTACGGCCGGTAGTTTTAAAAAGCGGTAAAAAAATATTTGCCTGGGCCTTAGAAGGCGACCTGGATCCAGCGAAGATACTCAGCAATTTTTTTGAAATGGAATGGCCTCCCCATTCAGGAATCAAACAAAGCTTCCCTGAAATAGATAAAGCTGAATGGTTTGGTATTGAAACGGCAAAAGTTAAAATAAATGAGGGTCAATTGGGTTTGTTGGAGCAACTTGTTTTGATCACAGATTTTAAGTGATTGTGATGATTTCACTGATGCTATTAAACACTAATATTAGGTATGAGCTTCCTACAATGCTTTTCTGTTTTTTACCCAGGCCGAAGTTCCTTCTGCTGATGCTTTTCCGTTCTGTTGAAATGTTTTTTCAGCAAGTAACTTTTCCATAATAATCGCTGCGATCATTGCTTCATCCTCATTAGATTCTAATAGCACCTCTTGCCTGAAGTATTCTTTAACGAAATGCGTATCAAACTCGCCCGAAGTAAAAGCCTTATGTTGCATTACAAATTTGCCAAAGCCCAGCGTGGTTGTTATCCCGGTGATCCGGTATTCGTCGATCGCCCTGATCATTCTGGCAATGGCCTCACTCCTATCTTTACCATAGGTGATTAGTTTAGCGATCATTGGGTCGTAATAAATGGGTATCTCCATCCCCTGTTCAAAACCATCATCAACACGCACTCCGGGACCTTTTGGCGTTATATAGGTTTGAAGTGTGCCGATATCCGGCAGAAAATTATTGGCAGGATCTTCGGCATATACGCGTAGTTCGATGGCATGACCGGTGATCGCCAGGTCTTCCTGTTTAAAACTAATGGCTTCTCCCCTCGCAATTTTGATCTGCTCTTTAACCAGATCGATCCCGGTGATCAATTCTGTTACCGGGTGTTCTACCTGCAAGCGGGTATTCATTTCGAGGAAGTAAAAATTGAGCTGATCGTCCATGATAAACTCGACCGTTCCGGCACCTGTATAATTGACCGAGCGGGCTACATCAACCGCACATTTACCCATCTGTTGACGGATTTCGGGGGTGAGTACGGATGAAGGGGCTTCTTCCACCACCTTCTGGTGACGGCGTTGCACAGAACAGTCGCGTTCAAACAGGTGTACGATATTACCATGTGTATCACCTAATACCTGTATTTCGATATGTCTTGGCGAGGAAACATAGCGTTCGATAAATACCGAACCATCTCCGAAGGCCGATGTCGCCTCAGAAACTGCCATCTGCATTTGTTCTTCAAAATCCTCTACCTGTTCAACAATACGCATGCCTTTTCCGCCACCACCCGCCGCAGCTTTGATCAAAATGGGGAAACCCACTTCAACCGCTCTTAATTTAGCCTCGCTGATATCCTTGATGGCTTCTTCGGTACCGGGTACCATGGGGATATTATACTTTAAAGCTGCAGCCTTGGCTGATAGTTTGTTGCCCATCACTTCCATTGCTTCAGGTGATGGCCCGATCAATATCAATCCAGCCTCGCGAACCAGGCGCGCAAATGCCGCATTTTCTGAAAGAAAACCATAACCCGGATGAATACCTTCAGCACCGGTCAGCTGGCAGGCGGCAATGATCTTTTCGCCGACCAGGTACGATTGATTGGAAGGTGCCTCTCCTATATATACAGCCTCATCAGCGTACCTGACATGCAGGGCGTCACGATCGGCAGCTGAGTAAACTGCAACGGTTTTAATACCCATTTCGCGGGCCGAACGCATAACCCTGAGCGCAATTTCGCCGCGGTTGGCTATTAAAATTTTTTGCATACAACAAAAGTATAAGATTTAACCGTATTGCGGCGAGGCAGCATCATTCAAGCTTTTAAATGTTCTATTACTATGCCAACAACTTCCTTCAGATAATAATTCCATGCATAGGTTACTCCGGCGCTGGGTACAAAATAGTCAAATACGTCAGTGGATGAATTGCCGGCCAGATAGTCGCAAGGATAGGGTATGACCGGAATGCCTTTCTTTTTAAAAATATACAATGCCCGCCGCATGTGAAATGCTGATGTTACCAGCAAATAAGGTGGCTTAAGATGTGCGCTGTCTAATAGCTGTTTGGTAAAGATCGCGTTCTCGTTGGTATTGGTGGATCTTTGTTCGATCAATATTGCCGAATCCGGATAATGCATTTCGAGCATCGTTTTTTTCACCCATTTTGCTTCTGTAAAATTCCTGGCGCCCGGACGGTTGTTACCTCCGGTGACGATAAGATGAGAGACCCGTCCCGAACTCTTCAAATATAAACCTTCGACAAATCTGTCGCTATGGTCGTTGAAATAACCTTGTTGTTTGGTATTCTCTCCGGTGAAACCGCCAAGCATGATGGCTGCACTATAAACTTTTCCAGCCGGTAGTTCTACAGCATCTACATCCCATGCGCGTGCAAATAAATTGAGCAGGTACCTGTTGGAAAATAAAAGCAATAAGGCGATAGCCCCTATCAAAGCATTACGTTTACGTATGGGCTTTTTAGCTATAAGTGATATGATCAAAAGCAGCAAAACCCAGGTAAGGGGCCAAAGGAATATATTAAATACCAATGAAAAAAGTGTATACATAGCTAAAGTCAACGTGCCTGAAGTTAAGTCCAAATATTGAAAGAAAGCAAGCAAGTATAATTAACTTTTATCTGGTGATGGAGGCAAAATATCAAAAGGCATCAATTCGTCCTTTTAGGCGTTCTTTATTTGAAAACAATTTAATACTTTACCTATTCATCAAAAACCCGGCTAATAATGTCAGAAACCCTCATCGCAAAACCTTCCAGACGCCTCGCCTCTATCGACGCGTACAGAGCATTGAATATGTTATTCATGATATTTGTGAACGACCTGGAGAGTGTTAAAGGGCTACCTTACTGGATCGATCACGCAAAAGATTTTGAAGACAGGATGGGTTTTGCAGATTGCATTTTCCCGGCATTCCTGTTTATCGTTGGCTTATCTATTCCCCATGCACTCAATCGGAAGATCAATAGCGGCGAATCAGTACTATCGATCTCGTTTGGCATCATTGTCCGGTCTTTTGCCTTGCTGCTGATGGGCTTTTTTCATGTCAATCTCGAGAGCTATAGTCGCTTTGCGCTGCTTCCGGAAGGCGTTTGGGAAATATTGATCACCCTGGCATTTTTCCTGATCTGGATCGACTATTCAGAGAACATCAGCAGGCTAAAGCAAAATATATTTAGAGGTGCCGGGGTACTGATATTGGTTATCATGGCCGTATTATATAAAGGTGGTGAAAGTGGTAGTAACGTGACCCATTGGATGCGACCCGAATGGTGGGGAATATTAGGTATTATCGGATGGGCCTACCTGGTGAGTGCGTTTATTTATTTTTTGGTAAATGGAAAATTGTCAGGCTTGCTATTCGCTTTTCTGGTATTTACAGGCCTCAATATCGCGGTACATGCCTGGCATTTCAGGATCAATATTATAGGAATTGCCGACGGTTCGGCGATAGCGCAGGTACTCGGTGGAATTATCATATCAATTTGGTACAGCCGACTGATAGCGAAGGGTTTCAACAACAGTTTATGGGTTTGGCTTTTAATTGCGGGTGCGGCCTCAATAGTTTCCGGGTTTATATTAAGGCCTTATACCGACGGCATCTCAAAAATACATTCAACACCAGCCTGGGTTATGATCTGTACTGGTATCAGCATTTTCGTTTTTACAACGATTGCTTACCTGGTCGATTTTAAAGGAAAAAAGAAATGGTTCAATTGGATTTGGCCCGCAGGAACTGCTACTTTAACCTGCTACCTTATCCCTTATTTTCAGGTTGGTTTTTATAAATTGTTCCATTATGTATATCCGCACTTTTTAAATTTTGGGTGGGATGGCTTCATTCGTTCATGGGTGACCGCTTTTGCGGTTGTACTTATCGGGGGATATTTAGAGCGATGGCATTTAAAATTGAAAATATAGTAACAAAAAAATCCCGGTTCGCACACTTATGAACACGGGATTTCATGATTGGGTAAAGAACGTATTTGTTATTAATCTTACCTATAACAGATCGGATACTTTTACGCCATAGCGGCTTGAAGGGTTAGGGCGACTTACCAACATGTAATTGAGCCACTTTAACTTACAAAAATACAGTGTGTTATTATACGCATACCTGCCTATAAAGGAGTCAACTCCATGAATTTAAGATCGAGCCAGCGACCGAATTTGTACCCAACTTCCTTAAAATGCGCTACCTCAACAAATCCAAATGATTGGTGCAACCGGTAACTGATCTCATTGCTGGTGTCGATACCAGCTATCATGGCATGTAGTCCCATGGCTCTGGCACGTTCTATCAGCGGGGCCAGCAAAAGCTTGCTTATCCCTTTCCCGCGATGGTCGATATGTACATAAACCGAATTTTCAACTGTATACCTGTAACAAGGCCAAATCCTGAAATGGCCAAAACTACTGAAACCGATCACCTTCCCTCCTTCCTCGGCAACCAGTACAGGAAAGCCATTTGCAACACGATCCAAATACCAGGCCAATCGCATTTGCATGGTATGGGGCACCTCGCTGTAAACTGATGTTGTATGCACGATAACGTGATTGTATATCTCCAGTATTTCGGGCAGATCCTCCTCACGGGCATCGCGGATCGTTATCAATTGTTCCTGGCTCATGGCTTAAAAATAGAAAAAAATAGATTGAAATGACCGCGCCAAATCATTACTGAAATTATCGCAGGCTAATTTTAAACGCACTAACGTGTATTTAAAGCCATACAAATCAGAAATTTATATTAAATAATGTTAAAAAATGTAAAATAATTTGGATATCTACGAATAGTTCGTAGTTTTACGAAACAATCGTAAAGATAATGGATAAATTAACTAAACAGGAAGAAGAAGCGATGCAGGCAGTATGGGAATGTGGTTCAGGGACGGTAAAAGATTTTCTTGACCATCTGGAGCCACAGCCACCTTATACGACGCTCGCTTCAACCATCAAAAACCTGGAACGTAAAGGTTTTTTAAATAGCGAAAAAATAGGCAATACCTATAGATACACTCCCCTGATTTTAGAAGAAGAATATAAAAAGCGGTTCATGAGCGGTTTTGTAAGCGACTATTTTCAAAACTCCTATAAAGACCTGGTTACTTTTTTTGCCAGCGAGCAAAAGATAAGTGCCGAGGAATTAAAAGAGATCATCAAATTAATCGAAAACCCTAAAAAGTAAAGCCATGCCAGCCTTATTTATTTATCTGCTAAAAATCAATATAGCCCTCCTGCTCTTTTGCCTGGGTTATTACCTGGTGCTGCGGCATTTAACCTTTTATGCACTTAACCGGGTTTACTTGCTGGTTGCCATCTTGTTTTCATCAGTATATCCATGGATAAACCTGAATGAATTTGTACAGCACCACCAGGCTTTAACTGCACCGGTACAACAGATCATCGTATCGTGGAAATTGCCTGCTACCAATTTGGTAAAACCGCTGGACCATCATATTTATTGGATTTGGGCCGAAATTATCTTTTGGGCAGGAGCCGCACTCTTTGCATTGAGGCTTTTGCTGCAGTTTTTGTCGCTGTACCGGCTACACCGGACTTCGGTGCAAACTCAAATTAACCAGCAAACTGTTCGGGTGATCAATAATGATGTTAGTCCGTTCTCCTTCTGGCAAAGTATCTATCTGAATCCCCGCCAGCTTAGTTCGACTGATATCGATAAAGTGCTTGCACACGAACAGGTACATATCAGTGAATGGCATACACTGGACATATTGCTTGCCGAGCTGAGTACCGTATTTTATTGGTTCAACCCGGGTATTTGGCTGATAAAAAAGGCTGTGCGCGAAAATATTGAATTTATTACCGATCGTAAAATATTGGACAAAGGCATCGATAGTAAACAATACCAATATAGCTTACTCCATTTGACCGTCGCAGGCGCTCCGAACAGGCTGGTCAATCATTTCAACATTTCAACCTTAAAAAAACGAATCATTATGATGAACGCAAAAAGATCTTCCCGAATGAACCTGAGCCGTTATTTGTTGGTTGCTCCGGTGGTAATTCTATTATTATTGGTATTCAGCCTATCAAAGGCCGAGGTTACCAGCAACACATTCCGCACATTTGGTGCAAATTTTCTGCCAGTGCTAAATCATTTAAAGCTTAGTTCCCCTGCTTTGCCTGCCAATGACAAAAAAATAGGCGAACCGAAAAATGGCAAATTGAAAATCGCAGATACCATTTATTCAGCTAAATCAAAAGATGGCAAAAACGATATTTTGGTCACCAGCCAATACAAGCTTGATTCTATTGGATATGTGATCAATGGTGCTAAAGCAACGCGTGAGGAATTATTGGCGATAGATCCTGCAAAATTCAGTGGAGTAAATTTGCTTCCTGCCGTAATTGCAGCAAAATATGTAGATTTTAAACTTAACAAGGCAGCCTACCTGTTTGCCACAACACGCGACTCTGAAGCAGGCAAAAGCCTGGCTGCCAGGATAGAAAAAGGTCAAAATTTACCACCTCTTTCTCCGCCGGGTAAAAACGCAAAAACTTATCTTACTGTAAAAGATGATTCTTCTAAAACCGTTGTTGACGGCAAAACAAAAATCATTACAATTAATGTAAGGGCCACCAAAAATGATAATGATACCGCGCGGATGATAACCTATACAACGGTAAGTGATCCTTTAATTGTTTCGGATGATGCATCGGGTATTGTTGTTACTAACGTGAAGGTTAAATCAAACGGCAAAGTTAAAAGCAACATACATGTTAAAGCGTCGCCAAAAGTTAATGTTAGCACGGCCTATATAGTTACTTCTGATAGCGTTAAAGTATTCGCAGATGATATAAAATTAAATTTAGATACCGAAATAAATACTGGAGTAGTACGGTCTGGCGACGTAGTTAAACAGGTTCGTATAAAATATAAAGCTAAACAAGGGGACGACGTTTTGTACGATGCTGATGTTAAAAAAGGCCAAAAAACGACCATCAAAAATTTCAATAAAGGAGTTTTATATATGATCGATGGCAAGGAAGCTAAAAGCCTGAAAGGAGTAGCAGCTGAAGATATCTACTCGATAACTGTATTGAAAGACGAAATGGCAACTAAGGAATATGGCGATAAAGGGAAAAACGGTGTAATTGTTATCACCACTAAAAAAGGCAAAAAATAAGTTCGGTTAATAGTTTTAATTGTAAGGAGCCAACCCAAATCAGGTTGGCTTTTTTTGCTTTAAATACAGTAATTGCCGTATCTTGTCCTTGACCATGCAACTCCTCCCCATTAAAGAGCATCTTCACGAAAACGTGGATTTTACCAACCGGGCGGAGTGTGCCGAAAACCTGCAGCAATGCACCGATTTTTATAAACGGGTAGGTTTTCACCCACCCTGGATCTGTTATTTTGTGCAGCTGGAAGGGCAATTGGTAGCAGGAGCCGCATTCAAAGGCAAACCACTAAACCGCAAAGTTGAAATCGCTTATGGTGTATTCGAAAAATTTCAAAACAAGGGGATCGGAAACCGAATAGCTAAAGCGCTGGTGCAATTGGCACTGGATAATGATCCGACATTAAGAATTACCGCTCAAACATTGAAGGAAGAAAACTATTCTGTCAGAATACTACGGAAAAATAACTTTGTGCTAATTGGTACCGCTATTGACGAAGACGAAGGAGAAGTTTGGGAATGGGAATATCAAAAAGTATAACAGATATTGACCTTCGGGTGACTGTTCTTTATCCTTAAACATTCAATTTTACTCTATAAAAATCACGAAACTTTATGAAATATAATTTTTTAGGAAACACCGGTCTGGTTGTTTCTGAGCTATGCTTTGGTACGATGACCTTTGGCGGCAGGGGTTATTGGGAAGCCATCGGCAAAATTCAACAGCAGGAAGTGAATGAATTGATGAAAACTGTTGTAGATGCGGGTATCAATTTTATTGACACTGCAAATATCTACTCTTATGGGGAATCAGAACGCCTGTTGGGGCAATCGATCATTGACACTGGTATCAACAGAAACGACCTGGTGATCGCCACTAAGGTACGCGGCCGGATGGGCGAAGGGAAAAACTATGTAGGTCTCTCCCGCTACCATATTTTTCAATCGGTTGATGAAAGCCTGCATCGCCTGCAACTCGATCATGTCGACATTTTATACGTCCATGGCGTCGATCCCAAAACACCAGTTGAGGAAACGGTAAGGGCATTAAATGATATAGTACTAACGGGCAAAGTACGCTACGTAGCCGTTTGTAACTGGCCGGCCTGGATGGTGATGAAAGCCATCGGTATTGCCGAGAAGCATGGATGGAATAAATTCATTGGTTTACAATACTATTACTCGCTGAGCAGCAGGGATATTGAGCGCGAAATTTTACCGCTGGCAAAAGACCAAAACCTGGCCCTGATGCCCTGGAGCCCTTTGGCAGGCGGTTTCCTGTCAGGTAAATATACCCGCCACAATGAAAAGGCCGGTGATTCGCGCCGGGATAATTTCGATTTTCCCCCTGTAAATAAGCCAAAAGCCTATGATATCATCGACGTTTTGATCGAAGTGGGTAAACAATACGGCGTATCTGCTGCACAGATCGCGCTGGCATGGGTACGCTTACAACCAGGTGTTACCAGTACCATTATAGGCGCTAAAAATGTCGACCAGCTAAACGACAATGTCAATTCAACTGCTATTGAACTGTCGGCTGATGACCTGGCACGCATAAACGAAGTAAGCGCGCTTACCAAAGAATATCCGGGATGGATGGTTGAACGCCAGGCTGCAGATAGGGAGATAAAATAGTCCGGAAGTCCGCGGAAGTCCGGAAGTCCGAAAGATAGTTTTTGGGTAGGGCGTTTGTTTTGAAACGATAGATTTACGAAGTTTTAAAAACTTCGTAAATCTACAAATGATCAATTTGTCCAAAATTACCTTCTAAATGACACCCAACCTTTCGGACTTCGGCAGACTTTCCGACTTCCCGACTTCCCGACTTCCCGAACTCAAAAAGAAAGCGATCGGATCACATACTCCACCATATCGGGGTGCACATCCAGATGCGTTACAAAACGGATGCGGTTAGGGCCGGTAGAATTGGCTTTGATGCCTTTTCCGAGAAGTTTCTCCAATATATTTTTTGCAGGTTCGAAGGTATCGAACAGTACCAGATTAGTTTCAACGGGTAAAACATTTGCGACCCAGCTTTTGCCTTTTAAGGCTTCAGCAAGTAAGGCGGCATGGGCATGATCAATTTTCAATCGCTCAACATGATGATCGAGTGCGTAAATACCCGCAGCAGCCAAAAAACCGGCCTGACGCATTCCGCCACCAAATACTTTGCGAACACGGCGCGCGAATCTGATGGTTTCTTTACTGGCCAGCAATACTGAACCAACAGGTGCACCCAATCCTTTCGACAAGCAAACAGAAATACCATCGAAATACTGGCCGTAATCAACCGCACGGTCGCCGGTATGTGTCAGCGCGTTGAAAATGCGGGCGCCATCCAGGTGCAGTTTTAGACCTTTTTGCTGGCAGAGTTCGGCGATCGGTTTAATTTGATCCAGGGTATAACAGCTCCCTCCTCCTTTATTGACCGTATTTTCGAGCACCACCAGGCTGGTATGCGGATAATGTACATCATTTGAATTGATTTCAGGCGCTATCATTTCAGCAGTTATAATGCCCCTGTCGCCGTTTAGCAAACGGGTAGATACGGCCGAGTTGAAGGCTATACCACCTCCCTCATAACGGTAAACATGTGAAGTCTGGTCGGTGATCAATTCATCCAATGGTTGGGTAAAACATTTTATTGCGATCTGGTTGGTCATGGTACCCGAAGGGCAAAACAAACCGGCCTCCATACCAAAGAGGGCTGCCAGTTTTTCTTCGAGCGCGCTTACGGTCTCATCCTCACCAAAAACATCATCACCAACTTTGGCACTCCACATGGCTTCAAGCATACCGGGGGTGGGTTTGGTAACGGTATCGCTACGCAGGTCTACTGTCATCATAAATCAAAGGAAATTGCGTTATTTTGTTTTATTAATTATGCGGGCAATTTTAATCATTTTATTTCTCACCCTGATCGCTGTATCAGCAAAATCACAAAAATGGCTGCAAGGGTCGTTTACTGATATCAAGGGCAATAAAGTAATTGGTTTGATCAATAGCAACCCTTCCGGCAAAGGCCCCATAAAAGATGAAGGATTTATTGAATTCAGAGACAACGAAAAAACCAGCCCCTATAAGCTCAGTGCCAGCGATCTGAAGTCGTTTATGGTTGGCCGCGACAGTTTCGTAGTAGCCCATGCCCCACATAACGAAACCTGGACCAAACAGGAATTGGATTTTGTAAAGGTTGAGTTGAATGAAGAAACCAAGCTTTATGTAGCTGTCGTTGGTACGGTAACCGGTTCAGAGCGGGGCCTTGGTGTACATCCTACCGGTGCAGTGGGTATGGGAACCGGTGGTTATGGTGGTGCGGCAGCGGGTGTTGCCGTAAATATCGGCGGAGGTGGCGTGCGTGAAGGAAAAATTCAAACCACTTACTATTACGGGCCCAATACAGCTCAAATGGATCAATTGACACCGATCAATTTTGTTGATATCATGAGCGATATTATGGGCGATGAACCGGAGGTGGTCGATAAGATACATTCAGG
>CAIPDP010000123.1 GCA_903863845.1 uncultured Mucilaginibacter sp. | reverse complement strand
TCTTTTTAAACCCTGGCTTGTTTTGGTAGTCGGAACAAAGGTTTATTGCCAGAAAAATCGTATATCTGCTAAATCAAACTTGTTATGGCACTACCCCAACCACAACAATATCATTTTCCCCTTTTCTCCGTTTTATTTTCGGTGTTTTTTTCTGCCGCTTTATTTTCGCTTTGTTCCTGTAAACACGAATCCAAGACCTATACCAGCGCCTGTGATATGGATATCAGTTTCAAAAAGGTCAGCTTCGAACAGTTGGTAGATAGCATCAAAAACTACGATCAGCAATATGTCGAAGTTTCGGGAAAATACGAGGAGGACAAGGAACTCTCGGCCCTATTTAGCAATGGTTTAACTTCCGGGCCAGATAACACGGCATTATGGGTCAATTTCAGCCA
Source organism: uncultured Mucilaginibacter sp. (assembly GCA_903863845.1). GTDB lineage: Bacteria > Bacteroidota > Bacteroidia > Sphingobacteriales > Sphingobacteriaceae > Mucilaginibacter. The sequence goes on along the minus strand of CAIPDP010000123.1, from coordinate 56,625 downwards.
GGATTGTCCGCTCTATCTAACTGGCACCCATCAAGGTTTATTCGAGTACAACGACGGGCAATTTACGCAGATCAACGATCAGGCAATTACCATTCGCGGCCTGATCAATATTGGAAACAAGGGGCACGGTAAAAAATTTAAAGCTACGATCGAGCGGATTAGCCTGGTGAGATTGTAAACAGTTTAGTAAAATATCGAACACCGAATATTGAATTTCGAATGTAGAAGTTTAATTCCGATGGAAATAAGTCCTTCGGTGTTCAATATTCAGCATTCTATATTCGATATTCAAAAAATCTGCTGGTAACAGGGCAACACATACCGTTAAACTTCAAGCACTAACCCATCGTAGGCAAGCGTGATGTTTTTGGGCAATAATCCCAGGATAGATTTATGTCGACCCAGGCGATGACTGATATGCGTAAAATAAGTAGTTTGGGCACCTATTTCTTTTGCAAAGGCAATGGCTTCTACAAAGGTGAAATGCGAGATATGTTTCTCTATCTGCAATGCATTGATCACCAGTATTTTTGTTCCTTTGATTTTTTGTTTTTCAGCTTCGGATATCGTTTTGGCATCCGTGATATAGGTGAAATCATTGATCCTGAAACCCAGTATCGGTAATTTATAATGCATCACCTCAATCGGCCGGAAGGGAATATCACCAATTTGAAAAGGCTTCAGATCAATAGTTTTTAGGTTTACTTCGGGTATACCGGGATATTTTTGTTCGGCAAATACATAGGCAAACTCTCTTTTAAGCGCTTCCTGTACTCTGGTAGTTGCGTAAATATCAATGGCCGATTCCTGCCGGTAGTTAAAAGCCCTGATATCGTCCATGCCGGCAATATGGTCCTTGTGTTCATGGGTAAAAACAATGGCATCGAGGTGCTTAACTTTTGCACGAAGCATCTGATATCTGAAATCGGGTCCAGAGTCGATCACGATCACTTTACCCTCGGCTTCTACCATGATCGATGAACGGAGGCGTTTGTCTTGCGGGTCAGGAGAGGAGCACACTTCGCAATTGCAGGCGATCACGGGCACACCCTGGGAAGTTCCGGTTCCTAAAAAAGTGATCTTCACAGTTGTAAACGGGTTTGTTTGATCTGATGAACGAATGTGATCTGTTTTTCGTCGAGTAATTTTTGATCGAACTCCAGTTCGCGGATCAGTTCGGCAATCGCCTGTATCTTGCTCTCCAGGTTCGAGAATTTATTAACGACAACAATTTTGCTGCTGAGCAGCATGCAGGCACCTGTTTTAAAATTTCCCTTCTCATACCTCACCCTATATCCGGCAGAACGGAGCAGGGTTTCGAGTTTTTCAAGGGTATGAGTAGTAGGCGTCAGCATGCGTCTCAAAAATAGCAAGAAAAGATTTCAGTTAGGAGTTAATTTGTGATTAGTTAAAAGCTTAGTGACTAGTTAGCTGGTTAACTTGTTAATTAGGTGCTCCCATAATCGCAAGTCAACCAATCAATAATTAACTGATCACAAGAATACCCACTATCTATTGAACAAGGATTTCCTGTAAATGCGAGCCATTTGTTTTAAAACAAACTTCCGACCGGCAATTTTAAATAACAGATTACCCATTCGGTTACTGAAACCTGGTATTGCTGTCAATTTTCGCTTTTGAAACGCATTTAACCCGTCTTTAGCAACCTGACTCACTGGCGTCAGCCAATTCCTTAGGTCGTTGAACTTTTCCCCCTCGGTCATTTCTGTTTCGATACCGCCGGGGGTAAATACGGTAATGGAAAAATTTTTGTTTTTTAGCTCAAACCTGAGTGCTGTAGCAAACCCAAGTAAAAAAGATTTGGTGCCCGAATATACCGCCTGATATGGAATAGGGATCAAGGCAGCCATACTCGAAACGATCATCAATCCACCTTCGCGGTTGTTGTTTTCAAAATGTTCGGTTATCCTGTTGGTCATGCGCACTATAGCATGAACATTGGTTTGCAGCATGGTTTCATATTCATCCCAGCTCAAGTCACGGTGCTGACCGAAATGGGTGATGGCGGCATTTAATACGGCGGCATAAAGCTGTACATCGGTTAAAATATCCTTTAAAGCCTGGTCCACTTCAGTGGGTTTTGACAGGTCGGCTATCAATATCCTGACCTTATTCCCGGTATTTTCTTCTAACTCTGATTTAAGTTGTTCGAGCTTATCTTTTCGCCGTGCGAGCAAAATAAGGTTGGCTCCATGGTTTGCCGCTAGTTGGCGCGCTATTTCGGCACCCAGGCCTGAGGAGGCTCCGGTAACCAATACCCATTTGTTCTTGAATTGCAGCTTAGTCATGCAGGGCATAAAGCTAAAGATTTTTTATAATCATTGATGTTTTAAGACTTTAGGGCATGATCGATTTTAATGAATTTTTTATCCTAAAATCACTACTTATTTTTAGATTCGTTCAAACGTGTCAAAACAATGATAAAGAAGTTTTTATTGATCGCCGGTATTTCCTGGATTTCTTTGTTTTCCTCCGCCCAGGAAAACAAAACCTATGCAGAGAAACTTGGCTGGCCCAAAGGTGCAAAAGTTTTGATCCTGCATGTTGATGATGCGGGGATGTCGCATGATTCCAATGATGGGGTTGAGCAAGCTACCAGCAATGGGGTGGCAACCTCTACCAGCGTTATGATGCCCTGCCCATGGGTGCCCGAGATCGTTGCCTATATCAAAAATCACCCCAATTTAGATGCCGGTTTACACCTGACACTGACCTCGGAATGGAAAAATTATCGCTGGGGGCCACTGGCAGGTAAAAGCAATGTTCCTGGCCTGGTTGATAAACAAGGCTGCCTGTACGCTGGCGTGGCTTCAGTTTATTTAAATGCAACGGCAGATGAAGTGGATAGAGAAATTCGTGCCCAGCTCGACCGTGCTTTAGCTATGGGCTTTAAACCCACACACCTCGATTCTCATATGGGCACCCTATTTGCCAAAGATGCTTTCCTTGAAAAATACATCAAATTGGGTATTGAAAAGCAGATCCCGGTAATGTTTCCGGGCGGAGATGACTCATTTTATCGTTCAGAAGCCAGAGCCGCTGCTATCGCCGAACTGAAAAAGCAAGGTAAATATACCGAAGGAATTAACATACCTGATGATCCGGCGCTGTCCAAAGCAAAAGAGCTCGGCAATGTGTTATGGGTAAATGGTCTTCCTGTTCTGGATGATCTGCACAACTCCAGCTATGATTGGAAAATGCCGGATATCGAGCACAAATCCGACGATGAAATCAGGCAATGGTATACCGACCATTATATCGAAAGTATCGGCAGGCTTAGCCCGGGGCTGACCATGGTGATCATGCATTGTACCAACCCCTCTGCTTCGTTCAAATATATCTGCAATGATACCCAAAAACGTAAAGGCGACTTGATGGCTATGCTTGACCCAAGATTAAAAGACTTTTTAGTTAAAAATGGCTATATCCTAACCACATGGCGAGAAGTAATGGAACGCAGACAAAAAGCAGGCAAAGATCAATAGCAGCTTATCGATGTAATAGATAAGTCTTTAGCCAAAGCTTTTTAACCTATTTCAACCCATAAACTGCAACCTGCCCTGAAAACGTTGCCAGGTATACCTTTCCGTTGGCAATGGTAGGCGAAGCAAATTTGGCATAATTGCCGGCATAATCAGCAGGATTTGAGTTGTTGTTCCAAAGTTCCTTTGTGATGTTGCTCGCATCAAATGCCCGCAAAATACCCGGACTTACAGTATGCTCAGCATCACCGGTAGCAGCGTAGGCTGTCCATACTATACCCGAACCAGCAACGGTACCATTAGATGAGACCGAGATCATCGCACCATTTTGACCGTTAGGGCCAGGGGTCGAGGACATGATCTCATTTGGTATATCAAAAATATTGGTGCTACGATTGAAAGGGAATGCTTGCAGGCGGTCATTTTCGGGCCATATGTATACAAATTCATAGTTTGAACCAACACCGTACGCGGGTTGGCAATGCATATTTGAACTCGACCTGAGTGTAATTGTTTGCTGAACCTGGTTGGTAACCGCATTATATCCGCCCATATTGTTTTTATTGAGCAGGTAAATATTCCCGTCTTTACAGCTGGTAAAATAGTAATTGGAATTTGGGATCAGGAATGCACCCATCGTTCCGTAATCCAGGTCGTTATCTTCCAGGTATTGAAAATTGCCGGGTGTAAAATAGGAATTGATCGTCAGCGAATTACTTGATGGTGTCAGCTTTAATGCACTTTCCCCTCTGTTGGTAAGGTTTGTTGGGTCACCATTTAGGCCAACGGTTCCATTGCCTATCACTACATATAAATTTCCCTGGGCATCAGCGGCCATACCGGTCCCGCTTTCCCATATGCCACCATCGCCACCCTTAGGAGTATCATTATATACCAGCTGTTGTTGAAGCGAACTTGCGTTATATCCTAAGATCCAACCGTGATATGGGCCCCAATCGCAATGAGAAGAAAAAGTGACATATACAACGCCATTAAGTAAAGTTAATGCCGCACGTTGATTATTGCGTTGCGGATCAAAGCTTACTACGTTATTTGTACTCCCATCGCCATTGCCGATGTAGGTAGCGGTAATTTGTACAGGACTGCCTGGTCGTTCCGATCCATCAATAATATTAACCGCGTGTAAGTTTTGTACAAAAGTGCTTCCATTGGTGCTCCGTGCAACAAAATACATTGTTTGCGCTACCGAGTCGATCACAGGGGTGCCAACAATACCGATCTTTCCGCTGAAATCCTGATATTGTCCGCCACAAGCGCCTGTCATGTCTGTATTCTGGGGTGCACGCATGCCCGGGGCAGTATAGTTTTTCTTCCAGAACAGATATCCTGTATCGCCATCGTAAGCATAAACAGAGTTATTAACTGTAGCTATATAAACTACGTTGCGTACTTCAGATGCCAGATTTACATTGGCAAGCACCAGTGGTTGTGCATACACCTGGTCGTCAACCACCAAAGAAAAAAGCTTACCGAATTGGGTTGCATTAACATTACTGGTAGTTAGTTTTTTCTCCTGGTTATTGAGCCCTGCCCGTGTAAGGTTATTGTGTTGGGTAAGAACCGAAATATGTTGGTCATTGGCCGTATATGGAATTACGGAAGCCGGGTGATTATTATCTTTCTTTTTACAGGCCGCAAATGATACAATAATGATGATTGCTGCGATAGTTCTTTTTAACATGTTTAATAATTGGTTGCGTTAAAATTAACATTTTATTTACCCATTTTGCCTTGCGATTGTGTTTTTTAAATTAAGTCTGGCATCTTTGTAGCATATTACCGCTGTAATCCGTAATCATTTAAAACAAACACGGTCTGGAGGTTTTTTATTTCAGTTGCAACTGGTATACAATTCAACCTGTATTTCCGTTATTACATAGTTTAACTTTTTAATTTTTTATGAAAATTTACCACTACTGCTTTTTGGCCGCAATTATTTCGATCAGCATTTTTTCATGTTCAAAAACAACTGTTACGCCTACTAACACCAATACCGGTACCCATACCGATACCAGCACCACACTAATCGGTAATATTTCATTAGTAGGTAAATGGAATGTTATAACTGATACGGTTTCGTATTCTGGCAGTAGAACCATGTACCATGGAGTAAGCACCGATCATTATATTTTTACAAAATATGGCAACCTGTTTATCAGTCTTGCACCAAATAATTTTACTGATACCGCTGTTTATGCAATCAATACGCTTGGGTACAGTGTTGCCTGGCAAAATAATTCTTCCAGTGTTAATGGAACGTTGAGCAGGGTGCAATCAATTTCAGTTCCATACACGATAACTACACTCAATACCGATTCGCTTATACTAACCTCCAGTGCGCAAACCAACATTGGAGTTCGTTACGAACAGATCGTATTCAAGAAACAATGATCAGGTTGCGCCTTGCTAAGTGCAGAAGGCTATATTGTTGATAATAAATGCCTTGCCAGGTAAAAACATACCTACTCGTCAGTTTGACGAAATATTAACTAATTTATTAGTAGCTTATATTTACTTTCGTACGGACCAAACCTAAACTTTATTATTTTCAAGCTCCGGAATTTGATCTTATCAAATAAATATCCGCACCGGGGAACCTCCTGATAACCGATACCCAATAACAGCTAATACGCTACCTCAAATCCACTACTTCAACTCCCGGATGATCCTTTTTATCAAACGAAAAGATATTTTCTGGTAATTTTGGATTAGGTGTCAAAGTTTGAATAGTGTAGGTATATCTGGCGCCATTCTTATCGAAGATCAATGCGCTGTGGATCAATTTCTTAGACTTATCTATCGCCAAGCGAATCTTAAAAAATACTTTTTTTGCATCATCCGGGCTCAGGTCGATGATCTGGCATTTAACACCATCTATCACATCGTCGCCGGTGTAAACGTATTTGTATCCGTGCTCATAAATGGTAAATAATTGTGCTGGATTGAGATTGTCCTCGCTATGATCGATGTCGCTGAGTTCAACTTCCTTTTCTTTAACCACATAGGTCCACTGACTTTTGCCGTCACTGATGATCTCCTGCAGGGCGGTAGTTTTATTAGTTGGGTCGTATATGGATACTTTAAACTTATTTAATTTAGGTTGGGTCACCAGGGTGCCGTATTGCATGCTTTTAATCTGTGCCTGCGGATCTTCCAGCAGAAAAGAAAAATCGGCCTTGATCAAATTATAAGATTTGTATTTTAAGCTAACAGCATTCAATATCTTCTTAGCCTCCACATCCTTTTGAGCGAATGTTAGTTGCGAGGTAATTGTAATTAGTAGTAGTATTATGAATAATTTTTTCATTTGGGTGTCAGGTATCAGTTATCAGTTAATGGGTATTGGGTATCAGTTGTAAGATATCAGGTATTGGGAATTTGTTACTGCAAATTTAACGAATGCTATTGACAATGGAATATATACCATAGTCCATGGACCATAGTCTATGAATTATGAACTATGAACAATCACCCCACCACCCTGAACCATGATCTATGAACCATGATCTATGGACTATCGACTATGGACTATCGACTATCACTCCACGACCATGAACTAATTAAATACTCTTCTGAATTTCTTCCAGGTGTTTCTCCAGACTATATTCATCGCTATACAATACTTCACGGGCTTTACTACCTTCAAACGGCCCAACGATACCGGCAGCTTCCAGTTGATCTATGATCCTTCCTGCCCGGTTATAGCCCAGTTTTAATTTACGCTGTATCAACGAGGTTGAGCCTTGCTGGTGGATCACTACCAATCGGGCAGCTTCTTCAAACATAGGGTCGCGGTCTGCCGCATCAAAATCTTTTGCACCACCACTTTCGCCTTCACCGACATATTCCGGCAGCAGGAATGCAGTAGGGTAGCCCCTTTGGTTACCGATAAAATCAGAGATCTTTTCCACCTCGGGTGTATCCACAAAAGCACACTGCAGGCGTATCAGGTCGCTGCCTGTTGAGAGCAACATATCACCGCGGCCAATCAGCTGATCGGCTCCTCCAGCGTCTAAAATAGTACGTGAATCGATCTTTGAAAGTACACGGAACGCCAGCCTCGACGGAAAGTTAGCCTTTATGGTACCTGTTATAATATTTACTGATGGGCGTTGCGTAGCAATTACCAGGTGTATACCAACAGCCCGGGCAAGCTGCGCTATGCGTGCTATCGGCATTTCAACTTCTTTACCGGCTGTCATCATCAGATCAGCAAATTCGTCAATTACCAATACGATAAAAGGCAGGAAACGATGCTTTTCTGGGTCGCTGATCTTACGGTTAACGAATTTATGATTGTATTCTTTCAGGTTACGAACGCCGGCATCTTTCAGCAGGTCGTAGCGTTGATCCATCTCGATGCAAAGTGAATTAAGCGTGTTGACCACCTTTTTGGTATCGGTAATAATGGCATCTGCTTCGTCGGGCAATTTTGCCAGGAAATGTCGTTCGATCTTGCGGAACAGTGTCAACTCTACCTTTTTAGGGTCAACCAACACAAATTTTAATTCGGATGGGTGTTTTTTGTAGAGCAACGAAACCAGGATAGCGTTGATACCAACAGATTTACCTTGTCCTGTTGCGCCCGCAACCAATAAGTGGGGCATTTTTGCCAGGTCAGCAATAAACACTTCGTTCGATATCGTTTTTCCCAGCGCTATGGGCAGATCCATCGTGGTATTCTGAAACTTCTCGGTAGCCAGTATCGAGCGCATAGAAACCATCTCGGGGTTTTGGTTCGGCACCTCTATACCGATCGTTCCTTTACCGGGCATAGGCGCTATAATACGAATACCTAAAGCAGCAAGCGATAAAGCGATATCATCTTCAAGATTCTTGATTTTCGAGATACGTACGCCCGGAGCAGGTATGATCTCGTAGAGGGTTACCGTCGGTCCAATTGTGGCTTTAATCTTATCGATCTCGATATTGTAATGATTCAGTGTTTCTACGATCTTATTCTTATTGGCCTCTAACTCTTCAGCGTTGACGGTTATTTTGTTAGAGCCGTAGTTTTCAAGCAAATCAAGCGTCGGGTATTTATAAGATGCCAGGTCGAGTTTCGGGTCGTAGGTGCCGAATTGCTCGACCAGGTTTTTTGCTTTATCTTCATCTTCCTTCTCGATACTTAAAACCTCTGTTGGTCGGTTTGTATCGATGGTTAATGGTATCTCATCCTCAAATTCGGGTTCATGGGCCGAATTGTTATCCGGGCGAAGCACAACAGGTTCATGAAAGGTAGGTTTCGGATTAAGTTCGGTAACATGATCAACAGCGACTAAACCTTCATCTTTTACGCGATTGCTGTTTTTGGGCCATTCGATCGGTTTTGAAGGAAACTCGTCTTCAATTTCAACGGGTTTGGGTATTACATGGTCTACGACATCAGCATTTAAAGTTTTGGCGCGCAGCCGTGGTAGTCTGAAATCGATATTATATGCAATGATCAATGCGGTAAGTGCGGCAAATAACAGAATACCGCCTGTGCCCGCTTCGCCAACCTGTGCATCGAGTAAGCGGTTACTCCAGAAACCGAAGTTCCCCTCCAGAAAATGAGGCACATCGCTAACAAAGCCATGGAAGAATCCTAAGGTAATGGAAATAAATACAATCAGGAAAAAGGAGTAGCCGAGCGTTTTGCTGACGGAATATAAACGTACTTTAAACAACAACCTATAACCAACAATAAAAAAAACAAAAGCAAAAAGGTAAGAAGCGATACCAAACCATTCGAAAATAAACTGGTTAGATAGTAAGGCGCCGAACTTACCCAGCCAATTTTCAACGACCGGGTTTTTGATCCCGTTATCGATCAGTTCCTGCTGTGTTTTAAAAAGGTTATGCCAGCCCCCGTTGGCAGCTGAAACATAACTTTGGTCTTCTTGCCAGGTAAACAAGTAGGAAGTAAAGGCGATCAAGAAAAATACAGACAGAATGAGTAAAAACAGTCCGAGAATTTTAGCCGTTCTGCCATCTTTCAGGTTAAATACGGGCGTGCTTTCCTTTTTCGACCGGGCTGGCTGTTCCTTTCCGCTTTTTGAAGAGGATTTGTCGGGTTTGTTATCGTCCCTTAAAGTGTTTGTTCTGAACTGGTTCCCTTTGATCGGCATCCTTTATTTGAAAGCGTTAAAACGCAATTGTAAAGTTAACAGAATTAACAAATATTGGGAACAGTAGCTTGAATTATTTAATCGGATCGTGGCCGGTATCCTAAGGATTATAGGATGGCAGGATTTTAATTCCGGCACTAAAAGCAAAAGTATTTTGTAAACCTGATGTTAATTTTGGTTGCCTTTTTAATAAAACTGTGTTGCGATTTATTTTATCCACAATCGTCGAGTTATTCACCTCGCGGCCGAAAAACCAATTTTTTTAGTAATATTGAAATATGAGCGTCGATTTATTGGAAACGTATATTGCTTCTTCCGATTTGGTTGGGTTAACTGCGCTTTTACAAAAAGATCCGGCGCTGGCCAAATCAAAAACTTCGGCCAATGTATCGCCACTGATGCTTTCCTGCTATTATAAGAAACCCGAAGTAACAGCTTTTTTATTAAAATACCTTGATAACCTGACCATTTTTGAAGCAGCTGCTTCCGGCAAATTTGATGTTGTAGCTCATTTATTGTATACTCATCCTGAAATTGTTAATGAGTACGCTAACGATGGTTTTACGCCGCTGGGGCTGGCCAGCTATTTCGGGCAGTTTGAGGTTGCCCGTTACCTTGTATTGAAAGGTGCCGATGTAAATTTGCCTTCAAACAATGGTTTTAATGTTTTCCCGATCCACTCGGCTGCTGCCGGTAATCATACTGATATCGTAAAACTACTTGTTACAAATGGCGCGAATGTAAATGTGAAACAGCAGGCTGGCGTAACACCATTGCATTCTGCAGCACAAAATGGTAACCCTGATATGCTCATCCTGCTGCTTGAACATGGCGCCGATACACAGGTGCGTATGGAGGGCGGCAAACTCCCTGCCGATCTTGCCCGCGAAAAAGGTTTTGATGAAATAGCAGAAATATTGAGTTGAAATTTAGATTTCGGAAATTCAAATTCAAAATTATTTTTGCAGAAAAATTGTTGCCGGAATCTGTCATTGGATAAAAGGCATAAAAACAATTATCTTTATTCAATAAACCATCTAATACCCCGATGACCGGCGACGATATTGTTTTGTTAGGTGATAAGCACGTTGGTGAACCATTTCTGCTGGGTGCTCGCGTACCAAAAGACGATGCGAGCTATAAAGGCCCCTGGAATTGTACCGAATTTGTGAGCTGGCTATATTACCAAACTTTCGGTATTCTTTACGGTTGCAATAATAATCTTGGTGATCCGCAAACAGCCGAAACCTATAGCGATTCCTGGGCAAGGGATGCTCATGAATTGGGGCGAATTATTACCGTAGAAGAAGCAAAGGCAACGCCAGGTGCCGTTATCCTGCGTATCGCGGGCACCGGAGAAGTTGGCCATATTGCTGTTTCGGATGGCAATGGGGGAACGGTCGAAGCCCATGGCAGTATTGATGGCATTACCAATTCGGTTGTAGACGGCAGGCGCTGGGATATGGGGGTACTGATACCGGGAGTAACCTACAAGGCAAACCCAATTATTGCTTACAGACCCCCAACTATCGAGATCTATCGCCTTACCCAACCCAATATGGTTTCAACCGATGTTGGTCAGATACAAATTACCCTAAACCGCAGAGGCTTTGATACGGATGGTGTCGACAATATTTTTGGCGAGCAGACACTTAGGGCCGTCAAACTTTTCCAGGATTCTGTCGGGCTTAATCCTGACGGCGAAGTAAGTGCGCTTACTGCGGCCGCTTTGGGTATAAATCTCAGGTAAATGAACGATTGGATCACATTTTTTAGTGCGATTACCGGGGCCTCCGCAACTTTAACCGGACTGGTATTTGTTGGTATATCTATTAATCTCAAAAAGATCATCGAAAACAAAGCACTTCCTGATCGTGCACTGGAGTCGTTGATTCTTTTACTGAATATCCTTTTGATCTCATCTTTAATGCTGATCCCGGGGCAAACTTCCGAGAAGGTGCGCATCATTCTTATAGGTTTCGGCGCGTTCGGTTGGGGTGTTCTGTTCTATCTGGATATCCGTATCTGGCGAAATTCAGGAAAGCAATACAGAAAACATGCTATTCGAAACCTGATTTTTTCGCAAATGGCTATTATTCCATTTATCGTAGCAGGGATCATTGTGCTGCAAATTGGTTATTCGGGTATTACCTGGCTTATCAGTGGGATCGTCTTATCCTTTCTTAAAGCTATAGTCGACGTTTGGGTTTTGTCGGTAGAGATCCATCGATAAATGATTCTTGTAAAATAAGACTGTCAGCAGGTAATTGACAAATACTTTTTAGCGTCCTCAATCAAATCCACCATGCCGGTTTGCTTTTACCGGGTCGGGCCATTTTGCAGGCTGACCAGTTTTGGGATCTACAGGCAAAATACTTTTATCGCGAGAAGTGGTTGCCGGGTCTTCCGATGCCTCATATACCATAATGGCCGTTAGTATAGCATTGGCGCGCACATCATCGAACACGATCTTATCGTAGGTGTCGCGGTTGGTATGCCAGGTATAAACACCGTATTCCCAGCTGTTAGAACCCAGCGAAAAAGCCGGTGCACCTGCCGCTACAAATGAGGCGAAATCAGAACCACCTCGGCCGGGTGAACCCGGGAATGAAGTTTTTACAGAATCGCGGATATAAGATGGGGCGTGTGAAAGCCAGCGAGTAAGGTATTCATAGGAATTGAGAAAACCTTGTCCCGACAAGTTTACAATGCGGCCAGTGCCATTATCCTGGTTAAAAACGGCTTGTATGTGCTGCACAATTTCGGGATGATCCTCAACAAATGCCCTTGAGCCATTCAAGCCTTCTTCTTCACTGCCCCAGTCGCCTACAATGATCGTTCTTTTAGGATTAGGATATACTTTTTTCAGGATACGAAGTGCCTCCATCATGGTGAGGGTACCTGTACCATTATCGGTAGCGCCTGTGCCGGCATCCCATGAATCGAAATGCGCCGACAGGATCACGTATTCATCCGGCTTTTCGCTGCCTTTGATCTCGGCAATAACATTAAATGTAGGAATTGGGCCCAATTCTTTTGATTCGGTATGCACGCTGATCTGCGGCTTTTCGCCCGACTCTGTTAAGCGATACAGCAGACCGTAATCTTCCAGCCCAATATCAATCGTTGGTACTTTCTTCGTATAACCACCAAATATCTTATCCACGCCAAAGCCATTCGACCAGGTGCAAGTTATGATAGCAGCTGCGCCGGCGTTTTCTAATGCGACTGGCAAAGTCTTATTGGTCAGCCCGGTTTTACGGATGCGTTCGCGCCATGCATCAATTTGTTTGCTACGGTCAGTTTTCAATTTTTCAAAGGATTCCTTTGTGCCGAAATCGCGCCAGTCGCCATCCGAACGGCCTGTAGGTTGATTCATGCTGATCATCACAAATTTGCCTTTGACGGTCGGTAACCAGGCTTTAAAGGCATTGCTATCGGCCAAATCCGGCAAGATAACCAGATCCGAAATGATCGTTTTTTTACCCATGCCCGGGCTCCAGGCTAATTGTATAGCTTCCAGGGTTTTAATACGGGGATACACCAAATCAACGTGTGTAACACCGCGTTCCCATCCCCGCCAATCGCCCCATTTCTCAATACGCGCATCTACACCCCAACTTTTGTATTTGTCGACAGCCCAATCACCCGCTTTTTGCATTTGCGGCGTACCTACCAGACGTGGACCGATCCCATCAAACAGTTCATGCGCCATTTGCTGAAGCTGCGAATTATCGGTTTCCTCTTTGACGATCTGATCAATGATCGGGTCTTTGCTTTGGGCTAAAGATCTATTGGAACAAGCCGCAATTACCAAAATGCAAATAGCAGCGAAACGTACGGGCATGACATGGGACTTCATGCAACTAAAATATGAAATTTAGGGGAGAAAATTATCAGTGATTTGTTAGCAGGTATCTGACTTGCTTTTATTCGTTTTATTGATCGTGGTCTTCTACTTCCCGTTCAACGGTAATGGTACATTCTGTAACCAACGCTGCAATTGCACCAATGGCGGCAAGTACTGGCAGGAACAATGCGCCTACAACACCATAGGTCAATGGGAAGGATGCAATCTCTTTACCTGTTTTATCAGCTATAGTTATTTTGGTGACATTGCCCTCAGCGATCAATTCCTTTACTTTGTTTAAAAGACTTTCGCCATTGATGTTGAATGATTCCTTTGCCATGTTGTTTTTTTATTTAGACGAGGGGAAAAGGCGGTTGTTACATTCGGCGCAACTCACCCCCGGCCCCTCTCTTCGGAGAAGAGAGGGGAGGATTAATTCGGGATACTGTGATTTGCATCTACCTAGTGCAGGTTTTTGAATTACAAGTATAAAATCACCCTCTTTACGAAGTAGAGAGGGTCGACCCACGTAGTAGGGTCGGGGTGAGTTGCGAAACGGGTATGCCAATAACCAGTTGCTTTAACCCAAAATGATATTTGATCAGAAATTTACAAATACCCCTGCTTCTTTAAATAATCAGCCCAAATTACATATGCAGGAGCTTTCAGGTGCAGGCCTTCGTAAGAATATTCGCTTTTAAGGCGACCATCGGCATCAACAAATAAATGGAAAATGTCGATAAAGGTGTAATTGCCGGATTTTGCATTGGCCCTTAAAAGCTTATTTACAGCCAATACATGTTCTTCCTTATCGTAATGCTGAGGGAAGTTAGGCATGGTTGAATTTAGAGGAAGTATGCTTTGAACAAATACCTTAGTCTGCGGACTTTTCTGATGAATTTCTTTGACGATCTTCAGGTAGTTGTCTGCGATAACCGCATCGGGTATGTCTTTGCCAATATCGTTAATGCCAAGCAGGATAAATACTTTGGAAGGTTGCCGATCAGTAATGTCTTTCAGGCGTTTTAGCACGCCATAGGTAATATCACCGCCAACGCCGCGGTTGAGCACGGTAGTATCATTTAATACCTTTTTCCAGTCGCCCATTTCAGTAATGCTATTGCCAAGGAAAATTACGCGACCGGGGACAATTGGTTCGCTCGCAAAAACCTTCATACGCACCGGGGTGTGTTCCGGTATAAAAGGTATGGTATCATAAACGCGCTGGTTTGTGACGCTTTGTGCACCGGCAAAGACCGGTAACAATAAAAGAAAAAAAAAGTACTTCATAGGCTAAAGGTATGAAGTACTTGAAGCAGTAACAATATCTAAATGCTATCCCTGATATTTTATTGCCGTACCTGCAGATCGCTGATCTTTTTTTCAGTCTGGGCGATTTTTGCGCTTAATTTTTTAACCTTTTTTCGGTCTTTATCCAGCTGTTTTTGGGCATCATCTGCATCGCTGCTCGCATTGGCAGCCTGTTTGGCTTTTTTCGAAGCTTTTTTCGCATCGCTCAGATCACCACCGAGTGCGTCACTTGCTGCTCTTTTGCTGTTAGCGAGCGCATCGTTTGATTTATCAGTTGCTTTGATCAGGGCGATTGAATCAGCTGGTATCTGGTTTTGTGTTTTTAGCAGATCGGCCTGGTATTCACCAAGATCGGCTTGCAGGTTCCTGATCTTTTTATTGATCTTGGCAGTATCACGTTGGGTGGTATCAGACAGATGTTGTCCTGCGGCATATGAATAAGCCGACAGGAATAATAAAGCAGTAAATAAAAATAGTAAACGTTTTTTCATATTTTGAATTTAGTTTGAGGGCTAACAAAAATTTTAGTTAATAGTTTCGGACTTTTGTTTTTTTTGACTCAGACGCAGCCGCCCTATTGTCTTGTTAAGTATGCTTAAAACCATAGTAGAAAACGCGCGACCTTTTTGTAATGAAAAAACCATTCTTATCAGGATGAATTGATTTTATTTTCAGCCGTTTTTAACAATGACCAGTGTTTTGCGTATACTTGTATCATAAAGGTGATGGTGTTCCACCTATTTGAACCGTCCTGCCTGTTTTGGTAGTTCTGATGACGCCTGCGAAATATTGTTTTTATCGTATTTTACAGGCATGAATCGTAATTCTTTTTCCAATCTTTTTGAATCATCTTATTTCCGGATTTTTAATTACCTCCTCAGGTGGACTGTACTGGTTATTCCGATAGCGCTTGTGATCGGCAGTTCGGTGGCATTTTTTCTTTGGTTACTCAACTTGTCTGTCCATTTTCGCTTTTCACACCCATGGATCCTGTACTTTTTGCCACTGGCGGGTATAGATATACACCTGTTTTATAAATTTTACGGCAAGTCGTCAGAAAAAGGGAATAACCTTATTATCGACGAGATCCATACGCCAGGCGGAGGTATTCCCAAACGCATGGCGCCACTGGTTTTGGGCGCTACCATCATTAGTCAGTTGTTTGGTGGTTCGGTAGGTCGCGAAGGCACCGCGGTTCAGATGGGGGGGAGTATTGCCAGCTTTTTTGGTCGATTATTTAAACTCAATGAACGCGATACAACAACCCTGCTTATTGCTGGCGTTTCAGCTGGTTTTGGCGCTGTGTTTGGTACTCCTTTGGCCGGAACTATATTTGCACTCGAGGTTTTGACAATTGGTCGTATCCAATACGATGCCATCGTCCCTTGTATCATTGCCAGTATTTTTGCCGACCAAACTGTGGCGTTTTGTGGCATTCACCATACGGTATATCATATCGATCCCTTTGTAACAAACAGGCCTTTCGCCTTTCTTCCAATTACTTTCGATCTGTTACTGCTGATCAAAATAGTTTTTGCTTCTGCTCTTTTTGGTTTAACAAGCTACTTTTTTGCCGAATTGGCTCACGGCATAAAAAACTTAGCTCTGCGACTCATCAAAATAACCTGGCTGATACCCGTTGCCGGTGGTCTGATCGTTATTGCCCTGGTGTTATTAACAGGGCGCCAGGATTACCTGAGCCTGGGGGTTGAACCCCAATTCGCCGATTCGGTAACTATTCCTTCTGCATTTCATGCCGACGGGGCCTTTGCTTTCAGCTGGTTATGGAAGATCATTTACACCACAATTACGTTGGGTACCGGCTATAAAGGGGGTGAGGTAACGCCTTTGTTTTACATAGGAGCAACCTTGGGTAACACGTTATCAACTTTGCTTGATGCTCCGGTCGGACTTTTTGCTGCGCTTGGTTTTATTGCTGTTTTTGCAGGAGCTACCAATACGCCTCTCGCTTGCACATTTATGGGAATCGAGTTATTTGGCGGTCAGTATGCCCTTTATTTTGCAGTAGCCTGTTTTACTGCTTACTATTTTAGCGGACATTCGGGTATTTACACTTCCCAAAGGATCGGTTCGCCGAAAACATTTAATGCCAACCATACAGGAGAGACACAGATCGGGCATTCGGTTAGACGGCGTCGGAAAAAGCTGTCCGAGTTTTTATCGCGATATAAAAATCAATAGGTTTATTGAAGAAGTCCTTCGCCCTGATTTCCGGATAAAAATGGGAGCCTATTTCTTCCTGATATAAATGTGCTTCACATTCTTTTTCCCGGTATCCCTTTCGTCGATATCGTATTTATTGAGGCTTCTGATCAGGGGTAACATTTTAGCATAGCCGTAATTCCTGGGGTCAAAATCGGGTTGTTTTTTGATGATGAGGCTGCCCAGTTCACCAAGAAAGGCCCAGCCATTTTCATCCGCCAGATCGTCTACGCTATCAGCGATCATGGTAATAATTTCTGGTCCGATCTTATTTAATGGGTTTGCATTTACTAAAGGAGCGTTAGCTGCCGGCTCCTTATTGGGTTCAGTATTTACTGGTTTATCTTTCTTTAAAATCTCGATATAGATAAACTTATCACATGCGGTAATGAAAGGGTTAAGCGTTTTTTTCTGCCCGATGCCGATCACTTTCATACCTGCTTCACGTAGCCGGGTAGCCAGGCGGGTGAAGTCGCTATCGCTGGATACGATACAAAAGCCATCAACCTTACCGGTGTACAAAATATCCATCGCGTCGATGATCAAAGCACTGTCTGACGAGTTTTTGCCGCTCGAGTAGCTGTATTGCTGGATAGGCGTGATGGCATTTTCTAACAATACATTTTTCCAGCCCGAGACTGTTGGTTTGGTCCAATCGGCATAGATGCGCTTAAACGTGGGGGTACCATATTTGGCTATCTCCTCAAACATCTCCTTTACATTGGCATAAGGGACATTGTCCGCATCAATCAGCACTGCAAATTTGAGCTCCTTGTCGTTTTCCATAATAGTACAGTTTATTCTAAAGGCGTAAGGTAGCATAAAGTTCACTCACCTTGACTGCCAGACTTAGGAAGTTTTGAAAACTTCCTAAGTCTTTACGCTTTCCCGACATTAGGCATTAGGCATTTGGCATTCGGCATTGGTCATCGGTAAGTAGCACTGGCCTTTAACCTTTCTCATTTCTCCATTCTGCTTTCTCCTTTGTCCTTTCTCCTTTCTCCTTTCTCCCCGCGCCGACCGCGCTTACAGCTTCACTTCACCCCATCCCTTGCGGTATTCGCGGCGGATGAACTGGTTTGCAGGCTCGTAATTAGTTACGCGCATATTGGCACCATCCCATTGCAGCGCCTTATAACGCCCGTTAAACTGGTAACGTTCCTGATCGCCGTAAACCGGGTCTTTGTATTTGATCTTTTCCTGGATATCAAAGGTTCGTAGTAACAGGTTGCCCATCAACACCGTTTCGGTCAACGGTCCTGCGTAGCCAACAAACGGCGAATCAACTTCCATTTTGCCATAGCCGGCAATGGCTGCGTCGATCCATTGCCACCAGTGGCCGTCCATATCGCCTTCTACGCGCGGGTATTTTTTGGGAACGTTGATGTCTTTGTTTAAGGATAACGGCAATAAACGCGGGTGACTGCCGCCCCAGCCGCACGATGCTTTTCCGTTGGTGCCGATAAACAGAGTACAACCTTCAAAATCGTTTTCGCTTGGGATATCACCCAAAGCTTCGTTTTGGTTCACATCGGCATCTAATTCACTCAGACGTTCAGGGGTTATGCCACCATCCATCCAGTAAAGGTCGAGATCTTTGCCGTTTTGTTGTTTGAATTTGAATTTGATGGAGCTTGAAACCGGACCGCTTTCAGGATAAACACCTTCTTTAAAAATGCCCTGGTAAACGGTACTTGCACTGCCAGAAACCTCGGTGGGGTAGCCCAATCCCAATAATTTGAACGGCGGGCCCATAATATGGCAACCCATATCGCCCAGAGCGCCGGTACCAAATTGCCACCAGCCACGCCAGTTGAAAGGCACCAGGTTGTCGATATAGTTGGTTTCCTGTGCGGTACCTAACCAAAGATCCCAGTTCAATTCTTTGGGAATTGCGGGGCCTGTTTTTGGCCAGGAAATGCCTTGCGGCCATACCGGGCGATCGGTCCAGCAATATACTTTCTGGATATCACCCAGCAACCCTGCTTCTATCCATTCGCGCAGGGTACGCATGCCTTCGCATGATGCACCCTGGTCGCCCATTTGGGTTACTACTTTATATTTTTCTGAAGCCTGAGTCAATACACGGGCTTCGTAAATATCATGTGTTAATGGTTTTTGCAGGTAAAGATGCTTACGCAGTTGCATCGCGCCCATTCCAACAATAGCGTGGTTATGATCGGGAATAGCTACGGTAACGGCGTCAAAATTCTTATGTTCTTTATCGAACATTTCTCGCCAGTCGTGGTAAAATTTAGCTTTCGGAAATTCCTTGATTCGAGGCGCAGCGGCACGGTCGTCTACGTCGCATAAAAAAGAGATCTCGGCATTTTTCTTGGGAGAGTTGGCATGGTGGTGGATATCATTTTCCGCTTCGCCGCTACAACCCACGGCAGCGATATATAATTTATCGCTGGGTGCAATATAACCCGGACCACCTAAGACGTAGCGCGGAACGATATAAAATCCAGCGGTCGCTACGGCAGCTTTTTTTAAAAAGTTGCCCCTGCTGATGGCATTATCTTGTTTTTCCTTTTCCATGGCTATTATTTTTTATGAAGTGGTTTTACAGCTACTTCTTTAAAGAAAACAATATCATCGTCGCCATGATTTTGCAGACCGATGTAGCCTGCAAGCGGCCGCGGACCGCGGAAAGGTTCGAAATCAAATTTACGTTCGGGGGTTGGTTGGCCTTCGGTATAATCGGTAACTTTTTGCCCGTTTACGGTTACGATTGTACGTAAGCCATCGAGGGTGATCTCCATAACATTCCACTCCGGGCCGGGTTTACCGGGTTTTGCGAGCGGTTTGGTTAATGAATAAAGGGTACCAGTTACATGATATTCGTCTTCACCAGAAGTTTCCGGATGGTTATCGATCTGCACTTCATAGCCATAAAATACAGGCATCCATGGTTCGCGGGGCTCTAATGGTATCCGGATAAAAACACCCGAGTTACTATTTGCCTTTTGCATCCGATAAACTACGCGGATCTTGCAATTGCTAAACTTTTCTTTGCTCCAGTACAATAGTCCCATACCACCGTGACTTCCGGTAACACCGTTCTCTACATAACGTTTTCCCGGGCCTACCATTTTCCAACCGTCCAGATCTTTGCCATTAAATAATTGGCGCCATCCTTTTTCATCCAGTTTTGGTGGTTTGGGGATACTGTCCTGTGCGGATGCGATAAAGCAAAAGCTAGATAATGCAAAGGTGATAGCCAGGTAAAGAGCCTTGCGGGCGTGGTTTGTTTTCATGTCGTTAAAAATAAATGAACGGTGTGCGGGTGCACTATTCCGTATAGGTTAATAATTGCTGACGCAAGATAGAGAATTTTAATAAATGCTCCCTGATATTTTAAAAAATCCTCTTCTAAAGCAAAGGATCACTAAAAAACAATCGATCTGCTAAATATGAGCCAGGTTTTCAGGTAAATGTTACATGGTATACCCGGTAAACAAATGAAATTATTGCTGCCGCAAAATGTCACTCAGCCGAGCTAATAACTAGATAGCCCAATTGTTCAATTCTGAAGCTCATACACTACAGCTTCGTATGGCTTCAGTTTCCCATCAGCCGAAGGTTGGTCGTAATTGCTTATCAATACCTTTGCTTTACTTAAATCGAGCCCGGTTTTTGCTGCTGCGATATGATCTCTGAAGTTTAACAAAACCAATAATTTTTTACCATCAAGTTCCCTTGTATAGGCATAGGTATCCGGGTTGCTACTGTCTAATAGCGTATATTTCCCGTAAACCAGCACTAAGTTATCATGTCGCAGTTTAACCGCTTTCCTGAAATAATTAAGGATCGAATTGGGGTCGTTTTCCTGCGCTGCTGCGTTGATTGAAGTGTAATTTGGATTCACCTTTATCCATGGGGTACCTGTCGAAAATCCACCATTCGCAGTGCCGTCCCATTGAAATGGCGTGCGACTATTATCACGGCAGGCAAATTCTGTATTTTTCATAAACAACTTCATATCTCCTTTAATATTGATCTGATGCTGGTACTCGTTCAACGTTGCCTTGTCGCGATAATCTTTAATATCTGTAAAGCCGGCGTTGGTCATACCCAGTTCGTCGCCGTTGTAATAATAAGGTGTACCACGCATTGTCAAAATAAATGTGTTTAACATTTTGGATGAAAGTTCCCTGAATGCTGGCTTGTCATTTCCAAAACGGCTCACCAAACGCGATTGATCGTGGTTAGCCAGGAAAACCGAAAGCCAGCCTTTATCTGCAAAAACACTATCCCATTTGCTAAATACCTGTTTAAAATGTAAAACGCTGTAACCTTCAGGTTTCGCTATATCAACCCCTTCAAAAGGGTAAGCCATACCCAACTCATGACGGTCAGCATCTACCATGTTATGGGCGTCTTCGTAGGTGTTACCAGTTCCTTCGGCAACACTCATTACGTCGTATTTGCTTAACACCTCCTGGTTCATTTCTTTCAGGTAATCGTGCAAATGAGGTTGCAGGGCATAATATTTCGAGAAATTCTTTTCATAGCCTTTTGGATATACCGGCCAGGTGGTATCCTTTGCGGCAAAACCAAAAGCGTCCAGGCGGAAACCGTCGATGCCTTTGTTGCACCAAAACTTCATGATGTCAAAAACTTCCTTTCGCACTTTAGGATTTTCCCAATTCAGATCGGGTTGCTTGCGCGAAAAGTAGTGCAGGTAATAGGCTTTGGTAAGAGAATCATAACGCCAGGCATCATGATTAACGTCAAATAAACTATAGCGTGGGGGAGGAGTGCCGCGTTCGGCGTTCCACCAATGGTAATAATCACGATAAGGACTCGTGCGTGAACTGCGACTCTGCTTAAACCATTCATGCTCATCGCTGCTATGGTTCACTACCAGGTCCATTACCAGTTTAATACCGCGTGCATGCAGACCTTTCAGCAATTCGTCAAAATCGGCCATGGTACCAAAATCGGTCATGATGTTACGGTAATCGCTTACATCGTAGCCGTTATCGTCGTTGGGCGAGCTATAGATAGGATTTAACCATACAGCGGTTACGCCAAGACTTTTGATATAATCTAATTTTGAAATGATCCCCTTCAGATCGCCTATGCCGTCGCCATTAGCATCTTTAAAACTGCGCGGATATATCTGATATACAACGGCTTCTTTCCACCATTTACGGTCGGGTTGTTCGGTTGCAATTGTTGCTTTTTTCTGGCAGGATAGGCCTGCAATAGCTGCAAAACAGCATAGGGCGATAAATACTTTGTTCATGGCTTATTTTGGTTAGGCCAAATTAAAAAATTTAGTATTATCTGGCAGTATCGGTACCGAAAATTTGAGTAAAAAAATAGCCGGCTCATAACCGGCTATCCCCTAATTAATTTAAACTTTGTTTTCTGTAGATGTAGATAAGTTTAACATCGCAGCTAGGCAATTGTTTGAATCCGTTTAAATTTTTTTATCGCCCCCGATCAATATCAGGCCAAAAACTCTTTTTCGGGTTTTGATCACCACCCGCCTTTTAATCCTTCTTTCAATGCATTCTGATAGTTGTCCAGGTCGAAAGAATAAAGAAAGGGAGCCTTATGGGCACCGCCTTTACGTGGTTGTTCGGAGCGGTTTAATATCCCAAATGCCAGCATTCTGCGCTGAAAGTTACGCCTGTCGAGTTTTTGATTTAAAATTGTTTCATACAGCTTTTGCAGTTCCGGCATCGTAAATTCTTTGGGCATCAGGTTATAGCCAATGGGCTGATAATTCAACTGTAAACGCAAAGTATCGAGGGCGGTTTTCAGGATCGTAGCATGATCTAGTTCCATATTCGGCATGTCAGCTAAATCGTACCATGCACAAAGTTCAGAATGACTGTCAGGTGTAGGGTTTACATGTACAAAATCAACCAGCGCATAATATCCGATAGTTAAAAAGCGGTTGGCAAACCAGTTTTCAGCCGGTGGAAGGTAGTCTTTATACATTTCATTATGGGGACGCGAACGTTCAGGGTCCCCGAAGACATGAAATTGCTGTAGAAAAATTTCGTCGAGACCCGTCCGGTCTTTTAATATACGGTTTGCTGCCTCGTCAATAGGTTCATTTTTTAAAACGAAGCCTCCGGGCAGGTACCATGAACCTTCGTTTTTCATTTTCAATACCAGCACTTTTAGCTGGCCTTCATGAAAACCGAACACCACACAGTCAATTGATATATGGCTCAGGAAATTCTCCCTGGCGTTATTGCAAAAATCTATAAGTTCCTGTTTGTTAAACATTTTATGCTATAGTACAAAAATACTTTGATTATCCGGATAATAATAAATACTATTGTGTTATTAATACACCAAGTGCAACCCCGCACAGGTGTAAAACCAATTTTTAAACTTATAATTTTATTAAGATATCAGAAACAGGATTTTTTTGCCTGTTCAACTATTTCCGGTAAAGATCATAATAATTTGCAAATGAAAACGAAATTTATATACCGAACAGTACAAAATGTAATTGTCGCTGCCATTACTGTTTCCTGGTTTGGTATAGCATCAGCGCAAAACTCAGCAGGCAGTGATGCCAGAATGAACACCTTTGTATCTGGTTTGCTAAATAAAATGACGCTTGAAGAAAAGATCGGGCAACTTAACCTGGTTACCGGCGGTCAAAGCGTTACCGGATCCGCGGTGAATGAAAATATTGAACAAAAAATCAAATCCGGGCAAATAGGCGGTATTTTCGGTGTTTGGGGAACCAAATACATCAAACAGGCACAGGATATTGCAGTGCAGAACAGCCGTTTGCATATCCCGCTCATATTTGGTCTGGATGTTATCCACGGACATCGCACCGTATTTCCTATACCGCTCGGTATGTCGGCTAGCTGGGATATGGCCTTGATCGAAAGATCGGCTAAAATAGCAGCATCCGAAGCAACCGGCGAAGGCATCAACTGGGTTTTTTCTCCTATGGTTGATATCGCCCGCGATCCGCGCTGGGGCCGAATTTCTGAAGGAGGTGGTGAAGACCCGTACCTGGGTTCGCAAATAGCTAAAGCGCTGGTGACCGGTTACCAGGGTTCGGACATGTCAAAAGCCGATGCGGTAATGGCCTGCGTAAAGCATTTTGCATTATACGGCGGCGCCGAAGCCGGCCGGGAATATAATACGGTTGATATGAGCCTGATAAAAATGTACCAGGAATACCTGCCACCCTATAAAGCAGCCGTCGATGCCGGTGCAGGGAGTTTCATGAGTTCATTCAATACGATTAATGGTATGCCTGCAACGGGTAATCAATGGTTGTTGACCGATCTGCTGCGCAAGCAGTGGGGTTTCAAAGGATTTGTGGTATCAGACTATACTGCCGTAAATGAATTATCGAACCATGGCCTTGGCGACCTGCAAACCGTTTCGGCCCTGGCATTAAAAGCTGGTCTGGATATGGACATGGTAGGAGAAGGGTTTTTAACCACTTTGAAAAAATCGTTGCAGGAAGGAAAAGTTACCCAGGCCGAGATCGATCTGGCATGCCGCCGTGTATTGGAAGCCAAATATAAACTGGGCTTGTTTGCCAATCCTTATAAATCTATCAGTGCTGATGTAGAAGCAAAGGCCGAGTTGATTGAAGCTAACCGCCTCGCAGCACGCGAAACTGCCGAACATTCATTTGTGCTTTTGAAAAATAAAGGAAATTTACTGCCACTACAAAAATCGGCTACGATCGCTTTGATCGGTCCCTTAGCTGATAATCATTCGGAAATGCTGGGCACCTGGGTTGTTGCCGGTGATCCTTCCAAATCAGTAAGTGTGATACAGGGTATAAAAAATGTTGCGCCCGATGCAAAAATATTATATGCACACGGTGCTAATTTTACCGACGATTCTCTGCTTGATTCCCGTGCCTGGTTCTTTGGTATGAAACAGATCAAAGACAAGCGTTCGGCACAAGAGCAAATAGACGAAGCTGTCGAAACAGCAAAAAAAGCCGACGTAGTTGTCGTTGCTGCCGGCGAGTCAGCCAATATGTCGGGCGAATCGGCTAGTCGTTCAGATATCAATATACCAGAAACTCAGCGCGACTTATTAAAAGCGCTTGCTAAAACAGGCAAACCTATCGTTCTGATATTATTTAACGGCCGTCCCCTGACCTTGCCATGGGAAAATAAAAATCTTGATGCAATACTGGATGTATGGCACCCGGGTACAGAAGCCGGAAATGCCATTGCCGATGTTTTATTTGGAAATTATAATCCATCCGGAAAGATCACAGCAACATTTCCGCAGAGTGTTGGACAGATACCTATATATTATAACCACAAAAATACAGGCAGGCCCTTTGATGGCAATGGTCCCGCAAAATTCAAATCTGACTATATTGATATCTCCAATGACCCCTTGTTTCCATTTGGATACGGCTTAAGCTATACCACTTTTGGCTACAGCGATGTTAAAGTAAATAAAACCGAACTCAAAGGGAACGAAACACTCACTGCTACGGTAACGATAACCAATACCGGTAAGTTGGCAGGGGAGGAAGTGGTACAATTGTATATTAGCGATCCGGTAGCCAGTATCAGCAGGGCAGTAAAAGAGCTGAAAGGGTTTAAAAAGATCAGCCTGCAGCCCGGCGAACAAAAGCAGGTGACTTTCAACATCACTACCGACGATCTAAAGTTCTACAACAATAGTTTGAACTACGATTGGGAACCCGGCCAGTTTATTATCCAGGTGGGTACCAATTCAAGCCAGGTTCACTCCGTTTCTGTACAATGGAATAAATAAACTTTATTGATATTATTTTGTCTTGAAAGCAGCAGGTAACTTCCTGCTGCTTTTTTGTTCAATATGTTTTTATGATCAAATGTGGGTGAATGTTTTAGCAGGTGTTGTTTTAAGCGGGATAACAGATGCCTTTCAAAATATTTTCACGACTTTCCTTTATAATGATATTTTAACACAAGTATATATTTTATTGAATGAAATTTTGACTGACCTGAGCCTTTTAAAAAAACCAAATAATGGGGTAGAGGGGCCAAAAATGATTGTCTAAAGCATATTTGAACGAGTGCTTACTGAGTTTAACATCATTTTTATATTAACAAAATATTAATTTCAACTGATATTTATTGAAGAAATTATTTTGAAAAGGGCCATTATTTGCAAATACTTTTTAAAAATGTTCTTTTGAATAATTAATTGGTAAATCTTAAAATTATTCTTGTGTAAACAATACACACTTTATAAATTAGAGGAATGCCAATTACAGATTTCCTGTACAAAGGAATCTTTAATGAACCTGATATAATTATAACATAATAAATTTTTAATATTCCGGATACTTTGCGGTGTTTGGCAATATTTGAAATAAAAAGCAAGCGATTGTTTTGAATGAATTTATTATCAAAATAAATAAATGATAAAACTTTTACATTTCTCTAATTCCGATCAGTCTTTTGTTGTCCCGTATCTCACATTCAGGGGGCACAGACTGAGGCTTTTTAATTCAAGCCAATAAACAATGGTCAAGCTTCCCAAGAATTCAATTATCAACTAAATCAATAAATTAATCAACTAAATCTCAATCTCATGTTTAAAAGTTTACTTCTAAAAGGAAGGACGATGTGCTTGATAGTACTATGCACCCTTTCCTCGATGGTAGTTACGGCCCAAACAAAGATTACAGGTAAAGTCATCGGAGCAGATGATAAGCAACCTGTAATAGGCGCTACCGTGAAAATTAAAGGTACAAACACAGGCGTTGTGACTGACGTTAACGGTAACTTTGTGCTGAGTGGCAAAGTAGGCTACGTATTAGTAGTTTCCTACATCGGCTACCAGCCTAAACAAGTTACTGTAACCAGTTCAGACCTTGGTACCATTACGTTGGAAGTAACCAACAGCAGCTTAAACGAAGTTGTTGTTACAGGTTACACGTCTCAGCGTAAAAAGGACATTGCCGGTTCAGTAGCCGTAGTTGACCTGACCGATGCTAAAAAGATCCCTACCGGTGGTAGTACTGATCAGATTCTGCAAGGCCAGGCAGCTGGTGTTACTGTAGTAACTTCAGGCCAGCCGGGTGGAGCAAGCTCAGTTTACATCCGTGGTATCTCTAACTTTGGTAACTCTCAGCCACTGTACGTTATCGACGGTGTGCAGGTAGGTTCAATGGGTGACCTTAACCCAAATGACATCGAAAGTATCCAGGTGTTGAAAGACGCTGGTGCTACAGCTATTTACGGTGTATCGGGTGGTAACGGTGTTGTTATCGTAACTACCAAGCATGGTAAACAAGGTCAATCAACTTTGACTTATGATGCTTATTATGGTACACAGTCACCAAAAGGCGGCAACGTATTCAATATCGGTACCCCTGCTCAGCAGTCAGAATTGGCTTACTTAGTAGGTGATGCTACCGCTGAAGCTAAAATTTACCCAGGTGGCCCAGGCACCGTACCAACCTACGGTTATCAAGGTCCGGGTGGTGTTGCCGGTGTTGCTGGTGGTGCCGGTGCTCCAGCTGTAGGTAATTTGTTGTCGAATTACAACTTTGACGCAAATAACCCTGGAAACGACTTCCTGATCCAGCAATTCAACCAGGCTGGTACAGATTGGTTCCACGAATTATTCAAATCAGCTCCTGAGCAATATCATACAGTTACTGCCAGCGGCGCAAACGACAAGAATAGTTATTACATGTCTTTAGGGTATCTTGATCAAAATGGTACCATGCTAAATACTTACCTGCAGCGTTACGAAGCTCGTATCAATACAACCTTCAATATCGCTCATGGTATTCGTGTAGGTGAAAGCGGATATTTTAACTACCTGCAAACACCAAACGGAAAAGGTGGTATTTCTAACCAGAACGAAGGTGACCCTATCTCTGAAACTTATCGTGAGTTCCCTCAGATACCGGTTTATGATATTTCTGGCATTCACTACGGTGGTGGTTATGACGGTCCGGGTGGCGAGCCTCTTGGTAACGCTTCAAACCCTGTTGCTCAGGTTGCTCAATACCTGAACGACTACAGCAAAACCTGGAACATCAGTGGTAATGTTTTTGGTGAAGTTGACTTCCTGAAACACTTCACTGCACGTATCAGCATGGGTGGTATCATTACCAATAACTATTATTATGGTATCGGCCTGAATCAATATCAGGATTATGAGGCTCACACTGGTGCTAACTCAGTTTATGAAGGTGCTGATTACAGCAGCTCGTATAACTGGACCAATACCATTAAATACAATCAGGCATTTGGCAAACACAACATCCAGGTGTTAGCAGGTTTCGAACAAAGAAAAACAGGTGGCCGTCAAGTAGGCGGTGGTGGTACAAACTTGTTCTCTACCGCTCCAGCTTATGCTGACCTGAGCAATGCTACACAAAACATCACTAACTATAGCTACGCTTACCAGCCTACTGGAACCCAGTCTTTCTTTGGTAGCTTAGACTATACTTATAATGACCGTTATATCTTGCGTGCTACTGTACGTCGCGACGGTTTCTCTGCTTTTTATCCAGGCAACCAGTGGGGTACCTTCCCATCAATTTCATTGGCATGGAGAATTTCTCAGGAAGACTTCCTGAAATCTGTGACCTGGATCAATGACTTGAAAATTCGTGGTAGCTACGGTATTGCCGGTAACAACTCTAACGTACCGGGAGCTAACGCATACAACTATTTCGGTTCTTCTTTCGGTAATGGTTATTATGCTATCAATGGTAATGGTAACATTACTCAAGGTTTCTATGCTGCATTTGATGGTAACACCCACACCAGCTGGGAAAAAGACAAAACTGTAAACTTTGGTTTTGATGCTTCTTTGTTTAACCATTGGGAAGTAGTATTCGATATCTACAAGAAATCAATCAGTGGTTTGTTATTTGGTGCAAGCTTGCCAGGAACTCTTGGTGGTCCGGCATCTAACCCACCAGTAGTTAACATTGGTGACGTTCAAAACAAAGGTATTGATATCGCCATTACTTACCATGGTTCTGCTGGTAGCGATTTCCGTTACAATGCAGGTGTCAACTTTACCAAGTACACTAACTTGATCACTAACATTCCTGGTACCTACTTTGATGATGTAGGCAGCCGTGTTAACCCTATCGTTCGTGAAGAAGTTGGTCATCCGATTGGCGAATTCTATGGTTACAAAGTTACCGGTTTCTACAGCGCTGCTGATATAGCTAATGCTAACGTGCCTAAATATGCAGGTGCAGTTGCAGGATCATTCAAATATGCTGACGTAAACGGTGATGGTCAGATCACAGACGCCGACCGTACCTTCATAGGTAATCCTAACCCTGACTTCACTTATGGTATCAACCTGAGCGCTTCTTACAAGCGCTGGGATATCGCAGCTGTATTGTATGGCTCATATGGTAACCAGGTTTATAACTACACTTTATACTGGACCGATTTCTACAGCTCATTCAACGGTGCAAAATCAGTTGATGCGTTAACTAAATCATACGGTGCTCCTGGTGTAACTAATCCTATTCTGCCTATTGAAAGTGACAACACTACTATGGGTACAAGCCAAACCAGTTCATTCTACGTATCTCCGGCTTCATATCTGAAAGTGCGTGTGTTACAGTTGGGTTACAATTTCGATCCTCAGTTGTTAAAAACAATTGGAGTATCTAAATTGCGTCTTTATGTACAGGCTACTAATCCATTCACAATTACTAAATACACTGGTCTTGATCCAGAGCTTCCTCCAGGTGGCGGATCATCAAACGCATTTGGTGTTGACTTGGGTAACTATCCTAACAACCAGAGACAATGGATATTTGGTCTTAACTTAGGTTTCTAAAGAAGAGATATAAAATACAGAATTTTAAAATTTTAAAATTATGAAAAAATCAGTTTTTAAATTTATGATGCCGGCCGCGCTGATTTTTCTTACGCTCTCTTATTCGTGTAAGAAATTTTTAAACCAGCCCGTGACAGGTTCTTTGAACCCCGCTGTACTTGCTACAAAAGCAGGTGTGGATGGATTACTCATTGGTGCCTACTCCGCGCTTGAAATGAATTCGAACATTACAGTTGGAGGTACCTGGGGTGCTTCACCAAGCAACTGGCATTTTGGTGGTATCGCTTCTGATGATGCCAACAAAGGTTCGAATGCTACTGACCAGCCAGATGCTGCTTCAATTATGAATCACAGCCTGGATGGATCTAATAGCTATGTAAATCAGAAATGGACAGTATGTTATGCTGGTATTCAACGTGCCAATGACGTATTGCGTGAAATCCCGCTTGTAAAAGATGGTTCAATCAGTGCTGCATATGCTGCAGAAGTTACCGGTGAAGCCAAATTTGTACGCGGAGTGTTTGAATTGGAACTATCCAAGATCTTTCGCAATGTGCCTTATGTAGATGAAACGGTTACCTATTCTGCCGGTAACTACAACGTTGGTAACCCAGGTCCGATCTGGGACAAAGTTGAAGCTGACTTTACTGCTGCTCAGGCTGCGCTGCCTGCTTCTCAGGCACAAGTTGGTCGTGCTAACAAATATGCTGCTGAGGCATTTCTTGCTAAAACATTAATGTTTGAACACAAGTATGCTGCTGCATTAACTGCTTTGACTGATTTGATGACTAACGGTGTTACTTCATCAGGTAATAAATATGTACTTAATCCTAATTTCAATAACAACTTTGATGCTGCTATCAAAAACAGCAATGAAGCAGTTTTTGCCATCCAGATGGCAGTGAATGACGGATCAGGTGGTAATAATGGTAACCCTGGTGATGTGTTGAACTTCCCTGCTGCTGGTCCTACTGGCTGCTGCGGTTTCTATCAGCCATCGTTCACCATGGTTAATGCATTTAAAGTTGATGCCAATGGTCTTCCTTTACTGGATGGATCATTTGACAATACTCCTTTGCAATCTGACCAGGGTGTTGCTTCTTCTGATGCAACTTATTTCCCGGACATTGTTACTCCGGTTGACCCTCGTATTGATTGGACCGCTGGCCGTAGAGGTATTCCATTCCTTGATTATGGTATCGAAGCAGGTTCAAGCTGGGCTCGTGCTCAGGGCGATGCTGGTCCGTACATCAACATGAAAAACGTTTACCGTTTGAGCGAAGCAGCTACCCAAAGCCAAAGCTATGGTGGTTGGGCTCCTGGTCAGGCTTCAGCGATGAACTTTAACATGATCCGTTATTCTGATGTTCTGTTGTGGGCTGCTGAAGCTAACGTTGAATTGGGTAACTTACAGACCGCTGAAAATTTAGTAAATCAGGTGCGTGCTCGTATGCAAGTTAAAGCTGGTTGGGTTTATGGTCGTTTAACTGGTTATGGTTTAACTGGTGGTAATCCTGATGCTGGCAAGCCAATCGTTGATAATACGCTTCCTGCAGCAAATTATTCAATCGGTTTGTACGGTGCTGCCGGTACTGGCGGTGCTGCTACAGGTTTTGTTTCAAATGGCGTGGCTTATGCTCGTAACGCTGTTTGGATGGAAAGAAGATTAGAACTTGCAATGGAAGGTCACCGTTTCTTCGACTTACAGCGTTATGACGGCTTATTCGGCGGTCCTGCTGCAAGTGGTTATATGGCTACTACATTGAATGCTTATATCACAAAAAACACTTCTTACCCTCCGGCATTCTTTGCAAACACTGTATTGCAGGGTGCTAAATTTACTCAGGGTAGAAACGAAATCTATCCTGTACCTACTCCACAGATCAGTGCTGAGCATGGTGCTTTAAAACAAAACCCTAACTATCCATGATGCTAGGTTGAGTTTAATAAATTACAAGGGGGAAGATTTCATAATCTTCCCCCTTTTTTGTATATTAGAGTATTGTATCCCCAATTGTTTACACCATAGCAATAGTTCTATTTCAAGTATTTTGACCTGAGAATATGAAAATCTCATCCCTCAAATCTCTTATCGGTGCAGCCTTAGTTTTTATGACGATCTGCCTTTCGTGCAAAAAGTTTTTGAACCAGCCTGTTACGGGTTTTTTAAATCCTGCTGTTTTGGCTACCAAGGCGGGGCTTGATGGCTTGCTGATTGGTGCCTATGCAGCTTTGGAAATGAACGGGAACATTACATCTGGTGATACCTGGGGCGCTTCGCCAAGTAATTGGCATTTTGGAGGTATTGCATCAGATGACGCCAATAAAGGCTCGAATGCTACCGACCAATCGCCAGCGGCTGCTATTATGAACCATAGTATAGATGGTTCTAATGGGTATTTGAATGACAAGTGGACTGTTTGTTATGACGGGATCCAACGGGCCAACGATGTTTTACGTGAAATACCATTGGTAAAAGATGGGTCAGTAACAACGGCTTATGCTGCCGGGGTTGCTGGTGAAGCAAAGTTTATACGTGGGGTTTTTGAACTGGAACTCTCCAAAATTTTCCTGAATGTCCCTTATGTCGACGAGACTGTTACTTATTCTGCCGGCAATTATAATGTAGCAAACCCCGGCCCGATCTCGGATAAGATAGAAGCGGATTTTACAGCTGCCCAGGCCGCACTACCCGGTAGCCAGGCGCAGGTGGGTCGTGCAAATAGTTATACTGCTGAGGCTTTCCTTGCAAAAACGCTGATGTTTGAACACAAGTATACAGCCGCTTTAACTGCTCTGAACGATTTAATCGCCAATGGGAAAACATCCTCAGGAAATAAGTATGCCCTTAACGCTAATTTCAATAATAACTTTGATGCAGCAATAAAAAACAGTAACGAGGCAGTTTTTGCGATACAAATGGCTGTTAATGATGGTTCTGGCGGGCAAAATGGCAATCCGGGTGATATCCTTAATTTCCCGGCTGCTGGTCCAACCGGATGTTGTGGTTTTTATCAACCCTCCTTTAGCCTGGTTAATGCGTTTAAAGTAAACCCCGCAACAGGCGTACCCTTTATTAATGCTGATGGTTCATTGGGGGCATATGACTATAATGGGGCGGCTATCAATGCAGCGGATGAAACACACAACGGCGACCAGGGTAATATTTCAGTTTTAAAATCTGACCAGGGGGTATTGTCTACCGACGCCTCTTATTTTCCAGATACGACAACTCCTGTTGATCCTCGATTGGATTGGACAGCAGGACGGCGTGGAATTCCATTCCTTGATTATGGGATAGAGCCTGGTTCGAGTTGGGCAAGGGCGCAGGGTGACGCCGGGCCCTTTATTAATATGAAGAATGTTTACCGGCAAAGCGAGGCTGCAACTGAAAGTCAGACCTACGGCGGTTGGGCACCCGGGCAGGCATCGGCTATGAATTATAATATGATTCGCTATTCGGATGTATTATTGTGGGCTGCCGAAGCAAATGTTGAAACCGGAAACCTTAATATGGCCCAAAGTCTGGTAAATCAGGTTCGTGCACGTATGCAGAACAAAGCAGGCTGGGTTTATGGTCGTTTGGTTAGCTATGGTTTGACGGGAGGCGTAGCGGATGCCGCCAAACCCATTGTTGACAATAACCAGCCAGCAGTTAATTACCAGATTGGTTTGTATGGCGATTTCGCAAATACAAGTTTTGTTACCAATGGGCAGGCTTATGCCCGCTCGGCTGTTTGGTATGAACGGAGATTGGAGTTGGCTATGGAAGGACAACGCTTCTTTGATCTCCGGCGTTACGATGGACTATATGGCGGACCTGCTCCAAGTGGGTATATGGCCATGACACTAAATGCTTATATAAAAACCAATACATCTTATCCACAGCTCTTTTTTGCCAATACAGTATTGCAGGGCGCTGTATTTACTCAAGGCAGAAACGAAATTTATCCTATTCCGATACCTCAGATCAGTGCAGAGCATGGTGCTTTGAAGCAAAACCCAAACTATCCGTGATGTTGATCACATCATATAAATAAATGCCTTTATATTTATCTTTTCACCATTTAATTATTTATTTTAGCTCACCAATTTTACACGTTTAATGAGATTAACCAGCTGCATCCTTTGCTCGCTACTGCTGCTTGGATTGGCGTCATGTAAGAAAAAGACGCTGTTTGAACAGATTCCTTCGTCACATTCAGGAGTTACCTTCAATAATCTCATCATTGAGAATGATTCCATCAATCCTTTAGATAAATTAAATATTTATAATGGCGGTGGTGTAGGTGTTGGTGATTTTAACGGCGATGGACTGCAAGACATTTATTTTGTAGGCAATGCGGTACCAAACCGGCTTTATATCAATAAAGGTAACATGAAATTTGAAGATGTTACCACGGAAGCAGGTGTAGGCGGTGAAGGTGGCTGGGGTCGTGGTGTAGCAGTTGTTGACATTAATAATGATGGTTTACCTGACATATACGTATGTAACACCCTGTTAGGCGATCCCAAAAAGAGAAGGAACCTCTTATATATTAACCAGGGGCCTGATAAGAATGGCGTACCACATTTTAAGGAGATGGCTAAAGAATACGGACTTGACATTAATGTCCATTCTACCATGGCTTCATTTTTCGACTATGATAACGATGGTGATCTTGATATGTACCTTACGGTTAACGAGGCCGATCAAAATGATAACGTAAGTTTGTTTAAGCCAATTGTGAAAGATGGTTCGGCTCATAGCACAGGCCGGCTTTACCGTAACGATTGGGACCCGGTTTTAAAACATCCCGTTTTTCATGATGTATCTAAACAGGCGGGTATATTGATCGAAGGATTCGGGCATGCTGCCAGTACGGTTGATATTAACCGGGATGGCTGGAAGGATATCTATGTTACCAACGATTTTTTACCAAACAATATCCTCTATATCAATAACCACGATGGCACATTTACCGATCGGTCAAAAGAGTATTTTAAGCACACCTCTTTAAGTGCGATGGGGCAGGAAGTGGAAGATATTAATAATGACGGACTAGCTGATATTCTCGAACTGGATATGAATCCACCGGATAATTACCGGAAAAAGATGTTTATGAGTCCAAATAATTACCAGGCCTTCCAAAACATGGATCGGTTCAACTATCAATACCAGTATTCGCGTAATACTTTGCAGTTGAACCAGGGCCCCAGGTTAGGTCAAAATGATTCAATTGCTGCGCCAGCTTTTAGTGAAGTTTCTTTCCTTGCCGGGATATCGCAAACAGATTGGAGCTGGGGCCCTTTGCTTACCGATTTTGACAATGATGGTTACCGTGATCTGATCATTACCAACGGTTACCCGCGCGATGTTACGGACCATGATTTTATGAACTTCAGGGCGCAGTCGTATTTTATTGCCAGCAAGAAGCAGGTGCTCGACCAGATTCCCATGGTTAAGATTCCAAATTTTGCTTTTAAAAATAAAGGCAATCTTCAGTTTGACGATGTCACCGACAATTGGGGTTTCAATGCGCCAACCTTCTCGAATGGTGCGGTTTATGCCGATCTGGATAATGACGGGGCGATGGATGTGATCATTAATAATATTGATGATGAAGCCATGATCTACCGCAATACGGCTCGCGACCGCGATCCGGGTAACAGCCATTACCTGCATATCAAATTTCGCGGCGGTGCAAATAACCGTGATGGGGTAGGTGCCTGGGCCGATATCTATTATGATAATGGCAAGCACCAGGTCTATGAAAACACGCCTTTCAGGGGCTATTTGTCAACCATACAGAATATTGCGCATTTTGGATTGGGTAAAATTACCACGATAGATTCAGTAGTTATCCGCTGGCAGAACTTTAAAAAGCAGATATTGACCAACGTCAAAGCCGATCAGACGCTGAACGTTGATATCAAAGACGCTTCCTCGCCTTATGATTTTAAGCAACCCGAGATCGATAAAAAAGCATTGTTTGCAGAAGTTACCCGGATGCTCGGTGTTAGCTATAAAAATGAGGATATCGACTTTGTAGATTTCAATATTCAAAAGCTATTACCACACAAATTATCCGAATATTCACCAGGATTAGCAGTAGGTGATGTCGACGGAAATGGTCTGGATGATATTATAGTTGGCGGAACGTCGAAACATCCCTCACAGGTATTTTTACAACAGAAGGATGGTAAATTTATCCAACGTAACCTGTTGCCCCAGGTAAACTTCAACGAGAATTTTAAAGACGAAGGACTGCTTCTATTTGATGCCAATGGTGATGGAAAGCTCGATTTGTATGTTGCAAGCGGCGGGTATGAAAATGATGCCAATTCGCCCTATTACCAGGATCGTTTATACATCAATGATGGTAAAGGTAATTTTACGGAAGCAAAAGATGCACTACCTAAAAATTTCACCAGCAAGCTTTGCGTTCGTGCGGTTGATTATAATAAGGATGGTAAAATAGATCTGTTTGTCTCGGGAAGAGTTGATCCCGGAAGTTATCCGAAACCTGTTTCGAGCTTCATCCTGCGTAATGACTCCAAAGATGGCCATGTAAAATTTACAGATGTTACTGCATCTGTTGCAAAAGACCTGAGCAAAATTGGCATGGTGTGCGATGCTGTATTTACAGATTTTGACGGTGACGGCTGGCCCGACCTGATCATGGCGGGAGAGTGGATGCCTGTTACTTTCCTTAAAAATGATCATGGCGTATTTAAAAATGTTACTGCAGCATCCGGAGTGGCCGGCCAGTTAGGTTGGTGGAACACGATTGTAGCGGGCGATTTTGAACATAACGGCCGAATTGATTATATAGTCGGTAATACGGGTTTAAACACTTTTTATAAAGCCAGTGATCAATATCCCGTATTTATTACTGCAAAAGACTTTGATAATAACGGCAGTTACGATGCTTTCCCATCGGTATTCCTGAAAGACCAGGACGGTAAAATGAAAGAATTTCCGGTTAATACCAGGGATGATGTTATCAAGCAAATGTTAATGACCCGCATCAAATACCAAAATTACAAACTGTTTGCTACAGCCACGATGGATGAATATATAACACCCGAAATGCGGAAAGGCGCTCAAAGGTTAAAGGTGAATAATTTAGCATCTGTGTACCTTCGCAATGAAGGGAATGGGAAATTTAAGATGATACCTTTACCGGTGCAGGCCCAGGTATCTGAACTATGTGGCATGGTGGTTGATGATTTTGACGGCGATGGAAACCTGGATGTGATCATTAACGGCAACGATTATGGTACCGACGTTACAACAGGGCGATATGATGCTTTGAACGGATTGATGCTAAAGGGCGACGGCAAAGGAGGCTTTGCTCCCCAAACGATACTGCAAAGTGGCATTTATATACCGGGTAACGGTAAAGCCCTGGTTAAGGTATTGGGTGCTAAAGGCAATTACCTGCTTGCTGCCAGCCAGAACCGTGATGCCTTGAAGATATTTGAATTGAACAAAAGCACCAGCCTGGTTAAAATTCAACCGAATGATGCTTACGCTCTGATAAAATATAGGAACGGCAAGATCACCAAACAGGAATTTTATTATGGAGATTCATTTTTATCACAATCAGGTCGTTATTTAAATATTGATGGGAATATAGCAGCAGTAGCAGTTACCGACAATAATGGCCAAACCCGTAATATCACGATTAAATAACCTAAAACCATGAAGTACTTTAAAATCATCATTGCTGTTGCTTTGCTGTCCTGCATCGCCTCATGCAAGCACAAGAGCGCTTTACCCGCAGATGCCGACGTGTTGAATGCCAACGAAGATGCCCTTACTCATGTGATCATTTACGATGTTTTTACACCGCCTGTCGCGAGTCGTATATACGCGTATACCAACCTGGCAAGCTATGAAGCGATGAAATATGCTGATCCGAAGTATAATTCACTGACTTCTCAGTTAAAAGGTTTTGCAGCAATGCCTGAGCCCGTTAGCGGTAAGAGCTATAATTTTGCACTGTCTGCTACCAAAGCATTTTTTACAGTCGCTCACAAAGTAACGTTCTCTGTTGATACTCTCAATAAGTATGAGAATTTGGTATATAATAGTTACAAGAACGCTCTGGACGATTCAACTTATAGTCGTTCATTAGATCTTGGGGAGCGTATTGGTAAAACGGTATTAAACCGTGCAATGACTGATGACTACCCACAAACCCGTGGTAAACCTAAATATTTAGGAACCAATATACCCGGTAAATGGAGGCCTACTCCACCCGATTACATGGATGGTGTAGAGTTTTGCTGGGGGCAGATGCATACACTGCTGATCGACTCTTCGACTATTTTTATGCCTGGTCCACCGCCGGCTTACAGCGATGATACAACCAGTGTTTTTTACAAGGCAGCCAAAGCTGTTTATGATCAAAATAAGCATCTTACTAAAACACAAGATACAATTGCCCGGTATTGGGATGATAACCCTTTTGTGGTAGTGCACAATGGTCACCTGATGTTTGCTGATAAAAAGATCACACCCGGTGGACACTGGATCGGTATCACAACCATTGCAAGCAGGCAAACACATGCTGATGGCATTAAAACAGCCCAGGCCTATGCATTGACTTCGATCGCTTTATTTGAAAGCTTTATTACCTGCTGGGAAGTAAAATATAAATATGCCTATGTTCGGCCTGTGACGGTTATCAATGATAAAATTGAAAAGAATTGGCTTCCGTTGCTACAAACGCCACCGTTCCCGGAATATACCGCCGGACATAGTACCATTAGCGCTGCATCGGCAACCGTGTTAAGCCATGAATTTGGAGAGAATTTCGCATTTCATGATACAAGCGATTTGAAGTATATTGGCCTCCAGCGCGATTTTAAATCATTTAAAGATGCTGCCAAAGAGACTGCAATGAGCAGGTTTTATGGTGGGATACATTATTTGAACAGCAGCCTTACCGGGGCCAACCAGGGTAACCAGGTGGGTGAATTGATTTGGCAACGTTTAAAACTTACTAAATAATAAACTGATTGACGATGAGTAAACGGAATACTGGCCTTTACGCCTTTTTTGGAATTCTTTTCTTTTCTATTGTTACTACCAGCATGTTACTTAGTGGATGTAAAAGCAATAGTGTTTTTCAGTCCACTGGCGACACAATAGCCGATGGAAAGGTATTGGTTCAAAAATATTGTACCAAATGCCATGCTGAGGTTGACCCAAAGCTGTTGACAAAAGATGTATGGAATTTTCATACGCTGCCTACCATGTCGCGCTACCTGGCCTTATCAACATTCAGCCAAACAAATTATTATAAAAAGCCAACCGATACCGGTGGGGTTTCATTAGATGAATGGTTGATCATCAGGACTTATTTTAATAAACTGGCCCCAAATGAATTACCTGCTATCAAAGAACCTCAGCCATTATTGAATGACTGGGCCGGTTTTACTTTACGTAAACCCCAGGCTGAAGATAAGGTAGTGCACACTTCGATGGTTGCTTACGATAGCCTGAACAGTAAATTATATACCAGCGATTTGGTAAGCACCAAATTGACGGAATGGGATGCTAACCTTAAACCCCACGTTGTTGCTGAACTACCTTCTGCTCCTGTAGATGCCACCTTTTTGAAAGGCATAAACGGACAAAATGAAGCCATTTTCTCTTGTATCGGGCAGATCATTCCGATGGATTTTCCGAACGGAAAAGTGCTTAGCCTTGATCTGGATGGCAAAACAGCTGGAAGTAAGCCTTCTGTAATACAGGAAGATTTGGGCAGACCGGTTCAAGCGCTGGCTGGTGATTTTAATAAAGATGGTTTAACTGATTATGTCATACTTTCTCAGGGCCATTTTGTAGGCGGTGTTTATCTGATGAAACAAAAATCAGATCACACTTTTACACAATCGAATATTTCAGATAAACCAGGTGCTGTTCAGGCCATTGTGGGTGATTTTAATCATGATGGCTGGCCTGATCTGATGGTATTATATGGTTCAGGCGAAGAAGGTCTTTGGCTTTACACCAACAACCATAAGGGCGGTTTTTCGGGCAAAAGCCTGATCAATTTCCCGGCTGTGTATGGTTCATCCAGTTTTCAATTGGTTGATATCAATCATGATGGAAAACTTGACCTGATCTACACCTGTGGCTATAACTACAAGGATTCGCGAATTTTGAAGCCTTACCACGGCCTGTATATTTTCACCAACCAGGGCGATTGGAATTTTAAACAGGCTTACTACTACCCAATAAATGGAACAACAAAAGCTATTGCTGCTGATTTTGATGGCGACGGCGATCTTGACATAGCGGCAATATCATTTTTTGCCGATCTGAAAGGTAATCCTGCCGAAAGTTTTATCTATTTTGAACAGGACAAACCAATGAGCTTTAAGCCTCATGCAATTCCGGTTAGCAAATATGGCCATTGGATGAATATGACAGTTGCCGATATAAATCACGATGGTAAGCCTGATATTATTTTAGGTAATTATGCAGACGGCTTGCTGATACAGGACGGATTAAAACCATTTTGGGACCAGCATGTGCCATTTGTGATCCTGGAAAATCATACTAAAAAATAACAGTCGGGTTTCTTATCAGTGGATTGCTAGAGCTTTGGTATTATTAGCCTTCAGCCAGTTTAATACTTTTTGCGCCTCATCCTTATAAACGGTGATATGATGCGTATGCACCAATGCTCCTGATTCACCAGCTATGATCAATTTTGACGAAAAGGAAGGCATATGGCATGAAATGCAATTCTGACTTAACTGTGCTGCATTAAGCTGGTTGCTAAGTTTACATTTGTTGCTTGTTGTATGGCAAGTCATGCATCTGGCAGCAAATAACAGGGTATAGTCTCTTTGGGTTTGGTGCGTATCATGGCAGGTAGCACAACTCATGCTACTGTTGATATAACATTTGCTGCTTTGCAATAAGGCTGTCTGGTCGCCATGAACATCAATTGATTTATAGTTTACAGATAAATTTGATGGCACTACCCGCATAAACTTACTCAAGGTGTCGCCCGGCTTAAACAGGTAAGTTGCCTTAAGCATCACGTTATTGGCGCCTGAATGGCATACAGCGCACATATTAACTTTTTGGTCGCGGGTAAGCGATTTATAGGTAGCAATGTTGTGCGCCTCTTTTATTTCGGGATTCTCAGTTTGAAATTTAACGTGTTCTGCCGCCGGACCATGACATCGTTCGCAATCAATAGGATAAATGATGCTATCCTTTGCAAAACCTTCAGGATTTTCAGAAAATAATGGCAATGCACCCTTTTGTGATTTGGCAAAAGACATGTGACAACCAAGACATTGCGAAGTGATCATTCGCTCATAATCCGGTTCATTGCTTTGATAACCCGGACTGTTGATCCATTGATGTGCGTTGGCTACATAGGATATAGGTAGCTGGAATAGTTCATTTGCGTACCAATAGGCATAGGATTGGCCTTTTACACTACCAAAAAACAGGTCAAAGCGGTCCGACTGCGTTATTTTACCATCCTTGTAGGTTACCTGGTAGAGGCCGCTTTTTCGTTTTTCCATTCGTACCTGGGTATGCGCATCGAATCGCTGGATGTTCTTATCTAAAGCAAAACTTCCCTGCACCGTATTGATATCTGCCGGTCCTGATGATAAGAAATGCGCCGTATGTACGTATGAACTATAGATATTTTTGTGGCAATTGACACAGGTTGCCGAACCGGCATAGGCATCGCCCCGTGGATCTTCTGTGCTTTTAGATGAGTGGCATTGTGAAAAAATAAGTATAAAAGGTATCAATAATATGATACCAAGTCTGAACAGTTTTTTAAGGTGCATAGGATGTATCTTGAACTAGTTCAGGAAATAACAATTAATCGTTTGCTTCGCATTGGATATGGGCAGCAAGTAAGCCTTTTAATATTCATTTATTAGAAATGATCGACGAATAGCGTATATACGCAGACCAAAGCCGACCGGATGTTGACTATACCAATAATTTCGTTGTTTTCTATAGCTTCTAATTAATAACAGGAAGCTAAAATACGCCTAACAGACAGGCTCTGTCCTGTACATGAAGTTTATTGAACGTAACAAGCTTATTACGCTACCAAAAATGGCCTATATGAAGTCAAAAGGCGGTTTTCGCCCTTGAGTTTGTTTGTAAAATTTATGTTAGGTACTAAAAAGTGTATTTACCAAAATCGTATGATAAAACGGTAAATTAGTACAGTTTCTGCAGGCTATTTGTTAAGTAGTTTTACCAACCAATTTACACTAATGAAAAAGTTTTTTTATATCGCAGCCATGGCCCTGCTGATCACTTTCGGTTTCAGTAAAGATCTATTTGCGCAGAGCGCAGGCGTCAAACAAATTAAATTAACAGATTTCGATCTGCAATCCTCGTCGCTTATAAAAGAAAATGGCGAGACCATTTCATTGGCAGGATATCATTCAGGCGTTTATTGGTTTCCGGTCAAGGTGCCTACTACGGTATTAAGAGGATTGGTAACAAACCATATCTATCCCGATCCCTACCTTGGCTTGAATAATATGCTGATACCGGATGCATCCGATCAGTTTAATAAAGAATATAATCTGGAGCAATACAGCTATCTGCCCAATGAGCCAAATCCATGGAAGAAGCCTTATTGGTACCGTACAACATTTAAAGTTCCTGCCGGCGACCGGGGAAAACATTTTCAGCTTTTATTCAAAGGAATAAACTATAGGGCTGCAGTTTGGCTCAACGGTAAACAAATAGCTGATTCGACACAATTAGTGGGGATGTTTGCCGAACATAGTATAGATGTAAGTGCTCAAATTGATCCGGGTGCTGAGAACGCGCTGGCGGTAAAAATTTACCCCCTTGACTATCCGGGGTATCCGGCTAAAGAACAGTTGCAGGCACTAGGCCCGTTCTTTGAAAATGGCGGTCCAACAGGCGACATAGGTAAAAACGTTACAATGCTTTGTTCGGTAGGATGGGATTGGATACCTCCTGTACGGGATCGGAATATCGGGATTTGGCAGCCTGTTTACCTGCGCACCACAGGTGCCGTTACTATTGGGCGGCCAAAATTAGTTACTGAACTACCCAAACTTCCCGATACCAGTCTGGCAAAACTCTCGCTGAAACTTTCTTTAAGCAATGTTGGCAATACGGTGCAAAAGGGAAAGCTAACGGTTACCATCAGCCCAGAGAATTTTAAAGGGACTGCCATTCAGTTTTCAAAAGTGGCTGAAGTAAATGCCAATACAGTTTCCCAATTTGACTTAAATACCGACCAGGTAAACCAATTGCTAATTCATCAGCCTCATTTATGGTGGCCGAATAATTATGGCCGCCCTGATCTTTATCGTATCCGCCTGCAATACAGTGCGGCAGGTGTTATTCAGGATGATACTTCTTTTGTCTTTGGCATACGTACCGTAGGTTCAAAGGCGACTATGGTGAATGGTTTTTTACGCCGGGAGTTTTTTGTGAATGGAAAACGCGTTCACTTAAATGGCGGAGCATGGGTGCCGGATATGCTGGTGAACCGTGATTCGGCCCGGTACGATTATGAGTTGCATTTGTGCAGGAATGCCAATGTGAACCTGGTACGTATTTGGGGCGGTGGCGTTACACCGCCGGATGCATTCTGGAATGCAGCCGACAGGTATGGACTAATGGTATGGTCGGATTTTTGGGTAACCGGCGATACACAGGGTGAATTTAAGGGTTCACCAGACTGGCCGTTGGAAGGAAACGTTTTTATAAAAAATGTGCTGAGTACGATCTACCGGATACGAAACCACCCATCACTACTTGTTTGGACGGGTGGTAACGAAGGGCACGCAAGGGAAGAATTGTATAACGCCATGCGCGATAATGTGATTAACCTGGATGGCACGAGACCATTTATTCCAAGTTCATCCGGCTTTGCTAAGCTACCACAGGGCTGGAAGGGTTCATATCCGGATAACCAAACTTCGGGTGTATACAGTGGTGGCCCTTATGCCTGGAAAGATCCGAAATTCTATTATCATCTGGCTGATGCTGGTCGCGATTGGGTATTTAAGGACGAAACGGGTATACCTTCACAGCCACCGTATACTACGTTGTCCCGGGTAATAACTAACCTTGTTTGGGATACAAAACTACCCTTCCCGCTCAATAATTCATGGGGCTACCACGATGCAGCAACCGGTGCTGCCCGCTATGATGATTACATTAATGAAATGGTAAAGCGCTATGGTCAGCCAGCTACCATGGAGAACTATAGCGACAAAATGCAGTTAATGAACTATACCGGTTACCAGGGGATTTTTGAAGCTGCGGGTCATAAACTAAATGA
Organism: uncultured Mucilaginibacter sp.; assembly: GCA_903863845.1. Classification (GTDB taxonomy): domain Bacteria; phylum Bacteroidota; class Bacteroidia; order Sphingobacteriales; family Sphingobacteriaceae; genus Mucilaginibacter. Next base: position 12,494 of record CAIPDP010000123.1, on the reverse strand, counting down.
GACAGGTGGTGTCATGCTATGGAAGCTGAATGCTGCGCTTCCGAGCGTGGTTTGGCAGATATATGATTGGTACCTTGAGCCCAATGCCGGCTATTACGCTATGCAGAATGCCTGTGAACCTTTACATATTCAACTTAATCTGGATGATTCGGCGGCAGCTGTGATCAACAGAATGCATCTTCCCACAGGCAAATTGCTTGCGAACGTAGCCATCTATAGCCTCGATAGCAAATTGATACAAAAGCTGCATGCCGGCAACATCACTCTCGACTCGGCGGGAACAAAAGAAGTTATCCAATTAAAAGATGCACTCAAAGGTTTAAAGGTGCCGGTTTTGGTGGTACTTGAACTGAACAATATTGTAGGTAAGATCATATCACGCAACAGCTATTGGTTATCTCCTGGAAACGAATTCACCGCGCTGAATAACTTGCCGGATGCCCGGTTACAAACAAGGGTTTTAAAAGCTGAGAAGACCGGCAGCGAAAGCAAATGGACGATTGATGTAAGCAATAATTCTGATAAAGTTGCATTTTTCGTTCGGCCCCAACTGGTCAAAGAAAACGATGAGGTGATGCCTTCCTACTGGTCTGCCAGCTATTTTACGCTGGTGCCCGGCGAGCATATCATTCTTACAGTTAGCGCACCAAATGCCAAATTGGGTAGTACAAAACCTGAAATTAAAGTATCTGCCTGGAACGTCAAACCGCAGACTTTGAAATTTGTAGCTGGATCCAAATAAAGGGATTAGCAATGGTCAAAAATAAAAATCCCGGTTATCCGGGGTTTTTGTTTTTTGGGCACACTAAATATCTGTGTGCCTTATACCTTTATAGCAGTTTCAAATGGAAAAAACGGAGATCATCATTATAGGAGCAGGGGCAACCGGGTTGATGGCGGCCTATCAACTTTCGCGTTCCGGAAAAAAAGTAACGGTAATTGAAGCCCGCGACAGGATAGGAGGTAGGATACATACCCTTAATAACAGTTCGTTTTCCTCAGAAGTTGAATTAGGCGCTGAGTTTATTCATGGCAATTTGCCCTTCACACTGCAATTATTGCAGGAAGCAGGCATCAAATATTATCCTGCTGGCGGTGAGATGTGGCAGGCTAGCAATGGTAAATTAAGCAGGCGGAGTTGGGATATGCCCGGATGGGGAGAGTTAATGACGGCTCTCGATGACCTGAAGGAAGATATCAGTATCGCTGCATTTTTGGAGAATAATTTTGGCGCAAGCCAATACGCCCAATTGCGGGCTTCCGTGATCGGATTTATTGCTGGTTATGACACGGCTGATCCGGAAAAGGCAAGCACTTTTGCCCTACGGACGGAGTGGCAGCAGGATGATGAAGATGACCAATACCGCATCAGCGGCGGTTACCGCCAGTTGATAGCATACCTCGAAAAGCAATGCAGGGTGAATGGTGTTGAATTCTTGCTTAGTACTCCGGTAAAACATGTCGATTGGACAAACTCTGGGGTAAAAGTTACTGTACAAAGTAGTGATTTATACCTGGGTGATACGGTAGTTATTGCTGTTCCATTGGGCGTGTTGAAGGCCGAAGCAGATCAATCTGCCAGCCTGGTATTTGAACCATCTATAGCCGAACATCAAAAAGCGATTCAACAGATGGGCTTTGGTGGCATTATTAAATTGCTTTTGGAATTCAAAACGCCATTTTGGAAGAATGGGGATGCTGAAAAAATTGGCTTTATTTTATCCGATGAAGCAATACCTACCTGGTGGTCCCAATATCCGGTTGCATCTAATTTGCTGACGGGTTGGCTTGGCGGCTTGCCTGCTGAAGCAAAGAAAGCACTAAATGAATTGGAACTTTTGGAACTGGCGCTGCATTCATTGGCGAATGTTTTCAATCGTAACCTAAGCGTGCTGCGCGATGAATTGATCACCTTTAAAGCAATAAACTGGACGACAGACCCTTTTACTTTAGGTTCTTATGCCTACGACACCGTTGAATCAAAAGACGCTCGTAATGTGCTCCGGCAAGCAATTGCTGGTAAAATATTTTTCGCCGGAGAATATTTGTATGAAGGTCCCGCCATGGGCACGGTAGAAGCCGCCTTATTCAGCGGCAATGCAGTTGCTGAACAAATCATTAATTTGCTTTGATGGGTTGCCAGTAATTACCTGAAAGGATGATCATGTTCATCAACTTGATACTATTGTCGTAATAGTCGTAATCCTTTAATTTGAAATTTATCAGGTAATCCCAAACGCCATTCAACCAATGTTGATTTTTTTGATCGACCATAGCTGATACTGCAAAAGGTCCGATAAAGCTTAATGCCTCAAAGTACCTGCCTTTGATATCCTCTCCATTGAGGGTATAGCCAGCCGAGATATTGTCAGGAATGCCCCGGGTAGTTTCTTTTATCCAATGATTGATCTTATCGTTTATAGCTTTAGCGCGATGGTCGCCGTTTAGCAGATAATCTGATGCTATCCGCCATGGTACACGGCAGGCATTATAATTATAGTAGCCATCATACTTTGATTCAAGGAAATGGGCAGGTGCCGGCCTGGCGATTTTATTAATATTAACGATAAAATCGGGGATAAGGCCTGCGTCCTCGCTATATTTTTTTTCCAGATCATTAAACAATTTATAATTAGCATTAATTACTTTGCGCCAGCGTAAGTCGCCGGTAACTTGTTCAAAAGCTTTAAAATGTGCTGGCATAAAATCTGATGCCCGCATATCGTAATAATCTTTGCTATCGTATTCTACCGCATCACTCAGCACAATTGAAAATGTTTTGGGGTTGATCTCATAAGCCATTATAGACTTTATCAACTGTTTTGCTTCAAAGAGGTAATTGAACGTACCGGAGCTTCCCCACTGTTTGTCGGCGAGTAACAGGGAATAAGCAATATCCATATCACCGTCTGTAGCCGAGCTTGGGTCGATACTGCGGCAATCTTTGTCCTGTACCCATGCCATTAAACCATGCTTATTTCGATGATCGGCGAAAAACCTGAAAAGCCCGTCGTAAGTTGCTTTTGCGGCATCATTGGCACCGGCCATTAATGCGGTGATGACCATGCCATAACCCTGCCCTTCAGATACACTTTGCTTTTTACCCTTTTCTTCAAACCATATATAATAAGTTCCAGGTTTACAGCCTGCCTTAACATAACGGTTTTTCCATTGACGATAAAAGCTGGTTGTTAACTCATCCATCTTTTGTTGTGATAGCTGATCCGGTTTGATACTGTTGCCTGCATACACCTGATGTTGTGGAAACGGGTATTTGGCCTGCTGTCCGTACAAGAACATTGTGAAACAAGTAAGTACGCAACAAATGGCTGTTTTGATAAACATTTAGACGAAGGTATTAAATGGGTTTGTTTTAGATGAGTAATAAAAATTTCGAACAAAAGTTTTCAATTCAAATTTAAAATGCTTGGGTCGTGATCCGCTTCGCTGCTCAGTTTTTGTCAGGATAGCTACGGCTTAATAAATGAAAGAACCTTGTTTTGATGACGCTTTTTCTCATTGACATCCCGGTTTGAATTTAGGTGATTTTTAATGTAATATTATGTCTCAGTTTACACCGGCATGGATACTAATGTTTATTTACCCTTATTTAAGCAAGCAGTTGATCAACTTGACAAGACGCAATTGAATCAAAAGCAACTGCAAGCTGAAACCGGCGTTTGGTTGGACACTGTGATTTTGAGAATACAAAAACAGCATTGGGCAAATAACCCCGATGCAAAACCTCAAACAGGTTCCGCAATTTTTTTTTCGATCTGGATTAATGATGACGATACCAGGGAACCTAAGTTATTTTATAACATCCATGCCCTGAAGCTGAGAAAGCTTAACGGCTATGTGCTAACCAGCAGAAAATTTGCGGACGACTTTAGAGAGCAATTTAACTATCTTAAACATGATTGGCCAGATGTTAGTATGAATTTTGGGCCCCAAACTTTAATGAAGGGATGGCAACCGGTTAATTTAGAATACCTCGTAAATGATATTTTAAAAATTGCAAATAAGTTTACAGAAATTGATTTTATCATCGACGACTTGCTCAATAGCCGAAAAGTTATTTAATTACAAACGCTGACGAAACTTAAAATTGCGACTATTTTTACTGGTAAATATTTTAATATCTTTAATCGTCGGGGCAAAAATTCAAATGATTGCAATTTTTTGTTCGTAACAGTGATAATACTTTTTTACCCGGTATTGAAAGCAATATTATTTTATTTTTGTCGTGTCAAAAATACACAATATGCCAAAACAGCTTATTAGGTACTTTCTATTGGGAGTGATCTATTTTGGTTCTTTCAACTATGCAGTTGCCCAGCAGAAAGTATTAACTATTAAAGATGCAGAGCAATTGGCATTAGCAAATTACAGCGCTATCAAAGCTAAAACAAGCCAATTAAATGCATCAAAAGCCAACCTTGCCGAAAGTAAATCGGAGTACCTTCCGGATTTTAGCCTATCCGCACAACAAGTTTACGGCACAGTCAATGGACAGAACGGACCACTTTACGGTTACAAAGGATTAAGTGTAGCTTCAGCCGGCCCTCCGCTTCCTAATCAAAACTGGAATGCGGCTGTTGGTTCTTTATATCTTGCTAATGTTAACTGGGATTTTTTCGCTTTTGGCCGTTCTGTTGAAAAAGTAAAAGTTCAGAGCAAGTTGGTGGCACAAAATGAAAGCGATCTTTCACAAGAACAGTTTCAGCACCAGGTAAGGGTAGCAGCTGCTTACCTCGATCTGTTGGCCGCGCAGCAATTAGCCCGTGCCCAGCAGGATAATCTTGATCGCAGCATCGATCTGCAAAAGGTGGTAGTTGCACGTGTAAAAAATGGATTGAATCCCGGTGTAGATTCTTCATTAGCAAACGCCGAAGTTTCAAATGCCCGCATAGCTTTGACAACTGCTCAACAGACTGTACTCGATCAAAGTAACCAGCTTTCACAATATTTAGGCATTGCGCCCCAAAGTTTTTTGCTCGATAGTGTATTTGTTACCAAAGCACCTGAAAATGCCGACAAAGCGCCTGCGCTTAGTGCTTCCGCGCATCCTATTTTGCAGTTCTACAACAACCGTATTGCTGTAAGCGATCAGCAAGCGAAATACCTGCAAACGCTGGCTTATCCAACGTTTACCTTGTTTGGCGTTTACCAGGGCAGGGGGTCGGGCTTTAGCGCCGGGTATGGAAGTAATTTAGGTGCTTATAGCAGCAGTTATGGAAGTGGTGCTGATCCGACGAGGTTTAATTACTTATTTGGTGTTGGCCTGGTTTGGAATTTTACGACCCCGCTCAGGGTACATAACCTGGTTAAATCGCAACAATTTATATCAGAACAATACAAGAATGAATACGACCTGGTTGATCAGCAATTGCGAAATCAGCAAAATTTGGCAGAAAGCCGTATTGCAAGCGCCCTGAAAAATTACCACGAAGTACCGATTGAGGTTAAAGCTGCCTCAGATGCTTATGTGCAGAAGTCGGCTTTATATAAAAATGGATTAGCCAATATTGTCGACCTGACGCAAGCACTTTACACGCTGAACAGGGCAGAGGTTGATCGCGATATCGCTAACAATAATGTTTGGCAAGCTGTGCTGTATAAAGCAGCGGCAACCGGAGATTTTGGCGTATTTATCAATAATTTTTAAAGGAAATAAATTCGAATAAATGGGATTAATAAAAGGAGCACTGCGGAGACCTATCACGATACTGGTGATTGTAGCCGGGCTGTTTTTTGCCGGTATCTTCGCAGTAGAAAATATTAAGATCGATATCTTCCCCGACCTTAACTTGCCGGTGATCTATATTTCGCACCCTTATGGTGGCTTCACGCCAAACCAGATGGAGGCTTATTTCGGCAAGCAGTATGTCAATCTTTTGCTTTATGTATCAGGTGTAAAAAGTATCGAGACACGCAATATAGCGGGTTTGACCTTGACAAAACTAACTTTTTACGAAGGTACCAATATGGCACAGGCCGCGGCGGAGGTCACGGGTTATACCAATCGGGCACAGGCTATTTTCCCTCCAGGTTCGCAGCCACCTTTTATCCTGCGTTTCGATGCTTCAACGCTGCCTGTCGGGCAATTGGTTTTAACCAGCACCAAAAGGTCAAATAATGAATTGCTTGATTTGGCGAACGTTTATGTCCGTTCCCAATTCACCTCAATACCGGGCCTGGTTTCTCCGGCGCCTTTTGGCGGTAACCTTCGAACCGTGGTTATAAAAGCCGATCCTGAATTGATGCGGGCACATAATGTTACTCCTGACCAGCTCGTTTTGGCGCTTAGGGATAACAATCAAAATACCCCGGCTGGTAACGTACGGATTGGCGATATCAATTATTTAACGCCCAGCAATACCACGATCAATAAGATCAGCGAATTCGGTGACATCCCTTTAATAAAAAATGGTATACAAACGGTTTTTATACACGATGTTGCCTCGGTTGAAGACGGCTCAGATATTCCGGGCAGTTATGCGCTGGTCAACGGTAAGCGTTCTGTTTATTTGCCAATCACTAAATCTTCGAGTGCTTCAACCTGGGATGTCGTACAAAGCTTGAAGAAAGCTATGCCACGTTTTCAATCGGTATTACCAGATGATGTGAAGCTTTCCTACGTTTTTGACCAGTCGGTTTACGTGATCAACGCCGTAAAGAGTCTGGCCGAAGAAGGTGCCATCGGTGCAATATTGACCGGCTTGATGGTGTTACTTTTCCTTGGTGACAGGCGCGGGGCACTCATCGTGATCATGACGATACCTACCTGTATCATTTCAGGTATTTTCTTCCTTTGGTTGTTTCATCAAACCATCAATATCATGACCCTGAGCGGCCTTGCACTTGCGATCGGTATTTTGGTGGATGAATCAACGGTAACTATTGAGAATATCCACCAGCATTTTGATATGGGTAAACCCAAGGCATTGGCTATTTGGGATGCCTGTAAAGAAATTGCATTTCCTAAATTGCTGATCCTGTTTTGTATCCTGGCTGTATTTGCCCCCGCGTTTACTATGACGGGTATACCCGGCGCTTTGTTTTTACCCTTGTCTCTGGCGATCGGATTTTCGATGATCACCTCCTATGTATTGGCTCAAACTTTTGTGCCGGTAATGGCCAACTGGATCATGGTTAATAAACATGAGGATAAAAGTCATGCTGATGGATTCGCATTGGAAGACGAAGGTTCAGCATGGGAACAGAAAGAACTTGCAGTAAAAAATGCAATTGAAGGGGGAAATGATCATAAGCTTAGCCGTTTCGATAAATTTAGAATACGTTTTTTAGGGTGGATGGATTGGATGATGCCCTATCGGAGATTCTGGGTGATTATGTACGCGATAACCGCCCTTGGTTTTGCAGCGCTGATGTTTATTTTTATCGGGCGCGATGTATTACCTAAAGTAAATTCCGGTACTTTTCAGGTTCGTTTACGTGCACCTGATGGAACACGCTTTGAACGTACCGAACTAATCACCCTTGACGCAATACACCAATTGGAAAAGCTGGTTGGCAAAGGTAATATAGAGGTAACATCAGCTATGGTTGGGCAGCACCCGGGACAGTTCTCTACCAGCCCTATCTATCTTTTTATGGCCGGACCGCAAGAAGCTGTTTTACAGGTAAACCTGCGTGAAGGATATCATGTTGACCTGGATGATTTGAAAGAGAGACTGCGTTCTGCAATGCACCGCACGCAACCATCAGTCAAACTTTCCTTCGAACCTATCGAGCTTACTGATAAAATATTAAGCCAGGGATCGCCTACACCAATAGAGGTAGCAGTAGTAAGTAAAAACAAACCACAGAATGTTATCTATGCCTTGAAAGTGGTAGATCGACTTAAAAAAATTGGCTATTTGCGTGACGTACAGATAGGCCAATCCTATAAATACCCATCTATCGATATAGATATTGATCGATTGCGCGCTGCCCAATTGGGCCTGAGTATGACTGATGTTTCACGTTCACTAATAGCTGCCACTTCTTCTTCCCGTTATACCGAAAAAAATGTTTGGCTCGATCAGAAAGCAGGTCTTTCCTACAACGTTCAGGTTGAAGTTCCGGAATATCAGATGTCGAGTTTTAATGACATTCGCAATATCCCGGTCAATCCTAACCAGGCGCGACCAGTTTTGAACGACGTTGCATCGATCAAAACCGATACTACTTATGGTGAGAACGATAACCTGGGACCTTTGCCTATGCTGACCGTTACTGCTAACCTGAACAAAAAAGACCTTGGTACGGCAACCAAAGATGTCAATAAAGCCTTACTTGCTCTTGGCAAATTGCCACGCGGGCTTACAATACAAACGCGCGGTATCAGTACTACCTTGACGGATACGCTAAACAGCCTGGGTTTGGGTCTGATCGTGGCGGTATTAGTTATCTATTTGATGTTAACTGCAAATTTTCAATCATTTAAACTGGCATTTGTAGTATTGTTTACCGTACCGGCAGTTTTAGCTGGATCAATGGCACTTGTTATGTTTACCGGAGCGACGCTCAACCTGCAATCGTATATGGGGATGATCATGTCAGTCGGCGTTTCAATTTCAAATGCCGTTTTATTGATCACCAACGCTGAAGAACTACGTAAACATAACGGCGATGCTCTTCGCTCGGCACGTGAGGCCGTAGCACTCCGGTTGCGACCTATTTTAATGACCAGCCTTGCCATGATCGTTGGGATGATCCCGATGGCATCGGGTTTAGGCGAAGGCGGCGATCAGACCTCGCCTTTGGGGCGAGCAGTTATCGGCGGTCTGCTGGCTTCGACATTTGCAGCCGTGCTCATTTTGCCGCAGGTATTTGCCTGGGTGCAGGGTAATACCAGCACCGTATCCGTTTCATTAGACCCAGAAGATATAGAAAGTAAATATTATGTTCCAGCACACCATCATGAACATGTTCAAAAATAAATATACACTTGGCATTGCCTTCCTGATCATTTTTGGAATAAGCGCTTGTTCTGACAAGAAGGAAAAAGACGCAATTGCCGAAACCGAAAAGCAGGAAGCTGCCCTGGATACGCCAAGCGTGGTATTAGTTACTGCTGCCAAAGGCAAACTTAGTCCTACGATAGCATTACCTGGCGAGCTGATTCCCTACCAACAGGTTGACCTTTATGCGAAGATAAACAGCTATGTGAAAAAATTGTATGCCGATATTGGTTCTCAGGTACATACCGGCGATTTGCTGGCAACACTGGAAGCTCCTGAAATTAATTCACAGATAGCGGCTCTGCAATCTCGTATCAAACAACAGGAGGCGATTTATATTGCAAGTAAAGCTACTTATGATCGTTTGCTAAATACCAGCAAAACACCCGGAACGGTGTCTGAAAACGATCTGGAGCAAGCAGAGGCGAAGAAAAATTCAGACCTGGCAAATGTTGAAGCTGCAAAATCCGATTATAAAGCGGCTACCGCAAATCTTGATTATTTGCAGATCAGGGCTCCGTTTGATGGCGTTGTTACCGCGCGTAATGTGAATCTCGGTGCCTATGTTGGTCCGGGACAAGGAGGTGCTGTTCCTTTGTTTGTTATTCAGGACCAGGAAAGAATGCGTCTGGTGATCTCAGTACCTGAGATGTATACTGGTGGCTTGAGTAATAAAAGCGAGGTGACATTTACTGTAAAAACTTTGTCTGCAGAAAAGTTCAAGGCCCAGGTAAAACGTCTGGCTGGTGCACTAGACGAAAAGTTAAGAGCCGAGCGACTTGAAATGGATGTTTATAACAAGGATAAGAAACTACTTCCCGGCATGTATGCTGATGTAAATATACCTGCCCCTTCGAGGGATAGCGCGATTGTTTTGCCGAAATCGGCGGTGGTTACCTCAACCGAAAAAGTATTTGTGATCAGGGTAAATAATAATAAAGCCGAATGGGTTGATGTTAAAAAGGGTGTAATAGCATCTGATGATATGGAAGTATATGGTGATATTAAACCCGGCGACCAAATAATTAAAGTTGCTTCTGACGAAATACGTAATGGCTCGAATGTCAGGGTTAGCAATGTTGCCAAATCGGAAACTTACAAAGCGCCTGCTAAATAGACGGATTACTGGAGTTTTTTTACGATTTCGGCTGCGGTGGCATCAATGCTTTCACCCGAATTTGAAAGCGCTACAACTGCAAACTTTGTTGTTGGGTTAAACACTAAAAAAGTGCTGCATCCGTAGGTGCCGCCGTTATGAAAGAAGTAGGGGGTGCCTCCAATTTTGATAATATGCCAACCTAATCCCAGTTGCAGGTCTTTATCGGTAAAAGTTACCTGATGGGTCAACTGCATTGCCTTTGATAGTTTTGTGTTAGATACAGTCATTTGTGCAGCTGCATATGCCAACAGGTTATTTACGGTAGAACGCAAGGCTCCGCAGGGTGCGAGGGTTGCAAAATTCCAGGCTGGTGTTTCTTTCCCCTGGTCGTTATAAACGGTAACGAAATGTTCATTCTGTAAAGTACTCAGGTGTTGCGCGGTGTTATTTAGATTCAATGGTTTGCAAATGATCTCTTCAACCATCTGTTCATAGGTTTTGCCGCTGATTTGCTCCAATATAGTACCCAAAAGCCCTACTGCGAGGTTAGAATAAGCGTATTTTTCTCCGGGCTTGCTTTCTAATTTGGCCGTTTTCAGGTAATCGAACAGGTCTTTTTTCTTGTAATCACGGTAAGGGTCGAGCGGATCGAGTGAATGATTGACCAGGTTATCCGGCAAACGTGGCAGACCTGATGTATGGTTACTCAGTATTTCAATTGTAATGTCAGCCAGTGCTTTATTGGAAGCCACGGAATCGGGCAGAAACTTAGTGATCGGATCGCTCAGCTTTATTTTTCCTTCATTTACATAATAGGCAAGCAAAGTAGCTGTAAATGTTTTGCTGATCGAACCAATCTCAAATAGCGTATTGGCATCAGGTAGATGATTGTTGCCAATCTTTGTTTCACCGTAATTATATAGGCTAACTTGCCCACCCTTTAATATACCTATGCTCAGGCCAACTGTATTTGATTTTTTAATATATGGCTGAACAACTGAATCGACCTTTTTGTCAGTTTCCGTGCGTAATAAATTGGTACTTGCAACAGACTTTAATTTTTCGGCAATAGGTTTTTTGTAGGGCTGAAATAGGAACAATTCTATCTTACCCTGGTCATCCAATGTTAATTGTAACTGAAGGGTAGCTGCATCAAAGTCGAGCTTATAAGTAGCCAACTGGTTATTGACAAAACTAATTAGCGAAGAGCCCTTGATAGCTCCTAAGGGGAACAACTGATTAGCGCATACGTAACGAAAAGTTTCCGGTGTTAATGCCGCATGGAATTTTTCCCCCGCCAGCGCATAAATTGAATCAGGCTGTTTGTTATTAAAGTATTTTTTGACGAGTTGAAAAACGGAGTCGGTTTTGCGTGAATTGGTGTTTTGAGCCATTGCAGAAGTGGTCATTAGCGCAGCGAACAACAGCATTAACAGGTTGATTTTCATATTATAAATATACCAATCAACGCAATAAACTGCTACAGTAAGTTTATTATTGTGCCTGGCCGGCAAGCAGGTATAATACTGCCATTCGAATAGCTACACCATTTTCAACCTGGTCGAGAATGATCGACTGTTTACTGTCGGCTACATCGCTGGTAATTTCCACTCCGCGGTTAATTGGGCCCGGGTGCATGATGGTGATCTCTTTATCCAGTGAGTCGAGTATCTGCTTATTAAGCCCGTATAGCATGCTGTATTCGCGGAGTGAAGGAAAATATTTGATGTCCTGGCGCTCCAATTGGATGCGCAGCATATTGGCTACATCGCACCAGTTTAGTGCTTTCAGCAGGTCGTGTTCAACTTTTACGCCCAAAGCTCCGATATATTTAGGGATTAAGGTAGTTGGTCCGCAAACCATAACTTCGGCACCCAATTGTTTGAGGCAAAGGATATTAGAAAGTGCAACGCGGGAGTGCAGAATATCACCAACAATGGCCACTTTTTTTCCAGCCACATCACCATATTTTTCGCGTATTGAAAAGGCATCCAGTAAAGCCTGGGTAGGATGCTCGTGGGCACCATCACCTGCGTTAACGATCTGTGCTTTTACATGTTTGGATAAAAATATACCGGCACCTGCAAAGGGGTGGCGCATGACCACCATATCCACTTTCATGGCCAGGATATTGTTGACGGTATCGATCAGCGTTTCTCCTTTGCTTACCGAAGATGACGATGCTGCAAAATTCACCACATCAGCTGAAAGGCGTTTTTCTGCCAGTTCAAAAGATAGTCGCGTACGCGTAGAATTTTCGAAGAAAATATTGGCAATGGTAACATCACGCAACGAAGGCACTTTTTTGATCGGTCGGTTTAACACAGATTTAAATTCATCCGCAGTTTCGAAGATTAACTCGATATCTGAGCGATTCAAGTCTTTTATTCCTAATAAGTGCCTTGTACTTAATTCTGCCATAGTTT
>CAIPDP010000122.1 GCA_903863845.1 uncultured Mucilaginibacter sp. | reverse complement strand
TTTTCAAAGATCGGTTCGCAACCTGTGCTTGAGCCGAACGATGTTTACGAGGTTGTAAAAGAATTTGTAGACTATTTCAGGGTGCGGGTTAGTAGTAAGATCGGCTTCGAGATCAGTGGCAACCGGGAATTGAAAGCCGGTCTAAATATACCATTGTTCGATTGGGTACTCGAAAACCTGCTGAAAAACGCCGTGAACGCCATTGACAATGCAGGGCAAATCAAAGTAGAGATTTCGGGAAACAAAGCGCGCGGCCAGGTATTTATTGATGTAACGGATACCGGCAAGGGCATCCCCCGGTCGAAATTCGAGACCGTTTTTCAACCGGGATATACCACACGCAAAAGGGGTTGGGGACTGGGCCTATCGCTTACACGCCGTATGGTTGAAAATTACCATAGCGGGCAAATATTTGTAAAGGACTCTGAAGTAGGTAAGGGTACCACATTTCGTATCGTATTAAAAGAAATAAAAGATGATCAATAAACCGCAAGCTAACGAGTATCCCGATTACACCGCAAACTATGTAGGTAAAGTGGATACAAACGATGTACTGGAGCTTTTAGCCAGTCTGCAGGAATCGACCTGGAAATTATTCAACGCTATGAGTGAAGAGCAGGCTTCCCTGCCCTATGCACCTGGAAAATGGACCCTTAAAGAAACGCTGGGGCATATCATTGACACCGAACGGGTTTTTGCATATAGGGCGCTGGTTTTTTCGCGCAATAATGTTCCGCAACCGGGTTTTGACCAGGATGTTTATATCAACAACACCGATTTCAACAGCCGTACCATTGCCGATCTGGCCAATGAATACAAAGCTGTTCGCGAAGCAACATTGTACCTGTACCACTCATTCAGTGAGGAACAATTGTTAAGACAGGGAACTGCCAGCGGATACGCCATAACAGTACGCGCGATAGTTTATATCACTGCCGGGCATGAGCTTCACCATTTGGATATATTGAAAACTTACGGATTTTGAGGGGTAATTGGCATTGGTAATTAGTAATTGGGCCTTGGGTGATCCTTTAAATCAAAAAATCGCGTCCTGATCGGCCATGTCAAAGTGTCAAACGGGCTGCGACAGCGATTGCATTTTCCGGAGAATTTTTCCAAAATCCGGAATTGAAATACTTTGATGGCACGATTTTGTTAAATATTTTTTTGCTGGTTGATGTAGTGCCCCCATTTTTCCTTAACGATACTTATTTAAGCTGCTAGAAACGTTTCAAACAAGCATTGCGTCCCTGATAATGTATGGCAAAGGGAACAGTTTGTCACCAAAAGGGAACAGTAATAGTAGCAGCAGATTTGGTCATTTCAGGTTAAATTAATACCAGAATAAGGAAATTTCGTCAGCAATATCATAATGGTATAGTAATTGCGTTATAGGTAAACGAACTGGTATTCTACCGGTTTAATTGTGATAAGGTTTAGGTTGAAAGCCCCCAAACAGCAAGTGTGAGGGGGCTTTTATTTTGGGGCTACTTTTTAGATCATAACAAATAAAAAAAGCCCCGGTGAACGGGGCCATCATATTATCCGGAGTAAAAAATTCAATTATCATTTTACTCACCCGATCCGGTGCCGGGTACACTGGCCACGCGATACCCGGTTCCGTTATCATCCTTCACTTCTTCATAAAACACATTATCGGGCGAAACATAATATTTTTTGTTATTCAAGGTCACCTTGCGGCAATCGGCAGGTAATTGGTGTAATACATCGCCAACTTTCAGGGTTATAGCGGGCTTTTCAGTATTATCTGTTTGCGTACCATTGGTATTTGCCGAAGGATTATTACCCGGGTTATCCATGGTAGTCTCGTTGTCATTTGTAGGCTGATCGTTAGCATTTTCGGTATTCAGTACACCATCGCGGCCTACAACTACGTACACAGTTTTTCCATTGGCATCATCACTTTGCTGGTAGTAAACACCACTCGCTTCATAATATTGCACCCCATCGATCATGATCGAACGGGCATTTGAAGGCAAGCTGGGTACAGCCGCGCCAAGCGGGGGTGTAGTAACCTGGTATCCGCCATTGTAGGGCCTGTAAAAGACGCCGCCATAATAGTAATACGGGTTTGAATCCCAATAAAAGGGGTAATAGCCAAAAGGCAGAAAACCAAAATATAAACCCAAGTGAGGATATCCCCAACCCCATCCATAGTGATAAAAACCACCACCATAGCCATAGCCTCCTCTATAATAGTTGCGACCACCGTAACCATAGCCTCCCCTATAATAAGTACGACCACCATAAACATAGCTGCCACCACGACCTGCATAAGCGCGGGCACCAAAACCACCGCGAACACCTACTGCGCCTCGTACTGCATAATTGCCACGGACACCAACTGCGCCGCGTACCGCATAATTACTGCGTGTAATAGCTCCACTGCGTACGCCAAACCCACTCCTGCCAGCTACCGAACCACGAAAGCCGCCACCTGAGTTAACAGCACCATGGAAGCCGCCACCTCCGCCACCTCCATGGAAGCCGCCGCCACCACTATGACCACCCCGCTGAGCATAAACCTGCCCCCCTATCGCCATTGTCAGCAGGACGCTTAGCGTAATTGCCGACATATATTTAATTAAGCTCTTCATCTTATTGATTATTAGTGTTTAAATTTTGACACTTGCCAATAACAAAGGTTTAGTTGGCTTTTCATAAAAAAAGGGCTCAAAGAGCCCTTTTTAAGTATTTTTATGTAACACTATTGTTGCTTTTCGTTATCGTCATCTGACGGTACACTCACAATTCGGTATCCTTTAAAATTATTAGCATCGGTATAGTTTTGGTAATAGATACCATCGGGACCAACGAAATAGGTCTGACCGTTGAGCGTTACTTTGCGCGAACCTTCAGGTAATTGATTTACAATATCGCCAACCTTTGGTGCTGGTGGCGGCGTATCGGTCTGTTCGCCATTGGTGTTCAATACACCATCTTTTCCTGCTACCACATATACGGTTTTGCCTTTATCGTCGGTACCTGGCTGAAAATAAACACCGTTAAATTCAAAATATTGCTGGCCGTCGATCACAATCGATTGCGATCCTTTAGGCAATTCGGGTACAGCAGCTCCAAGCGGTGGACTTGCTATTTCGTAACCACCGTTATCATATGGACGATAAAATACGCCACCAGAATAATAATACAAGTCGGTACCAAAGTAGAAAGGGAAAAAGCCAAATGGCAAATAGCCCAGTCGGAAACCAACTGCAGGGTAGCCAAAAAAGTACCTTCCACCATAAAAACCACCATAGTATCCGGGCCTTGCAGTTACCGCCAAAGCGCCTCCTCTGCCAAAACCTATTCCTATACCGCCGCGTCCGAAACTAATACCGCCACTAAAATGACCACCGCCATGAAAGCCGTGTTGTGCATTGGCATTTTGTGCCATCCCTCCTGCCAGCAATCCTACCAATGCCAGGCAGGCTGTAAATTGATATAAGCTTTTCATTTTTTTAGAATATTTTTTAGGGTATTACTATTTTTAAATTCTTTTCTGCCCTTTTGACTAAACTGAACTTGAATGGTTTAATTTAAGTGTGCATTTTTTTAGATATGCTGTTTAGCCCATTGCAATGCCGCAAATCAGGTTCAACTCATAAACGCAAATATCCCGGGGCATAGATATATTGCACGCATTTGTATCAAAAATATTACGCCCTGGTGGCAAAATGGCGCCTTTCCCACTATATCACTATCATTTTACATCAAAATTGAATACATGGCCGCCGGCTGTACCCTCTGCGGTTATGCCTTGTATGATCCCGATATACTTTCCGGGTTGATCTCCGGTATAAAACGAAAACTGCGTATTTCCCTGTAAGCTGCTTTTAACAAATGGCGCCCAGTAAAGCAAATTCCTGAAATCGGGCAAACGACTGGCAACTTCAGCTTCGGTACCATACACCGGTGAATAGAAAACTCTTTGCAGCTGCAAGCCCTCATAGTCGAGCACTACTGCATGCGGATCTAAATCCAGGCCGCCAAGGTCACCCTTATAAGTTGTATAACTCATTATACCCTCAAAGGAAGTGGGCCCCCAAAAATAACGATCGCGTACTACGTCGAGTCTTTTGATCTTAAGCGGATCAAGAGCTATCACTTTATCCATATTAAAAACCGGGACACCATCCAGCAGCACCAGCGGGTCTCCATCTAAAAACCCTTTTTCACTGATGATCTTTATATGATATCGTTTATCGCTTTTAACAACATATAATTCATGTATGTATTCACGTAATACTTCCTCCATGGTCGTAAAACGGGTATAATCGTCCAATTTATAGCTGCGGTATGGTTTACCATAAAAACCATTGCTATCAACCGCTGCCTCAGCATATTTCTTGATATTGTTCCCCGAATAAAGATTCAGCACCTGCATGCCGATACTTGCATTTTCAACTGAAGGTTGCAGTACTGGTTTTAAACTAAAAGGAGGCAGGGGAGTTTTTGAATATTGCTCAGAAAATGGGCTCAAAATATCGATCCGATAGGTACTGTCATGTTCGGTATTTGATTGCACTACGATTTCGCCCGGGCCATAAAGATCTTTTGTATTGAATAATACCCGACCACTTGAATCGCTCCGCGAAGAAAACAGTTGAACTCTTTTACCCGGTACACCCAAATAGGCTACCACATCGGCAGCAGGTGCATTTGTGAGGGTATTTATTACTTTACCTGAAACCAGGTGACCATTATATTCGGGTAAATAACTAAACACAGGTGCTTTACCAGCCAATACCTCGTTCCATTGAAACCGGCTCCATCCCTGGGTAAGCATCAGGTTATCTGCTGCTTCATCTGCATTTTCTTTCAGGTAAAATCCTGGCGACTCGATCCTTCCCTTCAAATCAGAACTCAGCCAAAAGTAGGCTGCGATATCGCTTTCGTCTGCGGTTTGGAAATCGTCGAGTCGGTATACCGAAACCGACAGATCGGCCACCTGCTGATTACCTGCATTGTCTTTCGCCGATAATGAAACGTTCACTTTCTTACGATTGGCATATTGTTGCTGATCGGTTGCTGCATCAACATGGAGTAATTTTGTTGGCCGTTTAAAATATAACCGTTCAGCCACCGGACGGTGATTATTGTTGAATAATGTGATGTGCGAAATGCCTTCATCCAACTGGCTCTTATCAATGTTAAATATCGCTGTACCATTGTTCAGCGAGGAGTATTTGGCAACCTTAACCAGCTGGCCGGTATGTACAAACAGGTAAACACCTTCGGTATTATCAACATTCAGCGCCTTGACATTGACTGTCAGACGCGAACCCTGGTCGGCCAATTGTAATGCATAACCCTGGCTTGCTGCCGATGGAAGCGCTACAACAACCGGTGTTTCCTGCCCGCTGCGAATAACTGCTTTATAAGTGCTGGATGCATCGGGCGTAAATGTAAAACTCCCCATCCCAAATTGTAACGGTTTAAATTTTAACAGGGTATCATTTTTCTGATTAACCAGCGCACCAGTGAAATCAATTCCCTTACCATCTTTACCAACCGCTTTAAATGCAACTCTGGTAGCTGTACCATTAGGCAGGTTTCCTCCTTCAGGGAAAAACTGAATATCAAATGCCGGACCCGTGCCAGCGATAGCTCCCGGTACGATCTGCGGATTGACGATCGTGATCGCTTTTTCGAAATAATAATCGGGGCTGAAATTCTTCATCCAATTAGTATAAGCCCGAAGTTTATAACTACCATTGGCTACGGTTACCGGGATATAGATCGATCCGCTGCCGCTACCTTTGGTAAGTTCAACCTTAGTTTGCAATACCGGCACCGAATTGTTATCCAACACATCGACATAAGCTACTTTACTCAGGTCAATGGGCTTATGCCCTGTAGCATCTACCACATACAATTTGAACCACAGGATCTCGCCTGTCAAATAAGCGCTTTTGTCGGTATGAGCAAATACTTTTTCGTGTATCGTATTTTGACTATACTTTTCAAAACTGCTCCTTACGGGGTCTGCCTGCTGGGCAGCACCATTAATTGTGATCAAGGACGCCAGTGCCGCTGCACCAATAAATTTTTTCATCGAGCCTGTTAGTTGTTTCATCGCTTTATTTAATATAGCTGGTATTTATATTATTCTGTTCATATCCGGCAGAACGTCTACCTAAAATTCTCAGGTCAGGACTGCTTTTATTATTGTTGATCTATTTTCTAAATTTCGACCCCTTTTGGGGCACCCTTTTACATCTTTTTGTTTCCTATTAAAATACCCAAAAATCGGGTTGCTTATTTGTCCCTCTTACCGTGCAATCAACACATATTGGCACCGAAGTAGTTGTAAACCCTAAGGGCGGGGCACCTACCATGCCAATGGCATCAATTGGAATATAATACGGGCCATTATTTTCATGAAAACTGGGGTTCATCAATTGATCTACCTGATTAACCACGCCTTCTCTCGTTTGATAATCATACACGCAACAATCTTTTACCAACTGGCAATAAGTATAGGGTAATATCGGGTCCCACGCCGGCAATTTGCTTTGCCTGATAAATATCCGATTGCTTGCGGTGCTGCCTACGCTAAGGTACCCGATCACCGGTTCAGCAGGGTTGGTCAGGCAATGGATATTCCCTGATATTTCTGATGGCTGCACATCAAAGATCGTCCCGATCTGTTCGGTATTTGTTTTGATATTTTGCCAAAAATTAAAGGCATCGCTGCTCAGCGCATATTGCTTAACTAAAATACTGTATTCGACCGATAACTTTTCCGACGTGGAAGGAATAAAAATAACCGGCGTTTGGGATATCACATCATTAACCAGCCTGGCAGATGATGCCAGTATGATATTGCTGGAAGTATCTTTTTGCCAGCATTGCCATATACTATTGTGAGCTTCATCGCGTGGTACAACCGTATCACCTGTGCTCACATAATGCGAGTGATAAAAAGAACGTATGATCCAGGTTTCCTGGTATTCCCAACGGTAATAGCGCGTGCTGTTTTTAGGGTCGTGGGTATTAACGTCTATATTCAAACCGTTTGGGGTGATCACATAATTGATAGAATCGATGGGAGGCGGATTCTCGACATTGACCAGGTCGGATAAATAAACTTTGGCATCAGAAGTTTTAATCCTCAGCCTGTATTTATGCGAAGCGTCAAGGTTTAAACCCGGTGAAACGTATTGACCATTTGCCTGTTCAATCAATGGGTAAGTTACTCCATTGTCGCTCTCGACATTTACTACAGCATTTGTTTCGGGAGCTGCCTTTGTTTGACCCGACAATTTGACCGTGCGGCTCAACTGGATGAAAGTGGAATCGGATCCTGCGTTTACAACTCCCTGTACAACCAGATAATTTACAGATGCATCTACCACGTGAGGTAGGTACGGCTTTTTACAAGCCGTGCCGAGTGTCATCAGCACAAAAGATAAAAGAAATATGAAAGCGCCTCTTTTCATTTTTTAATAATCTGTCCAAAATTTAGGCCTCACATTGGTACCCCGAACCGTACATTCAACGCAAAAGGGTAATGATGCCGAGTATCCGATCACTAATCGGGATATTGGATTAATAACATCAGCAACCGGGTAATGAATCCCAGTGTATATATATTCTTTTACCTCGTTCTCGGTAGCTTTTGTGCCTACAATAGCCCTTACAAATACGTCAGTATCCAGGTGACATGAAGCATAGGGGTTGTCCGATTGCCAGTCCGGGAGGTCCCTGTTATCAACAAAAATTCTTCCCTGGGCTACGGCGCCGGCAGTAATGTAGCCAATAACGACTTCATTAGGGTCGCTTAAACAATGAACATTCCCAGGTAATTCGGATGGCTGCGCATCAAAAATGGTACCCAGCTTTTCAGTATTTTTCTGCAGTATCTGGTAATAGTTATAGGCCTCGGGTGTCATCGCATACTGTTTGACCAGAATGGAGTAACGCCCTGCGATCTTTTCCGACGTTGAAGGTATAAATGCCACCTGGTTTTGGTTGATAATATCGGTTGTCAATTTGGCCGAAGAGTTAAGTATGATACTGGTTGAGGTATCACTTTGCCAGCATTGGTATATCTGACTTCCGAAATGTCTCATCAATACGGTATCTTTTGGCATCGTCGCCAGCGAGTCGTAGCTGTGAAATGCTGAATGATACTCATAAGTCTCGATATATTCCCAACGGTAATATTTTGAATTATTGGCCGGATCGTGGGTATCAGCATAAACGTTTACACCACTACCCGTCACCTTGTAGTAAACGCTATCGATCGGCGGCGAATTTTTACCCGAAATAAAATCCGATTGGTAGGCTTTGCCATTGGCAGTTATTATTTTCAACGCATATTTTGAATTTGTTTTTGCACTAATAGCGGTTGCCGAATAGTCGCCATTCCCTTTTTCCATTACAGGGTAAGTCGTGCCGGCGTCAGTTATTATTGTAACAACTGATCCGGTTTCAGGTATCGACTTTAGCGTCGAAGAAAGCGGAACGGTACGGCTCAGATGTATAAATGTTGAGTCGTTGCCGGTATTGATCACCCCCTCCACTACCAGGAAACTATTGGAAGTATTAATTACGGGTGGTAAATATGGCTTTTTACAAGCCATCCCCGAAAAGCAAAAAAACACCAAACCAATATGCCCGATCATCTTTTTCATCTTACCAGAAACTAGGTTTTTGTTTGGTTCCACGAATTGTACAATCAACACAGGTATTAAAGGATCCCAAGAAGCCAACAGGTAAGCCATCTGAGCCAAAAATGGCTGTTGTTGGCACTTCTTCGGAAGGCTGGGGTATGAGGTGGGCTGCCACATCGTTGATACAATAGGGCGGGCGACAATAAAGAAAGGAATCCAGCGGGCAGGAATAGGGATACGTAGCAACCCACTTTGTCGGCAAATCTGTTTTGGCAATAAACACCCTTTTCGATTGCATATTGGTGGATCCGATATAGCCCACCACCGGCAAAGAGGGATTGGAAATACAATGAATATTACCCTGGATTTCGGATGGTTGTGAATCGAATATAGAACCGATCTTCTCGGTGTTCTTTTGTAAACTCTGCCAATAATTAAATTCGTCGCTGGTCATGGCATATTGTTTCAACAAAATGCTGTAACGAGACTCAATCTTCTCGGAAGTTGCTGGTATAAATATGATCGGCTGTTGGTATATAACGTCCTGCTTCAATTTAGCCGACGAACCAAGGGTAATACTGGTTGAAGCCGTATTGGTAAAGCAGTAAAAATTGAGGAGGTCGGGCGTTCGTTGCTGGATCGCACTTCCGTCAGAATAATAAAATGATGGATAAAAAGCATGGAACTCCCAGGTTTCATTATAGGCCCATCGATAATATAAGGTGTTATTATTGGGGTCGTGTGTATTCACATAAACCTGTATTCCGTTGCTTAATTGGGTATAGCCAACGCTGTCTATTGGCGGTGTTAGTTTTGCTTTTGTGAAATCAGACAGGTAACTATTTCCGTCGGTAGTTTTTATCCGCAACCGGTATTGTTTGGTATTATCCAAAGAAAGCCCGGCCACACCATACTTACCTTTTCCGAGTTCCGGGACAGGGAAGCTTTTATTATCGATGCCTTCAATATTCAAAATGGCACCTGTTTCTACTGCAGTATCAACACCAGCATTAACTTTTACAGTACGGCTAAGGTTGAAAATGGCAGAATCGTTTCCTATATTAATAAAACCCTCTACTACCAGGTAATTAAGGTTGCCTGCAACGATTTTAGGCGTATAGCTTTTGGTACAACTCTCCCATCCCGCAATTAAACAGATCAGTAAAAAAAATATGCAAATTGTTTTCTCCATAATTTAATAATCTATCCAATAAGATGGTTTGATTTTTGAACCACGGAGCGAACAATCAACACAAGCCGGATTTGATGCCGACCATCCCAAAATTGGCCCATTAGGTACAGCAATAGGCAATACCGGGATAGCATAGCCCGGATATATATTCAGGGCTACCTGGTTGATGAAGCCCCCACCTTTTTGCGCGTATTTGTAAAGGTCTGTATCCAGCAAACAACCGGCGTAATAATTGATCGATTGCCAGTTCGGCAAATTTCGGTTATCAATAAATATTCGGGTTTTTGACGGCGCGCCAGCTGTTATATACCCGATCACTACTTCGGCAGGATTAGAAAGACAGTGAATATTGCCCGGCAATTCGGAAGGCTGTGGATCAAAAATGGTACCCAGCGATTGCGTATTATTCTTTAATTGCTGGTAATAATTGAACGCATCTACCGTGAGAATATATTGATTGACCTGGATCGAATAGCGGTTAGCAATTTTCTCAGAGTTAGAAGCGATGGTAGAGATCAGGTTACCAGACACTACATCGTTGGTCAATTTTGCAGTAGAGCTGACAATAACATTCGATGAAGTGTCATTTAGCCAGCATTGATAGATCTGTTGCGAAGGAGGCCTTGCCAATACCGTATCCTTAGGTATTGGTGTATAGTAACCATAAGAGTCAAATGCTGAGTGGAAGATGTAGGTATCAGTAAAATCCCAGCGATAATATCTCGAACTATTGGTAGGGTCGTGGGTATCTGCATAAATATTGATACCGTTATTTGTTATTTTGTAATATACACTATCGATCGGAGGTGAGTTTTTGGCTGATACAAAATCTGATTGATAGGTCTCGCCGCCGTTCGTTACGATCTTAAGACTGTACTTAACAGCCGCATTAGAATTGATGATGGCACCAACATAATTTCCATTACCCGTTTCTGTTACCGGGTAATTGATACCGCCATCGGTAACGATACTGATAATTGCACCTGTTTCGGGCTTTGCCGATGAGTTTGATGACAAGGGTACTGTTCGGCTTAGTTTAATCAATGAAGGATCGCTCCCGGTATTGATCACGCCTTCCACAACAAGATAATTTCCACCCGAAGAAATGATCTTCGGGTTATAGAGCTTTTTGCATCCCAGCCAACCGGCCAATGATACGGTGATTAAAATAATTGGAATGAATATTTTTTTGTTCATCATTAAAAATCTGTCCAGTAATCGGGTTTTATATTAGTTCCATTTAGCGTACAATCCACACAATAGGGAGATGATCCAGACCAACCAATGATCGCCGACAATGGAGGTGCAACAGGATTAACCGGTATGTCTATGCCAGTATAGATGTAATCTGCAATAGAGTTTTGACCCCGCCCCGGATGGTAATAATCTGTGTCCAACAAACATCCCGAGTAAGGATTGTCCGACAGCCAGGCGGGCAAATTATGTGTATCAATGAATATCCGGTATTTGGTCGGCTTTCCAGCTGTAATATAGCCGATCACTACTTCTGCTGGGTTACTAAGACTGTGTATGTTACCGGGCACCTGAGAAGGTTGCGGGTCAAATATTGTACCTATGTTTTGGGTATTCTGCTGAAGCAGATAATAGTAGTTATAGGCATCGGTTGTAAGCCCGTATTGATTGACGTTTATACTATAGCGATTTGATATTTTAATAGAAGTTGAAGGTATGGAAACGATAGGTGCTTGCGATATAACAGTCTGGCTAAGTTTTGCAGTAGAGCCCAGCAAAATACTCGAAGAAGTATCGCTGTGCCAGCATTGAAAGTTCTGCTCGGCAAGGGGTCTGAAAACAACTGTGTCTTTAGGGGCTTTTGCAAATTTACCGATTGAATGGAATGCTGTGTGAAAAAGGTAGGTATCGGTATAATCCCAGCGATAATACTTTGCCGAATTTGTTGGGTCATGCGTATCTAAATAGATATCAACGCCATCGCTTTTAACCTTGTAATACACACTATCTATTGCTGGTGAATTGATGGGCGAAACAAAATCAGATTGGTAGCTTTCGCCGTTTTTGGTCGTTATTTTCAGCGCATATTTTGTTTGTCCGTTTCCGTTAACAGGTTTGCTTATATAATATCCATTTCCCTTTTCAAATACAGGGTAGCTCAGGTTAGCATCAGAAATTATATTAATAGTAGCGCCGGTTTCCGGAGTCGATCCATTTAGCGATGACAAGGGTACCGTACGCGTCAAACGGATCAACGATGAATCGGATCCAGTATTGATCACGCCTTCAACAACCAGGTAATTATTCGGGGCCTTGATAGCCGGTGGCGTATATAATCGCTTACAGCCGCCCGATCCGATTAATATCAAGCCAATCATCCACATCACTATGCTTTCCCGATCTATTCTCATGCTAGAAACGAATATTATAATTAACAAAAGGTATCGGGCGTGCAAATATCGACAGCTGGTAACCATTGATCACACCGCCTTGTTCCTGGAAATAAGTAGAGTAAGCATTGGCTCGCCCCGTCAGGTTGTATACACCAATCGACCAGGAATTGTGGGTTAATTGATGCACCTTGTGATTTCCTTCGATCGTCATTGATAAATCTGTTCTGAAATAATCCGGGATACGGTAAGCATTCCGGTCTGAATAATATACCCGCTCAGAGCCACCGTATTCATATTTGGCTATCGGCAGGGTTATTGGCCGGCCAGTGCTATAGGTCATATCGAGCGAGATACTAAACCGGTGACTTACACGGTAATTTCCGTTAAAATTAAAGTCATGCGGTTTATCATAACTGGCAGGGTAAAAATTCCCGTTATTGATCAGTTCGCCGGCATTGGGGTCGTCCTGTTTCAGGAAGGTACGTGCATAAGTATAGCTGATCCAGCCATTCAATTTTCCTGCCGTTTTCTTCACCAAAAATTCAACACCATAGGCTTTACCCTGGGTATTGATCACCTCCTGTTCAACATGGTCATTCAATAAGAGTGTGGCACCGCTACGGTAGTCGAGGTAATTATTTATCTTTTTATAATACACTTCAACCGAGGTTTCGATGGTATTTGAAGCCGCGTTCTTGTAAAGTCCAAGGGATATCTGTTGCCCAAACTGGGGTTTAATATTAGGGTCGCTTAACTTATAAGTATCCGTCGGCGATATAGAGGTGGTGTTTGACAACAGGTGAATGTATTGCCGCAAGGTGTTATAAGCCGCCTTCAAAGAAAGGTCGTCGCTCAGATTATATCTTGCCGACAGCCTGATCTCGGGGCCCTTATAGGTATTGATCACCTTGCCCTTGCCGTAAGTAGTGCTATCTACTACGTTAATGGCGGTTTTGGGCAGGTTCGCTGCATAATTGTCAACAGTTTGTGCGCCGAGGTAAGCATAAAGCGAATAGCGTATGCCCGCACTTACCGAAAATTCGGGTGTTATATCATATTTATCACCCAGGTAAAGCGCATTTTCAGATGCCTGTTCCTGCGGCACGATCTGTGGTATAACCAGTGATTGTTTGCCATCCGGCACTTCCTGCCCAGGGTTCATACTATAATAGATCGTACTAACACCAAAATCGATCGTGTTTTTGGGGTTCAGGTAATAGGTAAAATCTAACCGGCCGTTGTATTGGTTGATGCCAAAGTCGAGTTTATACGCATCAATCGCATTTTGAGTACTGGAAACATTATAATCATAATGATCATATCCCACCAGGAAAATACTATACAGTTTATTGTTGAAATTATGCTTCCATTTAATGTTGGCATTTCTATTGCCATAAGCGTAGGATGTGTCGCTATTTAGCCTGAACTTGTCCTGACTAACGTAGCCCATCAGGTAAATTGTGTTTTTATCGTCGATTTGGCTGGTGATACCCAGGTTCACATCATAAAACGAAGCCGAGCTATTTTTATAAGCAGGCGGTAACAGACTTAAAAGCCAGTCGGAATAAGAAGTACGCGCTCCAAAAATTACCGAGGTTTTATCTTTTACGATCGGCCCTTCTAGGTTGATCCTGCTGGTTAGCAAACCTATACCTGCCGAGCCTGTAAAGTTCTTTTTATTGCCATCGCGATCGGTAACTTCCAATACCGAGGAAAGCCTGCCTCCGTATTTCTCCGGTATCGTGCTCTTATATAATTCGATATTTTTCACCAGATCGGGATCAAATGCCGAGAAAAATCCGAAAAAGTGCGAAGGATTATAGATCGTTGCATCATTGAACAGGATCAGGTTCTGGTCGGCAGCACCACCTCGTACGTTGAAGCCGGTTGTGGCTTCACCCACCGATTGTACACCCGGTAGTGTGAGCACAACCCGCAGAACGTCTGCTTCGCCGAATGCTGTAGGAATTTGTTTAATGCTGCGGATGTCGAGTTTGTTGACGCCCATTTCCACACTTTTCACATTTGCTACTTTTTCGGCCGAGATCGTAACTTCTTTTAACGAGGTCACCTGTTCCTGCATCTCGATATTGAGTTTGCCGTCAGAATATAATATGATACGGCGGCGGGTATCTTTCATACCCAGACCCTTAACAATAAGGGTTTGTTTACCGCGGGGCAGGGTAAGCGAAAAATAGCCAAACTGGTCAGACGCGGCACCCGTCTTCGTATCGGGCACGTAGATACTGGCACCTATTACCGCTTCACCGGTTTTAATATTGCGCACATAACCGGCCAGGGTTGAATTACCCGGTTTAATATTGTTGGTTCTTAAGCCAATTTCGTACAGCTTATTCTCGGTAGTGGCCTCCGCAACCTTTTGTTGCACCTGGTCGGTCGAATAATCGGTAACTGTTGACGCCGGTATAGCTGCCGACTGCGTACTGGTAAAAAAGCCAGGTGGCAAATTAGCCGCGATCTGCCTTCCCTTGATCAAAAACACAAACTTATCTTTGATAGTAAAATTAAAATCAGTGCCCTTAAAAGCCAGGTTCAGCACCGCAGCAAGCGTCCGGTCGGTGGCCTGCAGCGTTACCTTTAAACTATCAAACTGGGCTGGATTGTAAAAGAAATGGTACCCTGTTTTCGATTCCAGGTCACTCACCACCTGTACTATACCCGCCTGCTGATAGCTGACGCCGATGGTCTTACCGTTATCCTGGGCCGAAGCCAGTTTAAACAGAAGTGCGAAACAAAAGCTTAAAAAGTATATTTTTTTCATCAGAATAATTGTTCGTTCAAATAGGATTCAAGAATTAAATGGCTTCGGGGGAACTGGAATTTCGACTGATACGGATTCAGACGATGATCTGCTACAATCGATCATAATAAGCGGCCACTAAGCCTAATGCCAACTCCGGATTATCACCGAAAACAATATTATTGTCTTTCAGGTATTTTTGCAGAGCAGGCTTTTTGTCTTTCAATACACTTAACAAGGCTCCCTGGCTATTAACCTTATACCAGGTTTTCCCTTTTTTCAAAAAATAGTCGTGGGCTTCCAAAAAATAGGTTTCCAGCGAATTTTCCACTGATGCATTATGCTGTATAGTTTTACCATGCCGCGCAACAACCTCGCTTTTGCCTGCGTAAAGCTGTTCGTAAAACCCGGTAGTTAAACCCGATTTATCATTAGGTATCGTATCTGTATTGATCCTGATAAAATGGTGGCCTAAAAAGCTGAAATCCTTCACTTTGTCATTGATCAGGCTATACATGGAGAAATGATTGTATAAAAGCACTACCACTATATCCTGGTAGATATCATACATCATAGGCACACCCTGGTATTTAAATCCGTCGTAGGTTACTTCGCCGGTTTCCCATGATTGCACATTCAATGGAAATAGTGGTGTGCCTTTGATCACCCTATCATAATAATAATATTCCTTGCCGCTATACAAGCGCGATTGCTGGCCAATTGCAATATAATAATTGGCAATTTGCTTGTCCAGGCTCGCCTGAAATACCGCACTGTCTGCCTGGGCGGCCTGGCCAAATACCTTTCCGGTAAAAAAAGTGGACAATAATAAAAGAGCCAGCAGTTTAAGGGTTTGTGTTTTCATTAAAAAAAATTTATTCAGGCAATTGGAATGGGAATTTACGTCTTCGATATTTAGCAATCAAACGCGTACCCTAAATACCTACAAAAACGTCTGTATTAAGGGACTGTAAAATACTAAATATTTAGTTAATTGAATAATTGTGCCAATTTTTTTACATATTATAATTGGCCCCATGTGAAAACAGCACAAAAAAAACCCCGGGGATCCGGGGCTTATATGTTATAAAAATTTGTTTAGCGTCTATAATTTACGTTTTACCTCTACGTTTTCGTAGGCCTCAACGATGTCGCCTATCTCAATATTATTGTAGTTGAGGATGTTCAAACCGCATTCATATCCGGTATTCACTTCTTTCACATCATCCTTAAAGCGTTTAAGCGACGCCAATTCTCCGGTAAATATAACAACGCCTTCGCGTACGATACGGATCTTACTGTTACGGGTGATCTTGCCATCCAATACCATACAACCTGCGATGGTACCCACTTTGCTGATCTTGAAGGTTTCGCGTATTTCGACGTTAGCCACGATCTTTTCTTCAAAAGTAGGAGCCAACATGCCTTCCATAGCAGCTTTGATCTCGTTGATCGCATCATAGATGATCGAATACAACCTGATATCGATCTGTTCCTGCTCGGCCAGTTTACGCGCTCCGCCTGAAGGCCTAACCTGGAAACCTATGATGATCGCATCAGAGGCCGAAGCCAGCAGTACATCCGATTCGGATATCTGCCCAACGGCCTTGGATATAATGTTAACCTGTATCTGTTCGGTAGAAAGTTTCAGCAAGGAGTCAGACAATGCCTCGATCGAGCCGTCCACGTCGCCTTTTACGATAATATTAAGCTCTTTAAAGTTGCCCACTGCCAAACGGCGACCGATTTCATCAAGCGTGATATGTTTCTGTGTGCGTAAACCTTGTTCGCGCTGCAATTGCATGCGCTTGGTTGCTATCTCGCGTGCTTCAACTTCACTTTCCAGCGCGTTGAATTTATCACCCGCAGTTGGCGCTCCCTGCATACCAAGTACCTGTATAGGCGTCGATGGACCGGCCAGGTCAACTCTCTGCCCGCGTTCGTTGGTTAATGCCTTCACGCGACCGCTATAACAGCCAGCCAGTATCGGATCGCCTACACGGAGTGTACCTGCTTGTACCAGTACCGTGGTAACGATACCACGGCCCTTATCCAAAGCCGCTTCGATCACAGTACCTACTGCACGTTTATCAGGATTTGCGGTTAGCTCAAGCAATTCAGCCTCCAGCAATACCTTTTCCAGTAATTTATCTACGTTAAGTCCTGTCTTAGCCGATATTTCCTGCGACTGGAATTTTCCGCCCCATTCTTCCACCAAAATATTCATGGCCGAAAGTTGTTCACGGATCTTATCTGCATTGGCACCTGGTCTGTCGATCTTATTGAAGGCGAATATCATTGGTGCACCGGCAGCCTGTGCGTGGTTGATGGCCTCACGGGTTTGAGGCATCACACTATCGTCAGCCGCTATTACGATGATCACAATATCGGTTACCTGTGCACCCCTGGCACGCATAGCGGTAAACGCTTCGTGACCCGGTGTATCCAGGAAGGTTATCTTCCCTTTATTATCAGGAAGGGTAACTTCATAGGCGCCAATATGCTGGGTAATACCACCGGCTTCGCCGGCTATCACATTGGTTTTGCGAATAAAGTCAAGCAATGAGGTTTTACCATGGTCAACGTGACCCATGATAGTCACAATAGGAGCGCGTGGTTTCAACTCATCCGGTTCGTCTGGCGTGTCCAGATTGGCCTCTTCGTCCTGTGGTTTCACAAACTCAACCTGATAGCCAAATTCTTCAGCAACAATTGCCAAAGTTTCAGCATCCAAACGCTGGTTGATAGAAACGAACATACCCAGACTCATACAAGTTGATATGATCTGTGTAACAGGCACGTCCATCATGGATGCCAGTTCGTTAGCCGTAACAAATTCCGTTACCTTCAACACTTTCGACTGCAGTTCCTGCTCTAATGCCAGTTCTTCGGCATTGGCAGCTACGTCGTCACGTTTTTGCCTGCGGAATTTGGCCCGCTGTGCAAACTTGCCCGATTTACCGGCACCGCTTAAACGGGCCAGTGTAGCTTTGATTTGGTCTTGTATTTCTTTTTCTGAAGGCTCTTCTTTAGGAGCAGATGGTGTAGTATTATTACGACGGAAATCGCCTCTTCCATTACCCGCTGCTGCACCTTTCCTGAAATCAGGACGATTGCCACCACCCGGTTGTTGCGGCTTCTGATCGCCTGTTCCCGGGGTTCCGGGTGTGCCCGGCGGATGGTCTTTGCGTTTTCTTTTACGCTTGTGATCAGCTGCGCTGCCTGAAGTGTTGGAAGAAGATGCAACCGGAGAATTTCTTCTCGACTGATCTACCGGTAATTGAATTTTCCCGATCACATTAGGTCCGGTAAGTTTTTCGGCTTTGGCCCTGATCACAGAGTCTTCTTCAACCTCAACAACCGGTTCCGGCACTACTACCGGCGGCGCAACGACAACAACTGGTTCTGGTATTACTGCAACCGGCTCAGGAACTGGTGCTGGTTCCGGCTCCGGCTCTTTAATTACGACAGGTTCTTCTACCTTTTCGGGTTGAATCGGCGCATTCAGATCGATCTTGCCGATCACCTTTACGCCTGGCAAGGTATTATCGTTCCTGTCCTCTACAGGCGGCGCTACCACCTTTGGTTTTTCAACCGGCGGAATATAGGCCGTTGTACCTTTGATCAGGATCTCTTCGTTCTCAAAGTCTCTTCCCCTGCGCGGCTGTTCAAGTGGTTTTTCAGGAATAAAGCCAGGCTCGTCCTTCCTGATCTTCCCAATAGCTATCTGCTTGGCTTCTTCCTTTATAATTTTATCGGCAGCAAATTCCTTGAGCAGGGTATTATACATCTCATTGTCCAATTTGGCCATAGGGTGTTTATCAACTTTAAACCCCTTAGCACCTAAAAAATCGACAATGGTATTGATACCAATGTTCAGCTCTTTTACTGCCTTTATTAATTTTATGGATTTGTCTTCTGACATTTATTAAATTTTCTCTTGCTTATTTTTTATGCAAAAATACGATTTTAATTTTGCTTATTCTGCTTAATCAAACTCGGCTTGCAGAATTGATAATACTTCCTTAACCGTTTCTTCTTCAAGGTCGGTACGTTTTACCAATTCACCAACTGATAATGCCAGCACTGATTTTGCAGTATCCAAACCGATACGTTTAAACTCATCAATGATCCAGCCATCAATTTCATCCGAGAATTCTTCGATGTCCACATCCTCATCCTGTTCGTCCGCTTCGCGGTAAACATCTATCTCATAACCGGTTAACTTGCCAGCCAGTTTAATATTGTGACCACCGCGACCGATAGCCAATGATACCTGGTCGGGTTTTAAGTAAACGGCGGCTGTTTTCTTTTCGTCATCCAGTTTGATCGAAGTGATCTTGGCCGGAGATAAAGCGCGCTGTATGTATAACTGTAAATTGTTAGTAAAGTTGATCACGTCGATATTTTCATTTTTCAACTCTCTAACGATACCGTGGATACGCGAACCTTTCATACCTACGCAGGCACCAACCGGATCGATACGGTCGTCATAGGATTCAACGGCAACTTTAGCACGCTCTCCCGGTTCACGAACGATCTTTTTAATAGTGATCAAACCGTCAAATATTTCTGGTACTTCCAATTCGAACAAACGCTGCAAAAACTCTGGTGCTGTACGCGAAATAATGATCTTTGGGTTGGCATTCATCATATCAACCTTGCTCACAACCGCTTTCACACTATCACCTTTTTTGAAATAATCGGCAGGTATCTGTTCTGATTTAGGTAATAACAATTCATTGCCTTCATCATCCAATACCAGGGTTTCTTTTTTCCAAACCTGGTAAACCTCGCCTGTTACGATCTCACCTACACGATCTTTATATTTCTTAAATATCTCGTCTTTTTCAAGCTCCAAAATTTTTGAAACCAGCGTCTGGCGTGCAGCCAGTATGGCGCGACGGCCAAAACTTTCAAGTGTTATCTGTTCAACAAATTCGTCGCCTACTTCCAGATCCGGATCCACTTTATGGGCCTCCGCCAACTCTATTTCCAGGTCGTCATCTTCCGAAAAGCCATCTTCCATCACGGTACGTGTACGCCAGATCTCAAGGTCACCGTTATCGGTATTTACAATTACGTCACAATTTTCGTCGTTGCCATACTTTTTCCTGATCATACTTCTGAATACATCCTCAAGTACGCTCATCATGGTTGGGCGGTCAATGTTTTTGAAGTCTTTGAACTCCTGGAAAGACTCGATCAAATTAATATTGCTCATTCCTTTTACTTAAATGATATTAAAACTTTGGTTTCTGTTATTTGTGCTATCGGGATAATGCTTTCAACCAATTCGGCTTTTTTCCCTTTTTCTTTTATATTTTCTTCTATCATGATGGCATCCTCGGTCAGTCCGTTCAACTGGCCTTCCCTTTTACTGCCATCTGCCAGTTTAATGGCCAGCTTACGGCCTATGTTTTTCAAATATTGCCTCGGCATCACCAATGGCGTATCAATACCCGGCGACGATACCTCCAGGTTATAAGCATGTTCGATCACATTTTCTTCCTCCAGGTGGAAACCCACATGTCGGCTGATCGCAACGCAATCGGCTATGCCAATCCCTTTATCACCATCCACCAGGATGATGAGCCTGCCCGGTGAAGGCATATTAATGCTTACCAGGTAAAGGTCGGGATTGCCCGCAATTTTCTCTTCTACCAGCTCCTTAACCCGCTTTTCGATATCCATTTTTTAACCGGTTTTCAGGTAAGTAAAACAAAAGAGGGGGCTTCGGCCCCCTCGTATTCATTTAATTACGGTACAAATGTAAGTAATATTATTTGAAAATCAATAGCATTTTAATAGCTGAATTGCAGATCAGTATACCTTAAGTTGCCAAGCTTTTTCCTTGCACCCACCAACTGCCAGACGCTCTGCGTGTCGTCAAATTTGAAACAGCGTAAAAAATAACTTTGCCCTTTTTTAAAGGCCGTATCAGGGGTAAATATTACCAGGCTGTCCACCACTTTATATTTTCCGGGTTGTGCAGTTAAAAAATCTTTATCGTCTGTATCCACCGGCATTTTATAAACCGGAAGCAGCCCTTGCCAGACACTGGTATCGGTATCGCGTGCAATGTCGTTGATGATGGCTTTGTCAAAACCCGAGATATGAATGGAATGGTTGGAATCTGAGAGTTTGATCACGATCCGATTTTCATCAGATTTTCGTGAACAGCTAAATAGCATCAATCCTACTAAGAATACCAGTAAAACTCTCATTTCAGATATCCTCCCTTAACTTTTTTATTGCCTCCAGTGCAGTCACATCTAACTGATCTTTAAGCCTGTTAACAGACTTTTTATTTTGAATGAGTTGGTTAATATGTAAAAAAGGAACGTTTACACCATCAATATCTGCGATGGAAGCCATTTGTAAGCATTCATCAAATGAATATTCTTCAAGCCCTTTCATTTCAGTAAGGATATCCAGCTGGAAACCGTTATTTAAATAAAATTCCGACCACCCGGGAACAAATTGCATCGTCTCGAATTGCGGATAATCGCCCATTTCGAGCGCATTGAATACAGCACGAAGCTTAAGCCGGTTTTCGGGAGTATCCTCGATCCAAATATCAAGATCCCCCGTAAATCGATGAAATCCATGTAAGTTTAGGGCGTAACCACCAATAAGAATATAGTTCACATTAAATTCCTGAAGTGCTTTCCAGAAATTTAAAATCGCTTCATCAAAAATGTCCACCTGATGCTATTTAGCTTTAAAAGACCTGTGCTTTATGTTTGCCTTTTCCATGGTCTTATTGATTTTATACAAACGTGTAGCCTTTTCGAAACGCTCCTTGTAGCTGCTTTTAAGCGCACGCTTTATGTTCTCCAGTTCATCCGGTGATAGCTTGTTTTCCTCGGCCATAATGAGCTTTGTAGCGCTAATCAAATTTAGATATTTTTAGATCTATTTCTTCAACGTCTCCTCAAACAATTTATATATCCGCTTATACTCATCGGTCCAGCTGCTGGACTGCTCAAAACCGTGGTCCTCTACAGGGTAGGGGGCCAGCCACCAGTTATCTTTATGCAGTTCGATCAGTTTTTGTGTTAGCCGAACGATATCCTGAAAATTCACGTTCTGGTCGACCATGCCATGCAGCATCAACAGGTTGCCTTTCAAGCCATCGGCAAAATAAATGGGCGAACTTTGGCGATAGGCTTTTTCATCGGTAAAGGGTTCATTCAGAATCGAAGCGGTATAACCATGATTATAATGCGCCCAATCGGTCACCGAGCGGATAGCAGCACCCGAAGCAAACACATCAGGTTCGGTAAATAAAGCCATCAGTGTCATAAAGCCACCGTACGACCCGCCATAAATCCCAACATGTTTCGGGTTGACGCCATATTTTTCAACCAGGTATTTAACCGCATCCACATGGTCGCTCAGGTCCTTCCCGCCCATGTGCCTGTAGACGCCGGTGCGCCAATCCCGGCCATAGCCTGCACTTGCGGTATAATCGATGTCCATGACATAATAGCCCTGGTCGGCCAATAAGTTATTGAACATATACTCCCTGAAATAATGCCCCCAGGCGTAGGTGATATTTTGCAAATAGCCCGCACCATGCACAAACAATACAGCTGGTTTTGCCGGATCGGGATGTTGAGGAATGTAAACGCGACCATATACATCGGCGCCATATCGGTTTTTAAAGGTGATGACTTCCGGGTCGCGCCAGGCATAAGAATTAAACTCATCGCTTACCGAATTGGTTACTTTGATCGCTTTTGCCCCTGGCTTATTAGGCTGCAGGTATAATTCCTGGGGTTTATTGGTATACGAATAAGTAATCGCCAGCCATCGTTCATCCGGTGAAAGCTCAACTACATTTTCGCCTTTCATGGAAGTTAATTTTACCGGTGTACCGCCAGTAACAGGCAGGCGGTAAAAATCCTTCACCCCGGGATGGTCGATATTAGCCGTAAAATAAAAGGTTTTTTTATCGTTTGATAGTTGCAGTGTTTGTACTTCCCACTTGCCGCTGGTCAGCTGCTTTTTAGTACCGTTATTGACGTCAACCACATAAATATGTGCGTAGCCGCTGGCTTCACTCTGGTAATAGAAATGATTTTGATCTAGCCAACCCACATTACCTTCATAATAATCGCCACCAATACCCGGACCTGATATCCAGGCATCGTCATGCTGGCGATCGAGGATATTTAAATGTCCCGTCGCCGGGTCGAGTTTCATGATCCAGCGATCCTTAAAGTCTTCGGCACCTGCTACAACTACTGCGTTTTTGCCATCCTCGCTCCAAAAAGGTCCAAATACCGCAACTTCACGGTCGGCATTGGCTTTGGTCATCACTTCCAGTTCCTTTGGGTAATCATGTATATAAGCCGGGATATCTTTTATGCCGGGCAGATCGGCAGTCAGCACTTTATAAACCGTATCTTTTTGTGTATCGAAAATAAATGACTCAGAGGAAGATTGTGGTCCGCCTACTTTCTCGCGGTTTGGGATATCTTCCGTCCAGCCCGATGCCGTTACAAAGTTTGGCACGATGGTCCGCTTTTCGTCTTTTGGTGAAGTGATCAATTTATAGGTAATAAACCGGCCATCAGGACTCAAAGCCAGGTCGGATATCCTTTTATCATCTACATTGATCTCGCGCAATTTTTTGTGCTCCATTTCTTTTCGCTCGATCGAGTCGAGTTTACGGTCCTTGTCGCCTTTTTTGATCACATCAAAAAGTTCCAGCTGCTGGCTTTTCAGCCATTTTTCCTGTTGGTTGCCCGCCTGAACGCTGGCAGCGGCCTGCCGTCCGCGGCGCCCGGCCGGAGCAGGATTGGCAGCACCTGAATGCGTAAAATTGGTAAGCTGATCAAGTTCACCAGTATTAAGGTTTAGGGTAAATAAATTGTCTCCACGTTGAAATAGGACATTGTTTTCTTCAGCAGCAAAGCGAGGATTGCTCTCCCGGTCGGTGGTACGGGTTATCTGGTAATTGATACCTTTTACCAGATCGAGGAGGAAAATATCTCCGTCTCTTTCGTACAGCTTTTTATTGTGCTTTTTGTTCCACTCGCCATAGGGTGGAATCAGGGCCTTGCGCTCATCCAGGCTTAGTTTGGCAGGGCTGATGTTTGTTGGTGTAATACTATATAATGACGGACGTTCAGCTTTTTCCGGGTTCCAGTTGAAATAGAGCTTTTTGCTGTCATAGCTCCAGTACAGCCCTGAAGGCGAGGTGCCGATCCATTTAGGGTCGCGCATGATCTTTTCGACCGTCAATTGATCCAATTTTTGGGCGAATGCCTGGGCCGAAAATGCTATGAACAACAGCGTAAAAAGTTTCTTCATGATGAACAAGATAGTTTTGAAGCGATGTATAACGTCGCTAAAGGCAATATTAGTATTTTTAGCAGCAAATAATTGTTATAAATATGTTACAGGGAACAGGCTTTCTTATCCGCCGCTGGCAACCGGGCGACGAGCTGACACTTCAAAAAAATGCGGATAACCTGAATGTTTCGGCCTTCCTGACAGACCGCTTTCCCTCGCCGTACACTACGGAAGCTGCCCGCATTTGGGTCGAGAGTCTGCTTGATCAGGACCCTTTGATCAATTTCGCCATTGTGATTGATGAGGAGGTGGTGGGTGGGATCGGTATCGAATTCAGGGAAGACGTTTACCGCAAAACCGGGCTGCTCGGATATTGGCTGGCAGAAGAGCTTTGGGGCAAAGGTATCATGACCGAAGCCGTAAAACTGGTAACCGAATATGTTTTTCAAAACCTCGACCTGATTCGCCTGCAAGCCGGTGTGCTCAGCAAAAATCCATCGTCAATGCGTGTGCTCGAAAAAGCAGGATATGTCAAAGAAGGTATTTTAAGAAGATCTGTCATCAAACGAGGAGAGATATTGGATGAGCATGTTTATGCCATTTTGAAATAGCCCGGGATACGGTAGCACTTACTGTCTTTGGTCAGACATCAAAAAATTCCGGCAATTAGTTCAAACCTAATTCACCACTTTTCCACTGATATCCACAGTTTTAGCAAAGGGGTTCAGGTATTTATTGGCAAGTACAGCAAACTCCCGGCGGGTACAGGCACGATGTACATCCAATTCGCCCGGTAATTTCAAAACAGGCTTCCATAGTTTTTGGATCAGGGGTTGCAGCGTTTGTGGATCAGTCAAAGTATAATCACTGATGAATGACAACAGGTTACCAAGCGTAAACTTTTCGCCCGGCTTTTCCTTATTGAACCACAAGAAAAAACGGGTATAAAGCTCGTTCATCACCGGATGGATCTCTTCGGTGCTCACCGAATCATTAGGTTGAAAATGGATCTCGATAGCGCTTCCATTTATATTTTCGATACCCTTTAACAATCCGGTAGCCCCCACCTGTTGTATGGCCC
The DNA here is from genome assembly GCA_903863845.1 of uncultured Mucilaginibacter sp. Taxonomy (GTDB): domain Bacteria; phylum Bacteroidota; class Bacteroidia; order Sphingobacteriales; family Sphingobacteriaceae; genus Mucilaginibacter. The sequence goes on along the minus strand of CAIPDP010000122.1, from coordinate 7,291 downwards.
TGAAATGAGGGTCCTTTTGGGTAATATCAGTAAAAGGCATCAGATAGCCTTTATAGTCGAGCAATTCTCCCTGTATGATCCGTACATTCAGGTGTTTGGTTGTGGTCTTAAAAAATGCGCAATAGGCGGCAGTCGCACCTACGCCCTGCCCAAGTGTCATTTGCACCGATGGGTACATTGTACTCACATTCACCAGTCCGGTTACGGATATGGCTTTTTCGGTCACCAAAAGGTTATCGACATCTCTTACAACTATAGCTCCAAGCGGAATGGAATAGGGCGAACGGTACTGAATGGTAACATCGGGCGCATCGGCGGCATAGGTTAAAGCAAATGAGTTATCATAAAAATTCTCTCCCACGCCGATTGAGGTGCGGTATAATTTTGATTCCCGGCTATAGGGTTTTTGCATGTCTTCCGGCACCATACGTACCAGCCCGATCGCGCGACGACTCTCCTTTAAATAGGGTATCATCGCCATATGATCGGCAGTACCAAACTCGTTGTCGAGGCCTAAATTCTTAAATCCACGCACGGTCTGCAGGTAATAAATGAGGCCGAGTGTTCGCAGTTTTGCTTTCTTGAAAAGCTCCATTTTATCATCGGTCTTTAAACGGGCGCCGTTGATGCTGCCTTCGGGCCAGTTCAATACATATTTGTCATTAGGTATCGCAATCGTTTTTAAAATCGATTTAACATCTTTCCCTTTAAAATATTCATACAATGAGGGGTCATAGCCTTCCGGTTTAGGTATGGTTTTATCTTCTCCGCGACCAAAATCCTTTAAAATAGCTATCCAGGTGATATCGCCGATATCATCAGGTGAACGATCCGTAACATTGGTAGTTTCTTTGGCAAATTTTACACCCACTTTAGAAGCGACCTCGCCAGTTTCGGTGCCATCAACAATAACTTTTGCTTCAACTTTAACGATCTCGCCGTTTACAGTGATCTCAACGATCCAACCTGTTCCATCTTTTTTGATCACCGACCAGGGCGTCTTTAATTTCACCGTCAGATTTTTAACCGTATCCGTAATTTTTTTAAGGATGTTAGCCCCTACCGAAGGCTCGAAACGGAGCACGGCATTATGAGCAGTGTCATAGCCGAGGCGGTTACGGTAGTAGTCGGTCACTTTTCGTCTGAATTCACCCCAGATACCCGCGGGCAGATTGCGGTTACCATCCAATACACACATACCACCCATGGTCATGGTGCCGCCCAGCCATGGCCCCGGTTCAACTAAAAGCGTTTTAACTTTACTGCGTGCAGCTTGTATTGCTGCTGCCACCCCGCTCGATCCGCCGCCAATCACCAGCACATCAGTTTTGATGGTTTCGGCATGTGTGCAGGTGAAATAAACTAAAAACGTTAGAAGGGTGAAAAGCCTTTTGGTCATGAATTTGAATGAGCAAACTTAGAACGCTAATTTAAAGCAAAGCGTGCCTATCACAAAACTATTATTTTACAGGATTGTAATCTATCTTGAATTGGTACCTAAAAAACAGCTAAACGGGGTATTGTGGTGCTGCCGGCACAGTCAGCGCATATAAATTGCGTCTGTTTTTCGTCAGGATTCAACCCGGTTTTAAAAAAACAGGCAGAATTAGTAAATTGCGCTTAACCAATCAGACCAACCACCATGACAGACGAAGCATTAAGATACCCGATAGGTAAATTTAGTCCACCCGTTTCTTATACCCAACAAGCGGTAAACGGCTGGATCAACGATATAAAAACTTTTCCCGGCAAGTTGCGCCATGCCGTAATGGGCCTGACCGAAAAACAGCTGGACACCCAATACCGGACCGGAGGTTGGACCATCCGCCAGGTGGTGCATCATTTGGCCGACAGCCACATGAACTCCGTTATCCGTTTCAAATGGGCGCTTACCGAAGAAAATCCCACCATCAAAGCTTATGAAGAGGCCGACTGGGCCCTGCTGTCCGACTACCGCCTGCCGATAGAGCCTTCCCTAAAAATACTCGAGGGAGTACACCAACGCCTGGGCGCTTTGTTGGATAGTTTTACCGAGGAAGAATGGAACCGTAGTTTCGTACATCCGCAAAGTGGAGCTACTGTGCCGCTGAAACGTAACCTTGCGCTTTATTCCTGGCATGGGAAACACCATTTGGGGCATATTGCAGAGGCGGTGAAGAAGTCCGCATCCCGATAGCTATCGGGATGCGGAAAGTCCGGAAGTCCGAAAGATGGTTTTGGGCTTTCGGACTAAAAAAAACATTTTTCCGGACTTTCGGACTTTCCGACTTTCGGACTAATTTTACCCCATGACTTCCCTTCCCGGACTCGATTTTACCCTGCTGGGGCAGGATCTATTGTTATTACCGCAAAAAGCCATTTACTGGAAACAGCACAAAGCACTCCTGGTTGCGGATGTGCATCTGGGTAAGGTGGGGCATTTCCGCAAAGCGGGTATTGCTGTACCACGAGATATGGAGCAAACCGATCTTGGAGAATTATCCGATCTGATATTTCAATATAAACCCGAAAAACTGATCTTTCTTGGCGATTTGTTTCATAGCGATATGAATGCCGATTGGGAATGGTTTCGCCTTTGGCGGCAGCAGCATAAAAAAATTGAGATGCAGCTTATCCGCGGCAATCATGATATTATTCACGATAGTTTTTATATCGATCTGGATGTAGCCTTGTATGACGAATTATTGATCGGGCCCTTCTTACTTTTACACAAACCTTTAAACGATGAAGCGCTACAAGACTTAAATGCTTACGTTTTGTGCGGCCATATCCACCCGGGTGTAAATCTTTCGGGCCGGGCCCGCGAAAGCATCACCATCCCCTGCTTTGCCTTCGGTGAAAAGCAGGCTATATTACCCTCTTTTGGCAGATTTACCGGTCGGGTAGCACTGAAACGTGTGCGAGGCGATAAAGTGTTTGGAGTGTTGAAGGAGAAGGTGATAGCGATTATTTGAAATGAATGCGAAGTTCGGAGTGCCAAATGCGGAATGGTTTTTTGAATGTTAAAGAGTTAATTGTGCCCATTTCGCATTTGACATTTTGCATTTCGAATTTAGATTGTTTCTAAATAAAAGTTTCACCTACTGTTTGTCCCCGGTAATAACTATTTAATAAATACTTTTGCTTTATAAATCTAATTCATAATGAGCGAATTTAAGGAAACCTTTAACTCATCGCTGGGCAAGAAGCTGATCATGGCGTTAACGGGCTTATTTTTATGCACCTTCCTCATCGTGCACGTGGGCGGCAATTTGCTGCTGTTTAAGCACGACGATGGTTTTGCATTTAACGTTTACGCCAACTTCCTGACGCATTTTCCGCCGATCGAAGTGATCGCATACCTCCTTTATCTGAGTATCCTGGTACACACATTGTACGCGATCATCGTGACCGTAAAAAACCGCAAGGCGCGTCCTGTAGGATATGCTGTTACAGTCAGCGACAATGCTAAATGGCAATCAAGGAATATGGGCCTGCTGGGATCCATCCTATTCCTGTTTATTGTTATCCATATGAGCGATTTCTGGTATAACTATAAGTACACTGATAATGTACCTTATAAAGAATATCGTACCGACCTTTCAACGGGTATCACCCAATCGGTAGAATATGTACCCGCAACGCCAAAATTTGAGAACTCAGTAACCACAGAAAATAACTTCGAGATCGTAAGGGTTAAGGACCTGCACGAACGGGTAAAAGCAAGTTTCGGCAATGTTTGGTATGTTATATTTTATGTACTGGCCATGCTGGCTATTTCCTTCCACCTGCGCCACGGTTTTCAAAGTGCATTCCGTACGCTGGGATGGGTTCATAAAAAATATACACCGATCGTACAATTTGTGGGTGCCTGGCTTTTCGCGGTGATCATTCCGCTATGCTTTGCCCTGATGCCGATCGTTTATTATTTTACTAAGAGTTAGATTAAGAAAGACTGGGTTGAAAGAAAGGGTTTAGTCGGATTTTTTACCGATCTGAACCACCCCGATCAACCAAAACAATACCGCCAAATATAAAAATATGAGTCTCGATGCTAAAATTCCCGCCGGCCCTTTAGCCGAAAAATGGAGCAAGCACAAGTTCAACCTGAAGCTGGTTAACCCGGCTAACAAGCGCAAGTACGACGTAATTGTTGTTGGAACGGGCCTTGCAGGTGCTTCGGCGGCGGCTTCATTGGCCGAACTGGGCTATAATGTGAAGGCATTTTGTTTCCAGGACAGTCCACGTCGTGCCCACTCAATTGCGGCACAGGGTGGTATCAATGCAGCAAAAAACTACCGCAATGATGGTGATAGCGTTTATCGCTTGTTTTACGATACCATCAAAGGTGGTGATTACCGCGCCCGCGAAGGCAACGTTTACCGCCTTGCAGAAGTATCGGTCAATATCATCGACCAATGTGTAGCGCAGGGCGTTCCATTTGCCCGCGAATATGGCGGCCTGCTGGATAACCGTTCGTTCGGTGGAGCACAGGTATCGCGTACCTTTTATGCACGCGGTCAAACCGGACAACAATTATTGCTGGGTGCCTACTCGGCGCTTAACCGTCAGATCAATGCCGGTAAGGTAAAAATGTATACCCGCACCGAAATGCTTGACGTGGTTATCGCTGATGGCAAAGCACAAGGTATAGTAACCCGTAACCTGAAGGATGGCAAGATTGAAACACATTCGGGTCACGCGGTATTGCTTTGTACCGGTGGCTATGGTAACGTGTTTTATCTGTCGACCAATGCTATGGGCTGTAACGTAACAGCTGCATGGCGCGCGCATAAACGCGGGGCTTTCTTCGGAAACCCTTGCTATACCCAAATTCACCCAACTTGTATCCCGGTTACCGGCGATCACCAGTCGAAATTGACCCTCATGTCGGAGTCACTCCGTAATGACGGTCGCGTTTGGGCGCCGAAAACCGTTGAACTCGCACAAAAACTGCGTAAAGGCGAGTTAAAAGTAACCGATCTGAAAGAAGAAGACAGGGATTACTTCCTGGAAAGAAAATATCCATCATTTGGTAATCTGGTGCCCCGCGATGTTGCTTCACGCAACGCCAAAGAGATCGTTGATGAAGGTCGTGGTGTTGGTGGTTCGGGTGTTGCTGTTTATCTGGATTTTGCTGAATCGATCTCCCGTTTGGGCGAAGATGCTGTACGTGCCAAATACGGCAACCTGTTTGATATGTATTACCAGATCACCGACGAAAACCCATACGAAGTGCCGATGCGGATCTATCCTGCAGTACACTATACGATGGGCGGTTTGTGGGTTGATTATAACCTGATGACCACGGTTCAGGGATTGTATGCCCTGGGTGAGGCCAACTTCTCCGACCACGGCGCTAACCGCCTGGGTGCATCGGCTTTGATGCAGGGATTGGCAGATGGTTATTTCGTTATACCTTATACGATCGGCGATTACCTGGCTACTATCGGTCCGAAACCGGTGGACACCAAACACCCCGCTTTTGAACAAACCAAAAAAGAAGTAGAAGAACGCATCAACAAGTTGCTGTCCTTAAAAGGCAATAAAACAGTTGATGAATATCACCGCGAATTAGGTTTGATCATGTGGGAATATTGCGGTATGGCACGTTGTGAAGAAGGGCTGAAAAAAGCCAAGGGTTTAATTCACAACCTGCGAGCCGATTTCTGGAAAAATGCCATCGTGCTTGGTGAGAACGAAGAGTTTAACTCATCGCTTGAAAAAGCCGGTCGCGTTGCCGACTTCCTGGAACTGGGCGAACTGATGGTAGATGACGCTTTAATGCGCCATGAATCCTGCGGTGGACACTTCAGGCTTGAATCGCAAACCGAAGAAGGCGAAGCCAAACGCGACGACGAAAATTTTGCTTTCGTAGCCGCATGGGAATACAAAGCAGATAACCAGCCCGAAGTATTGCATAAGGAAGAACTGGTATTTGAAAATGTACATTTAACGCAAAGAAGCTATAAATAAGTTGAATGGTTGATTGAGTTGAATGGGTTAAGTAAGTTGAATGGTTGAGTAAGTTGAATGGTTGAGTAAGTTGAATGGTTGAGTAAGTTGGAATTTTAACTACTGACTCAATCAACCTAATCTAACTCAATCAACCCAATCTAACTCAATCAACCCAATCTAACCAAATCAACCCAATCCAACTCAATCCAACTCAATCATCTCAAATCTAAAAAAGAATGAGTAACGGAAACATGAACCTGACGCTGAAAGTATGGCGCCAGAAAAATGCGCAAACTGCGGGTAAATTCGTGAACTACAAGGCGGAAGGTATTTCGCCTGATATGTCGTTCCTGGAAATGCTTGACGTGGTGAACGAAGGTTTGATCCATAAAGGCGAGGACCCGATCCACTTTGACCATGATTGTCGCGAGGGTATTTGCGGCATGTGTTCATTGTATATCAACGGCCATCCGCACGGACCAAAACGGGCAATTACAACATGCCAGCTGCACATGCGTACCTTTCACGATGGTCAAACAATTACCATCGAACCATGGCGCGCGGGCCCTTTCCCGATCATTAAGGATCTTGCAGTAGATCGCTCGGCATTTGACAGGATACAACAGGCTGGTGGCTATGTATCAGTTAATACCGGTGGCGTACCTGATGCTAATGAGATCGCTATCCCTAAAGTAATTGCCGATGAAGCCTTCAACTCGGCAACCTGTATCGGTTGCGGTGCCTGTGTGGCCGCCTGCAAAAATGCTTCAGCCATGCTGTTTGTATCGGCCAAGATCAAACAGTTTAGCTTATTACCACAAGGCCAGCCTGAGCGTTATCGCCGTGTCCAATCCATGGTTGCCCAGATGGATGCAGAAGGATTTGGCAGCTGCACCAATACCGGTGCCTGCGAAGCGGAATGCCCTAAAGAAATTAAACTGACCAATATTGCCGGCATGAACCTCGATTATTTCAGTGCCAAACTGTTCAGGCAGGAAGAATTGCATGAGCAGGGGCATGGGGAAGGATAAACTAACTGTGTCAAAAGATTTTTAAGCCTCGCCGGTTATTTTCGGAGGGGCTTTTTTGTTTGTATATTGTTTACTAATGTTGGTCCGGATTTTCAACCCGACCAACAAAAACAAAACCCACCACGTCATGGCGAGGAACGAAGCCATCTCTCGCCATGCAAATCAATTTCCCGGCATATCGTCTTTGAACGAAAGCATAGGTCCGCTGACTGTCAAAGTTTGGAGATAGCTTCGTTCCTCGCTATGACGCTTTGATTACTATTATCAAAACAAAAAACCCTCTTTACGCTTGCGTAGAGAGGGTCGACCAGCGAAGCGCAGTC
>CAIPDP010000121.1 GCA_903863845.1 uncultured Mucilaginibacter sp. | reverse complement strand
GTTTTTCCATGATCAGTGCCGGGCGGAAACGGATAGTTTGACTGCCGCAACCCAGGAACATGATGTCGCGTTTCATGCCTTCGCTGATGAATTGATCACGATGAGCCTTGTCTGCAAAATCAAATGCTGTCATCAATCCCAACCCTCTGACATTACCGATGATATCGTTATGTTGAGCTATTTTTTGCAACTCATCCTGCAGGTAATCGCCAATTGCAGCTGCGTTGTCGCAAAGCCGATCTTCTTCAATAATTTCCATGATCTTGGACGAGCGTACCATATCAACCAGGCTGCCGCCCCAGGTAGAATTGATCCTTGACGATACTTTAAACACGTTGTTTTCAACTTCATCAACCCTGTTGCTTACCAAAATGCCGCATACCTGCATCTTTTTGCCAAATGCAATGATATCGGGCCGGGCTTTTTCGCCAAAATGTTCGTGGCACCAGAATTTACCGGTCAGACCAACGCCCGATTGTACTTCGTCATAGATCAGCATGGCTTCGTTTTCATCGGCCAGCAGGCGTAATTGTTCAAGAAATTCTTTACGCACATGGTTATCGCCACCTTCTGATTGTATAGGCTCTATGATGATGGCGCATATATCGTCTTTGTTAACTTCAAATGCTTTTTTGATCTGCGCTATCGACAAAGCCTCCCGACGCAAAAGGTCTTCATGATTTGCATCTGAGTAAGGGAAAACCACCTTAGGGATAGACACCCTTGGCCAGTCGAATTTGGCAAACCATTTGGTTTTTACCGGCAGCGTATTGGTCAAACTTAATGTATAGCCACTGCGACCATGGAAAGCCTGCTCAAAGTGTAACACTTTAAAGCCTTTTTCTTTGGTATATCCCTTAGCAAAGTTCTTCTGTACCTTCCAGTCCATTGCAACCTTGATCGCATTCTCGATAGCCAGCGAGCCACCTGCGATAAAGAATGCATGGGGCAGATACGATGGGATACCTACGCGCGAAAATGTTTCCAGGAACTGGGCATATTGCTCGGTATAGATATCGGAGTTGGATGGGTTGGTCAACGCGGCCAGCAGGAGGTTCTTTTTGAAGGCCTCATCTGCTATCATTTTAGGGTGATTATAACCTAAAGGTACCGAAGCGAAGCAGGTAAAAAAGTCGAGATAAGTACGTTTATATTTAGCATCATAAATATAAACTCCTTTGCTTCTTTCCATATCAAAAGTAAGGTCGAAACCATCGGCCAGTACGTGCTTGCTGAGTGAAGCCTGTACATCTTCGGGAGCTACTAATAGGTTATACATACAAAATGATTTTTTCAAATTTACGAAAAAAGCCTTAAATACAAGCATTTAGGCCATTTTTGAACCGTTTGACGAAAAAGTAACTTTAAATTGTTTAAACCTGTTTTTTGAACTGAAGCGGAAATTGGTTTTTGAAATTACAAGCATCAGGAGGTGGTAATTGATAGAAAAGTCCGCTCAGATTCTGCGCAAAACATCGGTTTAAAACTTCTCCTTCATCCCCAGCAAACCCCATATGCCACCAGTGTGAATAGCCAGTATTTTATCGCCGGATTTGAAGTGATTTTTGACGGCCAGGTCATAGATCGCAAACAACATTTTGCCGGTATATACCGGATCGATTAATATGCCTGTGCTGGCTGTGAATTTTTTGATAAAGTTGATCAGCGCATCGTCCGTTTTTGCATAGCCCCCGAAATGATAGTCGGTGTGCAGGACGTATTCCGCAGGATTGTTGAGGTGGGTGTCGATATCGGTTCTTAAAAATTCGCCATTCTTCAATACTGGAATGCCATGGAAATTAGTAGCGAGCATAGCATCGTTGATACCATTGATAATACCTGCAGCTGTAGTGCCAGTACCGCAGGCGCAAAAAATATGGTCGTAGGTTGCTGGAAGTTCGCCAATCAACTCGCTTACCCCTTGTGCGCCTAAAGCCGACGCGCCTCCTTCGTCAATAAAGTACGCTTCAGTATCGGTTCCAAAATGCTTTTCGAATAATGCACGTTTATCACGGTAGCTTTTGCGGTCAGTAAACAGTAGGTTCATGCCATATAAGCGGCAAAGGAATAAAGTATCGTTATTTACTTCTTCGCCTCTGACTATGCCGGTGGCTTTGAAACCGAATTTTGCAGCAGCCGCAGCTGTAGCAAGTAAATGATTGGAATAGGCCCCACCAAAAGTTACAAGGTGGGTTTTGTTTTTGGAAAGGGCATCGCGCAGCACATATTTCAGTTTGCGCCATTTATTGCCCGATATGATGGGGTCGATCAGGTCATCACGTTTGATGAAAAGTTTTAAGCCCTGTTCATCAAATAATTGATCGTGTATTTGCTGAACAGGGCTGTAAAATTCAAGATCAATTTGCATGCTGCAAATTTAGAAACCTAATCCGATTCCCACGTTGGCAGATTTATAGCTAGCTGTTAGGCCGTATGATGCATATATTCTCAGTATCAACAGATTTAGCTGAAAGCCTGCATCAGTTCTGAAACCGCTGAGAGGGGTCGACTGTATATTTACCGGATTGGTAAACGTAGTATAAGTTGGATTGCCCGAACCATTTACACCGGTAGTAATAGGATAATTACCAACAGTTGTGATCGTATTACTTGCAGTATTATAGCCAACCGAAAGGAATGGCGTAAAGAACAAAAGTTTTTTGGAGATGATGGCCTGCACCATAAAGCTGTTAAACTTAGCGGTGATCTTTTGGTTACTGAAATCTGTTGATTGCTGGTTGTTTGCTGGAATAGCACCAGCATCAGGGTTTACAGTTAAACCGATATTGGTGGTCAGGCTATTATAACCAAATGCAATAGCAAGGTCAAAAGGTATCGGACGCTTTTTGGTGGCAAAATCCTGGATAATATCATGTTTCAAGCCAAAGCCAAACATGTTGACCGAACCCGAATTGCCAAAACTGATCTGTGGAACATACCTTACTGTAACATCTGTATTTTTAACCAGCCCGAGTGTTAACTGCACCTGTGGTGAAGGTATAGCTGGTAATACGCCTTTCGGCATGTTAAACTGGGTGATCTGTTTGCCATTATTATCATACACATTCAATAGCGGGCCCTGAGTCTTGTCGCCTACAATGGTTGGACTCAGTGTTTGACTCGGATCGGCAGGCTTAATATTGGCCAATCCAAGCTGAGACACGTCAAAAGATTTATCAGAGGTTGGCGCCTGGGCTGCCGTAGCCGAGATACGAAGCTCGAAATGCAGGAACTTTTTTGTTTTAGCGGTATTGTTCCAGCCGCTGTTCCAGCCGCTGCCAAAGCCTTTGAAAAGCGGGTTGGCATAGGCATTAATGAGTTTAGTTGCATCACCTGGTCCGGATTGGATCAAAGACGAAAAACTATCGCCGGTGCTGCTGCTGCTTTGGCCAAGGGCATTGGTGGAAACACCAAGCATGAAAATAGCCATTAGGGGTAAGATGAACTTTTTCATAATAGGGGGTTTAGCTTCTATACTAAATTTAAACAAGATTTTATCATTAAACAATAGTAAAAAAAACCGCTATTTTTGCCCGGATGACAACCGAAATTGAACTATCAGAGCTTGAAGAGCAAGATTTATACGAGCATTTGCGACTGATTGTTGACAAAGGTCAGTCATTACTGCGAATCGACAAATTTTTGATGCACCGCATCGAAAATGCTTCCCGCAACCGCATTCAAAACGCAATTGAACAGGGTAACGTACTGGTTAATGATAAGCCGGTAAAGCCAAGTTATAAAGTAAAGCCGCTTGATGTAATTTCGGTAGTATTACCGCATCCGCCACGCGACACCGAGGTTTATCCCGAAAATATACCGATCAATATTGCTTACGAAGACGACGATGTATTATTGGTCAATAAAGCCCCGGGTATGGTAGTACACCCGGGCTATAATAATTATACGGGCACGCTGGTCAATGCCCTGGTCTATCACTTTCAGCAATTGCCTACGCTGCCAGGTAATGATGGCCGCCCCGGACTGGTGCATCGGATAGATAAAGATACTTCAGGCTTGTTGCTAATCAGCAAAAATGAGCGCTCGATGACCTACCTCGCGCGCCAGTTTTTTGATCATAGTATCAGTCGCAAATACCTGGCCCTGGTTTGGGGTGATCTGGAGCAGGATGGCACGGTAACAGGCTATATCGGGCGTAGTATTGCCGACCGCCGGGTAATGTCGATCTATGATGACCCGGAAAAAGGCAAATGGTCGGTAACCCATTACAAGGTGCTTGAAAGGCTGAACTATGCTACCCTGATCGAATGCCAGCTGGAAACCGGGCGAACCCACCAAATACGAGCGCATATGAAACATATCGGTCATCCATTGTTCAGCGATACGGCGTACGGAGGAGATAAAATAATTAAGGGAACTGTTTTTAGTAAATACAAACAATTTGTCGAGAATTGTTTTGAATTGATGCCGAGGCAGGCGCTACATGCTGCTACGTTGGGTTTTGTACACCCTTCAACCAAAAAGCGCATGGATTTTGAAGCGCCTTTGCCTCAGGATTTTGTTAATGTTTTGGAGAAGTGGAGGAAGTATTCGGATGGGGGGTATTAGGTACTGGGTATTAGGTACTGGGTATTAGGTACTGGGTATTAGGCATTAGGCATTAGGCATTGGGGCATTAGGCATTGGGGCATTTGCTGCGCGTCATTTGCTGCGCGTCATCGGGGATTAGGCATTAGGCATTGGTCATTTGCTGCGCGTCATTGGGCATTGGGGATTAGGCATTAGGAATTGGTCATTTGCTGCGCGTCATTGGGCATTTGGCATTGAAAAAGACTATGGACTATGGACTATTGACTATTGACTATGGAAAATGGAAAATGGTCTATCGGCGAAACGAATTTAAATAAGATACGAGAGGCTTGCTGTATAAATACAAAGGCTGAACGTTAACAGTAAAATACATGGTTTCATATATCAATTTTAATGGCGAAATAGTAGACGCGGACAGCAAATTGCTGACGGTGGCTAATCGTGCGTTTAAATATGGTGATGGGCTGTTTGAAAGTATGCGCCTGATGAAGGGGCAATTGAAGTTTGCCGATCTGCATGCTGATCGGCTGCAGCGGGGTATGCGGGCTTTAAAGATCGATGGCTATTCGCAGATGGATGCCTGGTTTTTGAAGGAAAAAGCAGCGCAACTGGCTTCGCGCAACCGGATCAAACACGGGCGTCTGCGGTTGACGGTTTACCGCGATGCGGAGGGGCTTTATGCGCCTACACAAAATAAAATGGCTTATTGCCTTAGCATTTCGCCATCGGAAGAACCCCGTTATTTTTTGAATGATAAGGGTCTTATTGTTGATGTATTTACCGAACTACCTAAACCGATCAACTATTTATCCAATATCAAAACCTGTAACTCCCTGCAATATGTAATGGCGGGCCTATACAAAACCCAAAACAAACTGGACGAAGTATTCCTGATAAACCAATTAGGAAACCTTTGCGAGGCTTCCAGCTCAAATGTATTTGTTTGGTATAAGAGTCACCTTTACACTCCGGCATTGAGCGAGGGTTGTGTAGAAGGGGTGATGCGGCAGGTAGTCAGCAAACTGGCAACCGATCACCAGATACCCTTTACCGAAGCGCAGATTAACCCAGATATTTTATACGAAGCTGATGAGGTCTTTATCACCAATGCATCGAAAGGCATCC
>CAIPDP010000120.1 GCA_903863845.1 uncultured Mucilaginibacter sp. | reverse complement strand
GTATTGAATGATCTTGCCGTTCTGAACCTGTACAACGTCCGCAAAAAACATCGAATCTTTGATGCCTTTCTTATCGGTCCATTTTTCAGTAAACCAAACGCTTACCCAATTGCATTTTTTATCAGGATAGTAGACCGTTATCTATGAAGCAAAATCTTCAGTCAAGCTGACGTATTCACCGCGTTCCCTGGCAAATATTTTTATCAAGCTATCCTTTTTGCCTTTAAAATAGAAATTGTCGCCAAGAAAAGTTACAGTGTCAGCATAGTTTTCAAATGCTCCGTTTACATCGCCGCCTGTATATTTTTTAAGACTATTGAGTACGATCAAAGCATTTTTTTCGTCGCCCGGTTGCCAGTTGATTGAGTAACCTGGCCTAAATGGGTAGTTAAGTTTTGTTGCATCGGTTTTTTCGAAACGAACAGAATTGCTATTACGGCAGCTGAAAAAAAGGATCCCAACTATGGTTAGTAATAGTAAATATTTCATGGTTGGCGATAGATTGTATCAGTATCAGGATTTGATCAAATGTAATTAAAAGGAAATCGGCTGGCAATATCTGTTTGTTTGGCACCATTAGGGTATTTCGTCAGATGGAATTTTAATACCGAAAACAAAAGTACCAGATGCCTGATGAACTTTGAACAAAAAAGTATATCCTATGATGGAAATACAAGCAATGGGATTTGAATATTTTGCGGTATGGCATAAGGTGTGTCATGCCCCAACAATTCATTGAACAGGAATTTGTTGTTCACCATAACAAGCAGATCGTTATTTAAATTGTTGACAAGAATATCAAGGGCTGTATTGACATTACGTTCGCGGATATTAGTAAAATAAATATGGTCGCGGTTGCCGGGGTTTAAAACGGCATCTTCAAAAACTGAAAAAGCATATCGTTCTTCCATCAGCGGCAAACCCTTTTCGGGTATATTGGCTATAAGTACGCCAGCATTGATTGAGCGCGCAAGCTGAGTTAGAAAAACTACTACCTCATGCCGGCAAAATCGTAAATCTGTGGCGTAAACCATTTTTTCAAACGTTCTGCATTTATAAGCCCTGGGTACCAGCAATACCGGGCATCCAGATTTGGTTGCACTTTTTAAAATGTTATTTTCGATATAGCCTTTTTTTTCATGCCCCTCGGCGACACCTCGAATCAACAAACCAATGTCATAGCGCTTAACAATTGCAAGTACCGAATCCGAAATATAATCTACGCCTTCAATGAATTGGATCACCGGGTGCAAACTGGTTTGCTGAATGAGGCGAGATTCTAATTTTTTGAACCATGAGTTTTTTTCGCTGATCAACTCCGTTTGACTCTCATTAACACCTGCTAAAACAGGCTTTAATGCCGGTATAGAAGCATATTCAATTGTGTTCCATACGTAAAGAGTAACGCCAGTTTTGCCGGCTAGCAAAAAGGCAAGTTCCGCGGCATGTTCAGCCTCGGAAGAAAAATCATTGAATAAAAGGAAGTTTTTCATCGCTGTTTTTGCTGGTAGTGTTTTAAAAACTTAACAAATAAAATTAACTAAAAAGAATTTGATATAAAATGATAAATCGAATAAAAATTTTCTACAAGTTGCCAGTTTGTCAACATTAAATTACTTGTATATGAAGTATTTGCCAGGTATATATAAATCAGGAGCCTGAATTATATATTGGTATTAAAAATAAGGAAATCGAATATTTTTAACTTATATGCAAATATTTATTTAATGATTGGTTTATTTTGGTCGGGATGCCAATATTTAATGAAATATCATTATCAAGCTTCTCGGAAATCTTCCGAAATACTATCTATAACAACCAACATTTATTTGAATTGTTTATAGATACTCAATTAAATTTTGTGAATTCGAATCGAGTTCGATTGAAATTTCCCAGGCAGGCCCTTGAAAGATTTCTAACCTTCTATTTGAAGAAAATAGGTAAAAACCCTATTGTATATAAATCTGTGCCAAGTTTCTAGCCGAGAACGGTAATTGCCTTTTTGTGGAAACATTTCCCCCTTTTTCCATTTAAGCAAGGGGTAATAATTCTGCCTATTAATTAACCACGATAAGGTGATCTTATTAATATAAGCTTTACAATAAACTGTTATTCTGCATAATATCTGTTTGAAAATTATTTCATATTGTAATTAAGTTTCTATCTGGTATGAGTGGTACAATAATTGGCTTTAACTCAGTATCCTGATTAAAATGAAAAATGAAACTGATACCTGAAAAAAACAAATCAAAATGAAAAAGTTTTCAAAAATGCTTCTTCCAGCATTGGCATTTGCAGTGCTTTTATACAGTTCATGTCGCAAATCTGAGAATGCGCCAGCGCCTGCAGCAAGCTCAAGCACCTCAACTGCCGCTACAAGCAAAGCAATAGCACTTAATATCATACAATCGCTTTCGGGCTTTAAGGGTGGAGTAAACCTAATGGGCGGAGTAGATTCTGTTAATGTGAGGGGAGCGCGCCGACTTTGTGGTTGTGTCAACACTTCACCCTTATGCGGTTTCTTTACCGATTCATTAGTCGACCTAAGTTCAACCGAAGGTGATACCTCATCACATGCCGGTGGTAATCTTACTTTTTACTTCAATTGTCAAAATGGACAGAAAGCTGGTTATACCGCATATGATTCGCTGGGTTTTTCACGCACTACTCCCCAGGGTTGGGCACAAAATTATTACGTAAAACAAGCTTATACCATCCAATCACTTGATAGTAAACATCAATTTATAGGTGTAAGTGGCGATAATTATTTCTACCAAACGATGAATTTAACCTGTGGCTGTAACAATACGCCTTATGTTGATATCGAGAATAGCAATTATGTATTGAATAACCTTAACATCGACGTATGTAAAAAAGACATTCTGAGTGGAACAGCAACCTTTAAAGCTTATGGCGAGGGATGGAACTTATCCGGAACATTAACTTTTCTTGGCAATCATTTAGTTGACGTTAATATCAATGGCCAGGTTACCAGGGTAAATATTTCACAATATTGCTGGTAAGTAAGCAAAATAGCTGGCTGAATCTGGGTAAATAAAATAAAACAGAAAAAGGGCAGATCGTAAGTACGATCTGCCCTTTTTCTGTTTAGTAAAAATCATATTTGGTACATCAATACGCTTGGAAAAGGGTTTATTAATTTCATCTAAATACAAAAGATTAAATTCATGCTGTTGCAAAAATCCGGCTTTGCAGGCTATCGATTTATTTATGTAACATTTCAAATATTTTAAACTGTTAAGTATAATATTTGTTAAAATTGTGATAGCTTTTGCCAATTGGGTAAAAGTAGTTTAACAAAAAATTCATCTTTAATAAAAACCACTATTATGAAGATTTTAAGATCAGTCTTGGCACCTGTAGTTTTATTGACTTTGTTGTTGTCGTTTCAGGCATGTCATTCAAAAAAGAAGATCCAGAAAGCACCGCCGGTTGATACAACTGCCACTAAGCCGACGCCTCCACCTCCGCCTCCTGCTCCGGCTCCGGCGCCAACTCCTCCGCCTCCGCCACCAGCACCGGCGCCACCAGATTACAATTTTGCGAATATTCAGTTTGAATTTGATTCAGGTATCCTGAAAACCGATTCATACCCTATACTTGATAAAGCTGCAATTGAAATTAAAAAAGATACCTCGGTTAGTATCGTTCTGTATGGCTATGCTTCAGCTGAAGGTACACCTGAGCATAATAAGCTATTGTCACAAGACAGGGCAAATTCAGTAAAAGCTTACCTGGTTAACTCTGGTATCAGCGCCAGCAAACTTATCGCAAAAGGTAGAGGAACTGAAAATCCAGTTGCTGATAACTCAACTGAAGCGGGTCGTGTTTTAAACCGTCGCGTAGAGATCAAAAAGCAATAATTAAGCTACTTTCTAAAAAAAAAGCCCTCGCAACATCCGGGGGCTTTTTTTGTTCCCTCACATGGATTCGAACCACGATCTTCAGAACCAGAATCTGACGTGTTACCCTTGCACTATAAGGGAGGGTATACAGGCATCAACTTTCAAAACGGCATTGCCGATAACTCTTTTTATTACTATATACCATTAAGGTATTCGACCTGTATCTGCCAGAAAATAAAAAATCGTCTGCTCCGCAATGATAGACAATTTTTCTAACACGGGAAAATCGGCCATCTCAAGCCGCCAAATGACCACTTTGCCTGATAAGTTATATAAAAGGATCAATAGAATTTAGGCAAAAAATTGCTTTTAATGAAATATCCTAAATGGAAATATTTAAATAATAATTAATATTTTTGTAATTTAAATTGATTTTTTATTTAAATTAGACAGTTTGATAATCGATACTGTTGTAAAAACCGTCTAAAATACCGTTAAAACACGGGTTGTAGCTTGTTTTTTAAATGTCAAAATTTATACTTTATAAAATGGTCCGGTGATATCAATGGAATGGGGAATTTTTATCAATAATTAAATTTCCTTTTTGCTAAGCATTATCAATATGCCTTTTAAAGAAAAATCTGAATGTTCATTTACCACATGCGAGTCGATTTTTCCGTTTGGGAAGAAGGATAATATTTTACGATTCGCCAAAATTATTGAAAATAGTTTCGAAGGAATAACCCTATTAAATAAGGACCTGCAAATTATATACCGCACCAATTCGGCTGAACGAATAAGTGGATGGGCAGACTCCGATCTTTTACTACACGAAATTGATCGCCTAATTCACCCCTCTGACCGCAGCTGGCTTGTCATATTTTTAGCCGAATTAAGGAATACCCCCGGGCAATCTAAAATTTGTTGCTTTCGGTTGAAACATAAGAATGGCAATTTTATTTGGGTTGAATGTGTTTTTACCAATTCATTAAATGAACCTGAAATAGCTGCGATAGTTTGCAATTTTCGCGATATCACAGCCCGAAAAAATGCTGAATCAGCTAGTGCTTTAGCATTACAGGATAGAAACATGATTTTGGAGAGTATTGACGATGCTTTCTTTATTCTCGACACAAGCTGGCAGGTTAAATACTGGAACAAAACTGCCGAAAAACTGCTGGGAACACCACGAAATGCTATTTTAAACCAAAATTTCTGGGATGTTTTTTCATCGGACTTGCTTCCAAAATCACATTTTTGGTATCATGAGGCGTTTAAAAGCAACCAGGCTGTAAAATTTGAAGAATATTATTCGGCTTTTGAAAAATGGTTTGATATCAACGCTTATCCCTCTGAAGGCGGTCTTTCTGTTTTATTTAAAGATATCACTGAGCGAAAGATTTTTGATGCAAAACTCAATGATTTGAATGAAAACCTGAATGAAAGGGCAAAAGAATTAGCGCTAGCCAATGCCGAATTGGAACAGTTTGCCTATGTAGCTTCACATGATTTGCAGGAACCCTTACGTATGGTGACAAGCTTTTTGTGCCAACTCGAGAAAAAGTATGCTGACCGTATAGATCAAAAGGGTAAACAATATATATATTTCGCGGTAGATGGCGCCAGGCGAATGCGACAGATAATTCTCAATCTGCTTGAGTTTTCAAGAGTTGGGCGTACTGAGGATAATCTGGAGGAAGTTGACATGAAAAAACTGGTGAACGAGATTCGCTTACTTTTTCACCGCCAAATGAAGGAATTGAAAGCGGTCGTTACGGTAGCGGATATGCCGACAATCGTCAGCTATAAAACGCCAGTAAGGCAAGTGATTCAAAATCTGGTCAGCAATTGCCTTAAGTACCATTCTCCGGGCATAGCACCTCGAATTAAAATTAAAAGCACCACCATTTCAGCTGGTTACCGATTTGCTATTAGCGATAATGGCATAGGCATCGAGCCTGAAAATTTTGAGAAGATATTTTCCATTTTCCAGCGTTTGCATCAATTTGATGAACTGCCGGGAACGGGGATGGGGCTTGCGATAACTAAGAAGATCGTTGAAAATCTGGGAGGCAAAATTTGGGTTGAATCAAAGGTTGGCAAAGGAACAACATTTTATTTCACAGTAATAAATCATAACAAATGAAAGAATTAAATATATTACTAATCGAAGATAATGAAGGCGATATATTATTAACAAAAGAAGCTTTTGAAGAAAGTAAGATAGCCAATCGCATCCAGACCATTAAAGATGGGAGGGCGGCTATCGATTATTTTGAATCAATGACCGATCAGCAACAATTTCCAAATCTTGTTCTGCTGGATATCAATTTGCCAAAAATCAGTGGACATGATGTGCTATCATTTATGAGGCAAAGTGAACGATTCAAGGGTATACCGGTAGTTATGCTAAGCACTTCTTCCGCTGAAAAAGATATTTTGCAAAGTTATCAAAACAACGTAAATTGCTACATCACCAAACCGATTGATATAGACGAATTTATTAAGGCGATCAGAAAAATTGAAGTTTTTTGGTCAGATTACGTTGCTGTAACTGGTAAGTTGCGAGCCTGAAATGTTGAGATATCGTTTTTATAAAATCAATCCGTCCGGTCATTTGCCCCGCGAACAAAATTGCTAAAGAATGCCAAGAAAAATATTGATCGCAGACGATCATTCTGCCATCAGAGTTGGAGTTAGACAGATATGTTCCGCCGAATTTCCAAATATGCAATTTGGAGAGGCGACTAATTATGTTGAAGTTTTTCAGAAATTAAAAGAGGACGATTGGGATATTTTAATATTGGACGTTGACATTCCAGGCAGAAACGGCCTTGAAATATTAAAGCAGATCAAAGCTGAAAAGATCAAAATTCCGATTTTGATGTTTAGCTTCCATGGCGAGGAGCAAGTAGCGATAAGGGCGCTGAAGACTGGCGCATCGGGTTACCTTTCAAAAGATGCCGCAGATAAGGAATTAGTAAAAGCGATCAACAATATTATCGACGGTAGAAAATATGTGTCGCAATCAATAGCCGACAAATTAGTATCAATGCTTGATGAGGGTACCGAAAAAGAACCTCATGATTTACTTTCCGATCGCGAATACCAAACGCTGCTGCTGATTGCATCCGGCAAAACAGTTTCCGACATTGCCGCCGAACTTTTCCTGAGCAAGCCTACCATCAGTACCTATCGGGCCCGCATTCTGGAAAAAATGAAACTAAAAAACAATGCTGAAATTACTAATTATGTGATCAGTCGCAAATTGATCTGAATAAATACCTGTCGACCAAATAACTACACTAGTTTCATAATCAATACTATATAGGCTCCTGCCTCTTTTCGTCATTTTTGGAGAACAAGACAGACGAAAATGAACGTACCTGAAACCACCTTTGCAATTTACTGCATCAATATCAAATGCAAATTCTCAATTTATAATGAGATCAAACCAGGTTGGATCAGTTTAAATATTGACAATATTGTTAAGAGCCACATTTGCCCTGAATGTCATAAAACAATGATTTCGGGTATTGATATGGAGGTCGCCCATTTACTTTCGGAAACATCTGTCAGTTTACAAGTATAAAAACCTATCAAATTAAAAAACAGGAGTTTATTTCACCGATATAATATTTATCCATATGAATTTAGTATTGACCCCGTCAGAATTACGCAGCAATGGAATAAAATTCAGGTTCATTTTTAAGTGTCCCAAATGTCAGGTAACTTTAAATCATCGTATGCATAGAAGTAAGGTGCATAAGATTTTTTTTGGTTGGTTGCCGCTCAAAAAATACCGCTGTCTGAAATGTCTGCAAGTAACTTATGTGGTATCGCCAAAAAGTATGCATAAATGGTCTGACGTTATCGTTGGCGGGCATAGTTTTCGCGATTTGGTGCCTCAGCGCATAAAACTTGATGGGGCGCACAGCATCAGGATGATTAAGTAAATCGAATTGTAAAAAGGGTGGAGGTTAAACCATGAAAACTGTTAGAAAACAATTAAGCGTTTTAGTTATTGAAGACAACCCAGGTGATTTTGCCCTTGTTGAGGAGTTTTTATTGGATCAGGTGCCAGAGTTAAAGTTGATGCATGCAAAAAACTGTAAAGAAGCGATAGATGGATTAAGTGCCCCCGTAAATCATTTTGATGTTGTACTCCTCGATCTTTCTTTGCCTGATAAAACCGGCATACCATTGATCAAAGAGATAGTGGATCTGAGTATGGGAATGCCGGTTATTGTATTAACGGGGTATACCGATCTGGTATTCGGCATAAATTCACTTTCGCTCGGGGTTTCTGACTATATTTTAAAAGAGGAGCTGAACCCAGCACTGCTGCTAAAAAGCATACTTTATGCTATTGAGCGAAAAAAAGTGATTACAGATCTTGAAATATCGGAACGCGAATACAGCGAACTGTTTCATTTGAGCCCACAGCCGATGTATGTTTTAGATATCGCCACTCTTCATTTTTTAGACGTAAATGATGCTGCACTAAGTTTCTATGGGTATAGTCTCGAAGATTTCTATCAAATGAACATCAAAGATATTAGCCCTGAGCACGAATGGCAAAAGCTTGATGAGTTATTCGGTGAATGTAAACCAGGCGGCCCAGTATCTTATAAAGGCAATTTTATTCAACAGATGCGAAACGGTAAGATCTGTAAGGTTGATATTCAAAGCAACTTTATTCAATATAAAGGGAAAAAGGCCTTGGTAGCACTGGCTATAGATATGACCGAAAGATTAAACTATATCAAAGCCATTGAACGGCAAAATAAAAAATTACGAGAAATTTCCTGGGTGCAATCTCATGTTGTTCGTGCTCCTTTAGCAAGAATAATGGGCCTTGTTCAATTATTTAAAGAAGCAAATGATAATGATGAGCGCGCCTGCATGCTTGAATTTTTAACAATCTCTACCAACGAATTGGACCAGGCTATTAAAAATATCACTCAAATAACAGTCATTAGTGAGCAGGAACGTAAACTTTTAGTAAAAAAAAATACTAAAAAAGAACGACTCACAATGGTTTAAATCGCCCGATATAGCCATTTCTTTCCAACCAGCCAGTTCGCTTGATTGATATTTTAAATCAATACAGCTCGCCAATAAACTGCTGTTTAATTTCCACGATTTTCTTAATTTAAAATTAGGTAATCAATTCGTTGTCAACCAAATAACTACAGTTTTTTCATAATATCGTCTATATAGGCAAACAGGATTTTTAAACAAATTTGATTGTTGTTTTTTCTGTATGACCTTTAATAAAAATTTTATGAAAACGTTGTTTTTTATCCTGGTGATAGGCCTGTTTTTCATGTCCTGCAACAAAGATTTGGCTTCGTTACCCCAACCCGTACAAAGTTCTTCGACTGTGTTGACGAAAATACAGGATACACTTACAGACGGCGCATTTTACAAGATCAGATTGCAAAAGGACTCTTCGGCCATTGATGAAACTGTAGTTATGTTCAGACATACTGCACCTGCTTGTTTTAATGCTTCGGTTGATGCTATTTACTTCCAGGGTTTTGGAATTGCCAGCTTATCGAGTCTGACCAGCGATAACATACCTTGTGCTATTCAAACACGGCCTTTTTCAATCAACAATACTCTAAGACTGAAAATAGGATCAAAAGGAACCAATGCCTATACGCTCAGACTGAGCGATCTGGAAAAATTTCCTGCAAATTATCATATTTGGTTAAAGGATAATTATTTGAAAGATTCTCTCGATCTCAGAACCGCCAATTACACGTTTAACGTAGTCGAAAACGATACGACAACTTTCGGTATTACAAGATTCAAAGTAACGGTAAGGTAATATCATGATGCCGGCAAAAATGAATTTTTACTATCTTAATAACAGTTGGATTATAAAAAGTACCATTACCGATAGTAAGGTTTGTGCGTCGGTGTAACTACACAACAAACAGAATTATCGGCCCATTTTTTCTAATGATTTCGGATTGATTCTCATGCAATAATATTTACTCTGGCCAAAAAACTGCAGGCCCTGATAGCATTTTATCCACAACAATGCTTTTCGCAAACGTTTGCAGAGCAATTCTACGCAGTTGTTTCTTCTATATCGAAGTTTATAGGTGTTTGTTTAGTAACTTAGAACGTACAATAAAAAGCCAGGTCAGCGAAATAGTTGAATAGCAAATAAATGGTCTACTTTTTATTCGTCACATCCGGTTAACCAACGTGGAAGTGCGATATAAAAAAGTCTTACCCCACAAACCTATTGGTCGATCAATTGGTTATTGATTAATCAAGGCAGTATCAAACTGAAAAAATTTGAAACGAATTATTTATATGAAAGTCAGTTTCAGCATTCAAATTAACCCAGTTGATATCGAGAATTAACCTATAATAATATTTTGTAACTTGATGTTTTTAGGTAAATTTAAAAGAGGTAAATAATATACCTGTTATTGATTCTTTTGCGAAATATTGGTTTACCCATATTTATAAAGCGCAGTTTTTTATATAATGCCAAAACAATGAGTGAATCCGTAAAGAGTAATCGAACTGACGACCTGCTACTCGCTGGTTCCAGTGAAAATGTAAAGCGCTTTACGAAACTTATCGCGAATAGTTTTGCCGGAATAACACTATTAAACAAGGATTTGGAAGTGTTATGCCGCAGTGCATCAGCCGAAAAGATCACAGGTTGGTCGGATTTCGAGAGGGCAAAACATACACATTTGGAGCTGGCACATCCTGATGATAAAAGCCAGGTTTATGATTCACTGATCCAGCTTCTGGACGAGCCTGGAGCTTCCCGATCGATTCAATACCGTTCACTTCATTTTGATGGCCATTATATCTGGCTGGATGCAATTTTTACCAATCACATCGATGACGAGGATATCGGCGCTATTGTAATGAATTTCCAGGACATCACAAACTTTAAGGTAGCCGAGGAGAAACTGGAAGATCGTGGACAATTTATACAAGATATTACCGATCACTTGCCGGTAATGATTTCTTACTGGGATACCAATTTGTGTTGCCGGTTTGCTAATAAACCTTACAGCGACTGGTTTGGCTTCAAAAGCGAGCAAATTGTTGGTTTATATCAAAAGGATTTATTTAACGGTCGTGAATATGCCGAATGCGCTAAACCGATAGCAGCGGTGCTAAGGGGTGAACCTCAGTTATTTGAACGAACCTTTGTGAAGCCGGGCGGGCAGATTGAATATATCCAAACAAAATACTGGCCCGATAAAGATAGGGATATCATCAAAGGCTTTTATTCAACGATCGAACTTGTAACCGACATCAGGAATGCCCAGGCGACGATAGAATCGAATCACAGGGCACTCGAAGATGCTTTGGTAGTTCAGCAAGCTATTTTGAACGCGCTGCCCCCTTCGGTTTGTGTGTTGGATGAAGATGGATGGATAGTCGAAGTCAACAAATCCTGGCGGGAATTTGGGGCAAGCAATGGGCTTTCGTCAGCTTTTTATGGGGTTGGATATAATTATCTCGAAATATCAAAAAATGCTACTGGTGTTGAAGCCGAAACCAGCTATAGGGTCGCTGATGCGATTAGTGATATCATAGCCGGTAAGCTTGATTTTTTTGCAACGGAATATCCCTGCGATTCTCAAAATGAAAAACGGTGGTTCAAAGTATTTGCTTCACCGCTAAATAGTGAAGCAAAAAAAGGTGCAGTAATTGTGCACGTTGATATTTCAGATCGAAAAGCTGCCGAAGACAGGCTTGCTGAAAGTGAACAGCAGTACCGGAGAATAGTTGAAACAGCCCAGGAAGGTGTTTGGATGCTGGATGATCAATTGCGTGCCACATTTGTTAACGAAAAAATGTGCGAAATTCTGGAATACACAAGGGAAGAGATCATCGGAAAACACAATTACGATTTTCAGGTAACACCTAAACTTGATCGCATAATTGAGCGCATGGAATTGCGTAAGAAGCGAATAGATGAACCGCATGAAACAGTTTATGTCACAAAAAGCGGTCGTCTGGTTACCTGCCTTGTTTCCCCAACTGGCATATTTGATAAGGATGGAAATTTTGGCGGTATGCTTGCGATGGTTACCGACATCACTGAACGAAAAATTGCCGAGGTAAAGCTGGCCGACAGTGAAGCCCAATATCGCCGTATTGTAGAAATTGCACAGGAAGGTATTTGGCTAATGGATGCAGAATTGCGTACAACTTTTGTTAACCAAAAGGTATGTGAAATGCTGGAGTACTCCAAAGATGAGATCGTCGGCCATTTCAATTATGAGTTTAAAGATGGTTCGGAGGCAAGAAAGACCTTTGACCGACTTGAATCACGCAAAAATGGAGTTAATGGCACGCATGAAACTGTTTTTATTACAAAAACTGGTCGACGGATCAATTGCAAAGTTTCACCTATAGGCATTTTTGATGAAAATGGAGTTTTCAAAGGCACTTTGGGTATGGTAACCGACATTACCGAACTGAAGAAGGTTGAAGAAGAATTGAAGCGATCAAGGGCAAACATCCTGGCAGTTATTGAGAATACTGATGATATTGTTTTTTCACTTGATCGTGAATTGAATCTGATCGTATTCAATACACAGTTCAGTTTAAATGCGAAACGAAGGTATCATTCAGAGGTCTTTGAAGGACAAAATATTTTTGAAGTTGCGGGGCACTACAGCGATGAAGAGAAGAGTAATTGGAAAGCTATCTTTGATAAAACATTCAAAGGCGAGGTGCAACAATTTACCGAAGCCACCGAAAGAGAAGGACAGATAGGTTACCTGAACCATTCCATCAATCCTATCTATGAATCCGGAATCATTATAGGCGTTTCATGTATCACCCGCGATGTTACCCAGCAAGTGACGGATGAATTAGCGTTGATAAAATCGGAAACAAACCTTCGGAAAGTTTTTGATGCAACGGAGCTGGGTATCGTTTTGTATGATGCTGATTTTAATATACTTTCATTTAATAACAACGCCGCTGTTTATTTCAAAAGGATCGGTAAAAAAGAGCTTGAAATTGGTGGACATGGACTTGACTATTTCCAGGCCGAAAGGGTTGAATCTGTAATGAAGTTTGTCGCTGACGCGAAACAAGATAAACAGGTTATATATGATATTTTACTAATTGATGCCAATCAGGCTAATCTTTGGCTTGAAGTGATTTGGGAGGCGATTTGGAACGATCATAGTGAATATGTGGGTGTTGTTGTCACATTTAAGGACATTACCGAGCGCAAAAATACTGAGCTAAGGCTTCAAAAATTAAGTGATGACCTTTTAAAACGTAATGAAGACCTTAAGTTGATGGAATCAGTGGTTACAAAATCTACTGACGCTATTATGATCATGGATCCTGGGGGGGATGGAGAAATGAAACCGGTGATAGGGTATGTTAACAAAGCATTTACAAAATTATTTGGTTACGAAGCCAGCGAAGTGATTGGTAAATCACCTGTTTTTTTGTGTGGACCAAATACGGATGGATATGAAATGAAGAAATTATTTGCAGCTCTATCCGAAAATAATTCTTTCGAAACAACTATAAGCAAATACAAAAAGAACGGAGAAGAGTGTTTTGTAAATCTTTCAGTGTTCTCCTTAATAAATGAAGAACAAAATTCAACTTATTGGATAGCCCTCATTCGCGACGTAACAAATAGAAGATTCCGTGAATTACAACGTAAGCTGCTCGCCGAATTGAGCGACGTATTTAACGAGCAAAATACCTTATTGGAAAGTTTGAATGATGTGCTCAGTAAAATTGGAAATTATGCTAATTTCTGTATGGCAGAAATTTGGTTGGTCGACCGGGATGAACAACATATAACCCGAAATGTCAGGTTAGCTGTCACAGATGGAGCGAAAGCCTTTGAAGCCCGAGTTGACTTACAAAAGTCATTAGCAAAGGGGGAGGGGTTAGTTTCAAGAACCTGGGAAACTGGCGAAGTCTCATTTTGGAATTTCAGGGATGATAATTTAGATTATTTGCGGCTCAAAGCCGCACGCAAAGCTGGCTTCAGACGGGCTTATGCTGTGCCCTTCTATTATAATAAGAAAGTAATAGGAAGTTTAACATTGTTTTTGGACAAAGATGAATTACCGGGGCTTGGATTAACTAATATTCTGGATGAGTTCAGCGTAAAAATGGGGGCCGAGATCAGGCGTAAACAATTAGAGGATGAGTTAAATCAAATATTTGACCTGTCGCCGGACATTATTTTTATTGGCGGAACGGATGGATATTTGAAACGGGTAAATCCTGCAGCCTGCAAGATCATGGAATATTCAGCAGAATCTATGTTGAGTACACCAATGTTGGAAATGGTACACCCCGATGACCGGGAAGAAACCCAGCTAGCGATCGCCGATCTGTTCAATGATCCTGACTCGGGCTATTTTGAAAATCGATGTCTTACGGCTTCAGGGAACATAAAATGGGTAGCGTGGACAGCAACTACCATTTTTGACGGCAAAGACATCTTTGCAG
This sequence comes from uncultured Mucilaginibacter sp., assembly GCA_903863845.1. GTDB lineage: Bacteria > Bacteroidota > Bacteroidia > Sphingobacteriales > Sphingobacteriaceae > Mucilaginibacter. Next base: position 1,664 of record CAIPDP010000120.1, on the reverse strand, counting down.
TTGGAAAAGATATTACGGATAAGAAACACCTGGAAAGTTTATTAACCAAGGCAAGTAAATTGACTCGTCTGGGCGGGTGGGAATTATTCATTGATTCAAATAAAATTAATTGGTCTGAAGTTACCCATGAGATTCATGAAGTACCGGCCGGATATATACCAAATTTGAATGAAGCTTTAAGCTTTTATAAAGATGAAAGAAGCCGGCAAATTATTGAAGAAAAAATGCACATTGCTGCAACCAAGGGCATTCCTGCAGACATCGAAGTACAAATCGTAACTGCTTTAGGAAATTCGCGCTGGGTGCGGGTAATTATAGAAGCAGAATTTAAAAATGAAAAATGTGTACGCTTATACGGCAGTATACAGGATATTGACGCCAGAAAAAAGGCAGAACAGGCGGCTCACCAATCGCTGGAGGACAAAAATGCTATTCTCGAAAGTATTGATGATGCATTTTTTGCTTTAGATAAAAACTGGATAATAACTTACTGGAATAGCGTAGCTGAAAAAATTTCCGGCAATAAAAAGGAAGATGTTGTTGGCCATAACATTTGGGAAATTTATCCGGAATTAAGAGGGACAGCTTTCGAATTGGGTTATCAGGAAGCATTTGATACCCAAAAGGCGATAAGAATGGAAGCCTACTATCCTAAAGCAAATTATTGGAATGAATTAAGCATTTATCCTTCAGAAACCGGTTTGTCTGTGTTTGTTAAGATGATAAATGAGCGAAAAAATGCCGAACTACAATTGAAAGAATTAAATGCAAGTTTGGCTGAAAGAACACGGGCTCTTGAAATTTCAAATGCTGAGCTTGAACAATTTGCCTATGTAGCTTCGCACGACTTACAGGAACCTTTGCGAATGGTTACCAGCTTTATGACGCAGTTGGAGCGAAAATATGGCGAAATATTAGACGATAAAGCTAAACAATACATCTATTTTGCTGTCGACGGAGCAAAGCGAATGCGCGAAATTATCCTCGATTTGCTGGAATTTTCAAGAGTCACCCGAATGGATGAAGATATTGAACTGGTGAATATTAACTCAATACTAGATGCTGTTATTACGCTTTATCATCGTCAAATTGAGGATCTGCATGCAAAAATTGAGTTAGACGATCTTCCGGAACTGCTCAGCTTCAGAACTCCCTTGCGTCAGGTATTTCAAAACTTGTTAAGTAACAGTCTTAAATATAATATGAGAGGACGGAGACTCGATATCAAAATTAGCAGCAGAGAGATATCGCCCGGAACTTTTGAAATTTCTGTAAGAGATAATGGGATTGGCATAAATAAAGAATACTATGAGAAGATATTTAACATCTTCCAGCGTTTGCATAACAAAGACGCCTACTCGGGGACTGGGATGGGCTTAGCAATAGTAAAAAAAATCATCGAAAACCTTGGTGGTAAGATATGGATCGAGTCTGAAGAAGGCGTAGGAACTACTTTCTTTTTTACACTTGTCAATCAGCTAAAATGAATACACTGAATATACTACTGGTAGAAGACAATGAAGGGTGTACGTCGTCAAACTAAAGTGAACCAAGGCTTGTGTAGTGTTTCGGGTTTAAAGTAAAGCTAAGTTTTCCATTTTGGGGGTGCAAGTGATCTGTGATTTTATTTTTTCATAGGCAAGTTTTCTGTTTTTAAGTGATTG
>CAIPDP010000119.1 GCA_903863845.1 uncultured Mucilaginibacter sp. | reverse complement strand
TCTAACATATCGTTGAAGCCTTCGCTCAGCGATTGAAGCATACCGACATTGACGTAATAGCGGGGGTAGAGAGCCGGGGCTTTTTATTCGGTTTGATGCTGGCGACTAAATTATGCTTACCTTTTGTTCCGATACGAAAAGCGGGTAAACTGCCCTTTACTATACGCCAAAAAGCATATGAGCTTGAATATGGCAGCGCAACCATTGAAATGCATATTGATGCTTTCGAGCCCGGAGCCCATGTACTGATCCATGACGACCTGCTGGCCACCGGCGGTACGGTACTGGCTGCAAGTGAACTCATTCATGAAATGGGTGGTACAGTTGCGGGCTTTGCTTTTGTGGTAGGCCTGGGATTTTTAAATGGCGTAGAGCGGATAAAGCCGGTCAATGATAACATTATTATCCTGGCTGATTATTGACCACTTGTTCCTCGGTAACGATAATTGTTCTCTTGATTTTTTGTGAAGAAGTTTAACTACGGTTAATTATTTTACGATCAGTGTTACCGTTTGGGTAGTATGTGCACTGAAATAGCCCAGCGTGGTTGGCGTTATGTTTGACGGCGGATTTGCCGGAGCAACCTGTCCGCCCGGATTGTTTGCCTGCTGCTGGCTCAGCGTAAACCAATAAGTATAAACTGGTTTATCGATATTCTGCATTTCCACTTTAACGGTATCACCGGCTAAGATCTTGGTATCGTTTTGCTGCAGGTCCAGGTTAACATACTTGCCATCAATAAACTGGTCATCGTAAGCAAAAATGGCATTTACCTGTTTGCAGTTCACAAACATCACAAAGCGGTATTGATTGGCGATATTCGGCGAGTCTTGAAAATGAACAGTGATCACTTTTTCGCCGTTACCGCTATTGAAGTAATTGGGCTTGGCGCTAATTGAATCCAAAGCGACCACCGCAGGCATGGTAGAACTTGACGTATAAGTTTGTCCGTCGGTTGTTACCGATAGTATATAGTTCGTTCCTACGCGCCCTTGTGCCGGATCGACCGAATAGGTGCCGGCGGGACCTTCGGTTAATTGGAATTGCTGTCCGTTATTGTCTGTTATCGAAACATTTGCTCCGCTTACCGGCGGGTATACATTCAAACTCGTGAAAGGTACATTTCGGCTCAACAACACGTATTGCGGGCCTGAGACATTCGTTATATTTCCTTCAATAACCAGTTTGCCGCTGACATTACCAAGGTCCAGCGTAATGATCTTTTTGCAGGAGGCAAATGCAACTATAACGAGTAAGCAGGTGATGAAATAGGTGGCAACTTTAGTTCTCATAGTTTAAAATTTAAAGTTCCAGGTAACTGATGGTATGCGGGTAGCAAAAATGCTGATCTCCTGGGCCTCTGTCGTATTTGGTACGGTTTTGCTGTCCTGGAAATTGATGATATAAGGATTGCGGTGGGCATATACATTGTATATACCGAAAGTCCAGCTTGAATGGTATTTCTTATGCTGCTTACCCTCGAGTGTCGCACCGATATCCAGGCGGTTGGTTGATGGCATGCGGTACCCGTTACGCTCGGAGTAAGAAAAGGTGGTTAATCCGCCAATATTGTATTTACCGGTAGGAAAGGTTACTGCATTGCCCGTACCATAAATAAAGTCGGACGAAAAGCTCCAGCGTTTGTTGAGTTGGTAGATACCCACAACAGAAATGTCATGTGTTCGGTCCTGCGTGGCCGGGAAATAATTGCCGTTGTTTATCGCTGCAAATTTTTCTTCGGTGCGTGATAGTGTATAGCCTACCCAACCGTTAAACCGACCATATTTCTTTTTCAGGAAAAACTCAATACCATAAGCTCTGCCGCTACCGTATACCAATTGCGATTCAACATCCTGGTTTACCAGTAATTGTGCGCCATCTTTATAATCGATCTGGTTTTGCAGCCATTTATAGTAGATCTCCGTCGAAAACTCCCAGGTATTGTCGGCCCAGTTTTTAAACCAGCCGGTTGATACCTGGTCGGCTATCTCGGGTTTAACGTTGTTGCTGCTCATCACATAAAGATCCGATGGTGTATTGCTGGTAGAATTACTCAACAGGTGGATATTTTGCGTATTGCGGTTGTAAGAAAGTTTAAACGAGGTTTGATCATCAAGCGCATAGCTGGTTGACAGACGTGGTTCTAATGTAAAAAAGCTCTTAACCAATTGGCCCGAGGCATAGGTAGTTGAACTTAGCGTATTGCCACTGGCATCGTAGGTTTTAAAGGTGCCCGACCCCAGCAGGTACAGGCCACTTAGGCGCAAGCCGTATAACAAGGTGAACTTGTCGCTTGCTTTCCATTCATCGCTTGCGTAAAGTGCATTTTCGAATCCGTAACGTTTTTCAGTTGCTAAACTGTTAAAGCTCGATGTGCCTGACGCTGTGATATCACCCGGGGCGATATCATGATGCAAAACATTGAAGCCGAACTTTAAGGTATGGTTATCACCCATCGAATAGGATAGGTCTTCTTTCAGATTCAAATCGGTTATTTGTGAAGTTGCCTTAAAATCGGCATTACTCAGAAAACTGCTGATCACGTAATTGTAGTTGCTAAACACCAATGAGGTGTTAGAAAACAGCCTGCTGTTAAAAAGGTGGTTAAAACGGATGGTTCCGGTTGAGTTACCCCAGTCGGTTCCAAAGGTGTTTTTTAAAGCCAATACGTCTTTGCCAAAATAACCCGAGAGGTAGATGGCATTCTTTTCGTCAAAATGATAGTTGACTTTAGCATTCAGGTCGTAAAAATAGATGGAGCTGCCACGTATAGTAGAATCAGACGAGGCCCTTAAGAAAAAGTCGATATAAGTGCGCCTTGCGCTGACCATGAAAGAGCCTTTATTCTGCACGATAGGTCCTTCCACCTTAATGCGTGATGATATCAAACCCAAACCACCCTGCACGGTATAATCTTTATTGTTACCCTCGTTCATCTTGATATCCAATACGGATGACAAACGCCCGCCGTACTCAGCAGGCATGCCACCTTTGTAGAGGCTAACATCTTTTATCGCATCAGAATTAAAGGTTGAAAAAAAGCCGAAGAAATGTGAAGCGTTGTATACAGTAGCTTCATCAAGCAAGATCAAATTTTGGTCGGCTCCGCCGCCGCGAACATAAAAGCCCGTATTGCCTTCGCCGGCCGATTTTACGCCCGGGAATAAAGAGATCGTTTTTAAAATATCCTTTTCGCCCAGCAAAACGGGCACCTGGTTCACCTGCGCCATATTCAGCTTTTCGACACCCATCTGGGGCGAAACAATATTGTCGTTATTCGGCCTGTCGGCGCTGATCACCACTTCCTTTAGTGCGCCATTGACCAGTAATGCCAGATTAACTTTTTGATCCTGGTGCAGCGAAACTTTTTGTTGAACCAATTGGTAGCCTGTATAGGTAAATAAAATGGTGTAATCTCCCTCTGGTGCAACTACAGAATAAAACCCATAACTATTGGTGATGGTGCCCGTTTGTGGTAGCTCTTTGATCCGAATAGTAGCGCCGATCAATTGCTCGCCGGTGGCGGCATCGGTGATGGTACCACTTAACGTAAACTTTTTCTGACCGAAACAGCTTGAGACGATAAGGAAAAATACAATAGAAAGTAGTGTTCTATACATTAGAGATATTTGGCGCAAAGGTAAAGTTTAAAGGACACAATAATGCCTGTCTATTGTAAAAACCTGCATTATTAGTGCTATATTGTCATATTGTATTTACTATGCATGCATAGTATTTTTCTTATATTGCCACAAATTATATCCAATGATGGAAGCAATCGGTTTTGATTTTTCTGTTGGTGAGGATCAGCAGTTGGTGGGGCAAATGGCCAGGGATTTTGCCGAAAAGCATATCAGACCCCATGTAATGGAGTGGGACGAGGCACAATATTTCCCGCGGTATGTATTTAAGCAATTGGCCGAATTGGGTATGATGAGTGTTGTTGTACCTGCGGAGTATGGCGGTTCGGGTTTTGGTTATCTGGAGTATGCAACGGTGATCCAGGAGATAGCCAAAGTATGCGGTTCGATAGGTTTATCGCTGGCGGCACATAATTCGTTATGTACGGGTCATATCCTGACGTTTGGTAATGAGGAACAAAAACACAGGTGGTTACCCAAGCTGGCTACGCTGGAATACCTGGGTGCCTGGGGGCTAACGGAGGCCAATACCGGTTCGGATGCGATGCGGATGAACACCACGGCGGTATTGGATGGCCATCATTATATTGTTAATGGATCGAAGAATTGGATCACCCATGGAAAATCGGGCGACCTTGCTGTAGTGATGGTACGCACTGGTGAGAAAGGGGAATCAAAAGGCATATCGGCATTGGTAATAGAGCGGGGTACGCCCGGTTTCGCTGCAGGCAAAAAGGAAAATAAGCTGGGTATGCGTGCCTCCGAAACAACGGAGATGATATTTGACAACTGCCGGGTTCCGAAAGAAAACTTGCTTGGGAACGAAGGTGAAGGTTTTAAACAGGCAATGAAAGTGTTGGATGGGGGACGTATTTCGATAGCCGCTTTGTCATTAGGTATCGCCAAGGGTGCTTATGAAGCTGCGCTGGCCTACTCAAAGGAACGCAACCAGTTTGGGCAGCCGATAGCCAGTTTCCAGGGGATATCCTTTAAACTGGCCGATATGGCCACCGAAATAGAAGCTGCTGAACTCCTGCTCATGCAAGCTTGCGATCTGAAAAACCGCCGCCAGCCCGTTACCAAACAAGCCGCCATGGCCAAATACTATGCCTCGGAAGTAGCCGTTAAGATAGCCAACGATGCGGTGCAGATTTTCGGGGGATATGGTTATACGAAAGATTTTCCGGTAGAGAAGTTTTACCGTGATGCCAAACTCTGCACGATAGGTGAGGGGACCTCGGAAATTCAGAAGATAGTGATAGCCAGGGAGGCGTTGAGGGGTGGTTGATTGAGTTGATTGGGTTGGATT
>CAIPDP010000118.1 GCA_903863845.1 uncultured Mucilaginibacter sp. | reverse complement strand
TAAAATTGCCATCGGCACCGGTTAAACCTATAGCGTTGTTACCCGCTTGCTGCAGTTGGGCAACGATATTTTTGTTGATCAGCCCTCCATACACCATGGTGACCACCCGTAAGGTTTCGATATCAGTTATCCTGCGCCCTTCAACCAGCTTAGGCTCGATACCCAGTTCTGCCGACAATTGCGTAGCAATCTTGCCACCTCCATGTACCAGTATTTTCAGACCCTTCAATGCCGAAAAATCTTTCAAAAAAAGATGCAGATTTTCCGAATTGTCGATCACGTTACCGCCTATCTTGATGATATGAAGCTCGTTCTTAGCCATATGGTAGTCACAGAGGTTTTAATAAGCCGGTAAAAATACAGTAAATCGGTCGTAATTAACTAAAACATATTAAATCCGACTACCCTTCTTAAATGAAGCTTTTTTATACTTATTTTGGGCATGGAAATAAAAGATCAATGGAGTTAAAAAAAACCGCGGGACGGCCGCGCATTGTTATTATCGGAGGTGGTTTCGCAGGTATCAACCTGGCCAAAAAACTGAAAGATAAACCAGTTGATGTGGTATTGCTAGATAAGCACAATTACCATACGTTTCAGCCTTTATTGTACCAGGTGGCAATGGGGCATATTGAGGCCGACTCGATCGCGTTTCCGTTGAGGAGGATCTTTACCAACCAAAAAAATTTCTTTTTCTACCTGGCTGATGTACAAAAAATCAACGCTGAAAAAAACACGCTGACCGCCGATATAGGCGAAATTGAATACGATTACCTGGTTATTGCAACCGGCGCTAACACCAATTTTTTCGGCAACCAGCAAATAGCGCATTATACGATGCCGATGAAAAATATTGGCGAAGCATTGAATATCCGGAGTTTTATGCTCCAAAACTTCGAAAAGGCGGTCATTGCCAATGACCCGGCTGAACGAGCGGCATTGCTCAATTTCGTGGTAGTGGGCGGTGGACCAACGGGTGTTGAACTATCAGGCGCTCTGGCCGAGATGCGTAACCTGGTACTGGATAAAGACTATCCGACGCTGTCAAAAGATGATATGCACGTATACCTTATAGAAGGTAAACCGGTTGTTTTGGGTGCCATGTCGGCGGCCTCAGCTGATGCGGCGAAGGAAGCTTTGACCAAAATGGGGGTCAAGATCTGGAACAGCGCGCATGTGCAGAGCTATGACGGTCAGGAACTGAAGGTTGATGATGGGACAATTATCAAAACTAGAAATGTATTCTGGGCAGCAGGTGTTATGGGAGAGGTGCCGGAAGGAATTTATAAAGAAAGTATTTTTCGAGGTAACCGGATCATCACGGATAATATCTGCAGGGTTGCAGGCTATCAAAATGTATTTGCTATAGGTGATGTTGCCGCTATGATCACGCCCGAAACACCCAACGGCATTCCCGGTATGGCGCAGGGTGCTATCCAAACGGGGCAGCACCTGGCCAAAAACCTATTGCACCTGATCAACGGCGAAAATACCGAGCCATTCAAATATTTCGATAAGGGTTCACTGGCTACTATTGGTCAGAATAAAGCGGTTGCCGATATCTGGAAACTCCATTTTCACGGTTATCCCGCCTGGCTGCTATGGATGTTTGTCCACCTGATGTCGCTGGTAGGTTTTTCAAACAAGCTGAGTGTGTTTGCCAGCTGGGCCGTTAAATACTTCACAAAAAATACCGACAATAGACTGATCGTACGCTTTTTCAACCCTGAAACGAGAATGGCTGAGCCGGAGACGAAGTAGGGGGGGGTAGGTATAGGGTATTGGGTATCAGGTATCAGGTATCAGGTATTGGGTATCAGGTATCCGGTATTAAATATGGTATTCCAGTCCTATTAACTAATAGCTGATACCTAATAACAAATACCCGATATCAACCTTTATTTTCCTTCAATTCCTTCATATAAACCGCTATATCTTTCTCAATCGTATCCGGGCTTTTTTCGAGTGTATGGATGATGTTTTGCTGTTCAAGTTCCGTACGGTTTTGGCTGAGTTTCTTTTTGGCCTGCAGATCGTTTATTTCGATCTCGAATGCAACGATGCCGTTCATCATTTTTAGTTTATAATCTTCGGGCAGGCTATCCCATTGCTGGAGGTAACCGGCTTCAAAAGTTTGTATGGTATGCTTTAACAATTCAGCTTTGTCTTCGACGCTCTCTAAAAGTTGTGCTTTGCCATAAGCGTGAACTGCAATGTAGTTCCAGGTTGGAACGTTTTTTTCAGTTTCGTAATTCGCTGGCGAAATATAAGCGTGTGGCTCGCTAAAGATCAGCAGTGAAGTGCTTTCAGTGATAGCCTTCCATTGCGGGTTTGCTTTTGCAAAATGCGAACGGATCAAAAGTTTATCATCCTCAAAGTTTACCAAAAAGGGTAGGTGGGTAGCTAATAGTAGCCCGTCAACTGTTGTCACTATCGTGCCAAAACTGTATCGCTGCATGAAAGCTATGATATCGCTCTTATCAGAAAATGCGTTGAAGGAAGGGATGTACATGTTTTTTGGTTATCCTGGAAGCTATCGGGAGGGTTGGTTGAGTTGATTGAGTTTATTAAGTTGCTTGAGTTGACTGTGTTCAGATAAATTTACGGAATTACATCTGAATCGTGGATGTTTAATCGAGTCCTTCAAGCATGCGCTTCAACACTGCCTGTGCCGCCCAAACCCGGTTGCCTGCTTCATGTACTACGGCCGAGTTAGTGCCGTCTAATATATCATCAGATAACTCTACATTGCGGCGCACTGGTAAACAATGCATTACCTTGGCGTTGTTGGTGATCTTTAATCTCTCATTGGTCAGCAACCAGTCTTCAAAGCTTCCCAGTACTTTACCATAGGGTTCGTAAGCCGACCAGTTTTTTACGTAAATAAAATCGGCGTCCTGCAAAGCGGTATTCTGGTCGTGTTCAATCGTTGCACCTGTTGTAAATTCGGGATTCAACTCATAGCCTTTAGGATGCGCGATCGTGAAATCGACATCCGCGCGGCACATCCATTCGGCAAATGAGTTTGGTACAGCCTGGGGTAGTGCTTTAACGTGTGGTGCCCAGGTTAATACCACTTTAGGTCTGGCTTTCGTTTTCAGTTCTTCAATGGTCACCAGGTCGGCCAGACTTTGCAGGGGATGACGCGTAGCCGATTCTAAACTTACTACCGGCACACCGCAGTATTTTACAAATTTATTGAAGATATCTTCACTGTAATCCAATTCGCGGTCAACCAATCCGGGGAATGAACGTATGCCTATGATATCTGCATATTCGCCCAATACAGCCGCTGCTTCCCGGATATGTTCAACAGTAGTTCCGTTCATTACTGCTCCGTCCTGCAATTCAAGTGCCCAGCCCTCTTTGTCGATATTCAGCACCATGGTATTCATTCCCAGGTTCTGTGCAGCTTTTTGAGTACTGATACGGGTACGCAAACTGGGGTTCATAAAAACCAGTGCAATGGTCTTATTCTTGCCTAAATGGCTATTCGAGAAAGGATGCTGTTTCAGCGCCAATGCTTCTTTTACCAAGGCATTGATATCGTCTACATCATGAACAGAAGAAAATAGTTTCATGTTTCACTGTTTTTCCTTAGTACCGAAATGGTTAGGAAGGTGATTTCTTTAGGTTAGTTGATAGTTTAAAACGCTGCTGAATGCTTCTAAAAACCTGTCGGCGTGTGCTTTGGTCAGGTTTAAAGCAGGCAACAGCCGGATCACATTTGGTTTGGCTTCGCCGGTAAAAATGTGGTGTTTCGTTAACAGTTCCTTACGGGCATGTGCCAGTTCTGCTGGTAGTTCGATACCGATCATTAAGCCCCGGCCCCTGACTTCAGTTACCTGGTCAAATTTGTGGATCTCATCCGCTAAATACTTGCCCAGTTGCGCCGAATTTTCAATCAGGTTTTCCTGCTCTATCACCTCCAGTACCGCCAAACCAGCAGCGCAAGCCAGGTGATTACCACCGAAAGTAGTACCCAGCATACCATAGGAGGGTTGAATTTTTGGCGATATGATGATACCTCCGATCGGGAAACCGTTACCCATGCCTTTGGCCATGGTATATATATCTGCATTTATATGTGCAAAATCATGCGAGAAGAATTTTCCAGAACGTCCATAACCGCACTGAACGGAGTCAGCTATAAAAACGGCGTGGTACTGGTCGCACAAAGCGCGAATCTTTTTCAAAAAGCCAATGTCGGCCACATTGATACCGCCAACACCTTGTATACCCTCAATTATAACCGACGATACCTCATTTTCAACAAAGGCATCATCCAGAGCTGATTCTTCGTTCCAGGGTAGGAAGATCACATTATCGGTCTGGTTTACCGGCGCAACGATCTTGGGGTTATCAGTAGCAGCAACCGCCAGCGATGTACGACCATGGAAAGATTTACGAAAAGCGATGATCTTCTTTTTGCCATTGTAAAAGGAAGCCAGCTTCAACGCATTTTCATTTGCTTCGGCACCTGAATTGCATAAAAACAGCTGGTAGTCTTCTTTGCCCGAAACTTTACCCAGTTTTTCGGCCAGCTCTTTTTGTAATGGTATCTCGATGGAATTAGAATAGAAGCCTATCCGATGTAACTGATCTTCTAATCGCTTTACGTAATGAGGGTGGGTGTGACCGATAGAGATCACCGCATGTCCGCCATAAAGATCAAGGTACTCGGTACCTTGATCGTCGTAAACCAAACTGCCAACACCTTTTACGATGTTGATAGGGTTGATCGGGTAAACGTCAAATAGTTTCATTTCTTTGAGGTTAAAGGGTGAAAGGTGTTTTTCTTTCACATTCGTTTGTTGTTATTATGTTTTCATTAAAAAGCCGAGGCTTTTAGTTTTAGTCCTGTTGTTTCGTCGAGGCCAAAAAGTAAATTCATATTCTGGACAGCCTGGCCCGAAGCTCCTTTAAGTAAATTGTCTATAATGCTGATTATAAATAACTTATTGCCATGTTTTGTAATCTGTAAGAAACACTTATTGGTATTGACAACCTGCTTCAGGTCGATATTTTTTTTAGTCACCTGTGTAAACGGATGACCCGCATAAAATTGCTGGTAAAGTTCAAAAGCCTGGTCGGCTGAAAGATCCGAATCAACATAAATGGATGCAATTATGCCCCTGGCATAATCGCCACGATAAGGGATAAAATTCAGCGCGTGGTCGAAATCAGGTTGCAATTGTCTGATGGATTGCCCTATCTCTTTCAAATGCTGATGATCAAATGCTTTGTAAACCGAAAGGTTATCATTCCTCCAGGTAAAATGTGTGGTTGCGGATGGACTTTGTCCGGCACCGGTTGATCCCGTTGTCGCAGTAACATGTACTTCAGCATTTAATAGGTTTGCTGCAGCCAAGGGCAATAATCCCAATTGCAGGCAGGTGGCAAAACAACCAGGGTTGGCTATGTTTTGTGCGCTTTTTATCGCCTCACGATTTAACTCGGGTAAGCCGTAAATAAAACCCGCGTGCTCAGCTCCTGTTTCCGTTTTTAAACGAAAATCCTGACTCAGATCGATGATCTTAATGCTGGCGGGGATTGGGTTGGCATCCAAAAACTTTTTGGAATCGCCGTGCCCCAGGCATAAAAACAATACGTCAATATCAGTCGAAAGTTCGCTCGTAAATTTTAAATCGGTATCACCAAGCAAGTCGGAATGAGCGTCATGCAAAAAATTGCCGGCATTGCTGTTGCTGTTTACAAAACTGATCTCGACAGCAGGATGATTGACCAATAGCCTGATGGTTTCGCCGCCGGTATAACCCGCGCCACCTACAATTCCCGCCCGTATCTTAGAGGTTGATCCTGTCATTTTTTGTCGATGGGTATGAATAAAGGATAAACTCCAGGTCGCTCCGTTCCTTATTGCCGATAAAGTGTTGCTGACCCGGTTTTATTTCGATGCCCTGTTCCGGCTTCAATTCTGTTTCTATGCCGTCTATCGTAAATTGTGCCCTGCCTTTCAGGATAAAAAATACCTGGGTAGCTTTTTCGTGGTAATGCAATTGTTCGGCTGTATCCGGGGGCATCAATTCTTGTTTTACTGACAAGGCATCGGTATCGATATAATTCCAGCCATAGCAATCGTCGCCCCATTTATAATGGCTCAAACAATCATTCTTCGAAAACGGCTGATTACTCATTGCCCGGGTTGTTTACTTTGTGATAGATCATTACC
>CAIPDP010000117.1 GCA_903863845.1 uncultured Mucilaginibacter sp. | reverse complement strand
GCTGTTTCGATATGACCAAAAGCATCATAAACGACAAAGCCCTGCACGAAAAAGGCTATATCATATCAACCGATAAAAGCCTGATCGATTTCGATAAAGTTTATCAATACCTCGCCAATGAATCCTATTGGGCGAAAGGCATAACTACTGCGCGCTTAACAACTGCTATAGAGAATTCACTTTGCTTTGGCATTTATTATCAACAGGCGCTTGTTGGTTTTGCACGGGTAGTGACCGACAAAGCTACTTTCGCCTATATTTGCGATGTATTTGTTCTGGAGACACACCGGCGGCTGGGGCTCTCAAAATGGCTGATCCAAACGATTGTCAATTATCCTGAATTAGTTGGATTGCGACGCTGGTCGCTCGCAACATCAGACGCACATAAACTCTATAGCCAGTTTGGTTTTGTACCATTAAGCAAACCCGGCAACTGGATGGAAATTTTTAAACCTTATACACAGAGCACATGAATATTAAGAGGGTAATATTTGAAGGGGAAAGTGTAACGCTCGATTTTAAGAAGACGATTACGAGCTGCGAAAAAATAGCCAGAACTATGGTATCTTTTGCCAATAACAAAGGTGGCAGGCTATTGATCGGCGTTGCGGATGATGGTAGCATCAAAGGCGTAAAGTCAGAGGATGAGGAGCGTTATATGATCACACGGGCCGCGCAAATGTTCTCGAAACCAGCCATCGAACCAAAATTTGAAGAGGTTTATGTTGATGACAAACTGGTTTTAGTGGTTGAGATACCCGAAAGTGATACCAAACCACACTATGCGCTGGCGGAAGATGGTAAATGGTGGGTTTATGTGCGTGTAAAAGACAAGAGCGTGCTGGCGAGTAAGATCGTAGTAGATGTGTTAAAACATTCGGCTGATAAGAACGGTATCCTGATCGAATATTCTGAAAAAGAAAAAGCCCTGCTGCAATACCTTGAACAGAAAGACCGGATAGATGTGAAAGAATATTGCAAGCTGGCCAAAATGAGCCGCCGAAGCGCGCAACGTGTGCTGGTTAATATGGTGTTGTCGGGTGTCATCCGGATTCATACGACCGAAAAGGAAGAGTATTACACGGCGGCGTAGGGTTGTTTGTGTCACTCATTTGTTGTTTGTAGCGACACAAACAACGGGACTGAACGGGAATAACTAATGAAAAAAATATACCAAAAATATAAACCCTTTTATATCGAAAGCTTGCTTTTGGCACTGCCGGTGGTATTTTCACAAGTGGGCCATACTTTGGTACAAACCGTTGATAGTATCATAGTCGGGCATTTTTCGGGCACCATTTCGCTGGCTGCTGTTTCTCTGGTCAATAGTATTTTTGTGTTGGGATTGGTTATTGGCCTGGGTATATCCTATGGTATCACCCCTCTTATCGCACAATTCAACGGGCGCAAAGATCACGCCGAGTGTGGTCGCCTGCTATCCAATGCCTTACTTATTAATGGCATTACTGGTATCCTGCTATTTTTATTGATCAGCATCGGCACCATGCAATTAATCGATCATCTTGATCAGGCGCCTGAGGTAGTTAGGCAAGCCAAACCATACTTATTCCTGATGGGTATTTCCCTTGCCCCGCTCATGATCTTTAATACATTCAAACAGTTTGCCGAGGGACTGGGCTTCACTTTTCAGGCCATGGTGATCTCGATAGTCGGCAATGTGGTAAATGTGATTTTAGGTATCATATTCGTGAAAGGGTTATTCGGCATTAAACCAATGGGGGTTGCCGGTGTTGGCTGGAGCACACTGATCGACCGTTTCAGTATGGCTGTGGTGATGGCCTTCTATGTCTTCAGATCGAAGAATTTTAAAGAATACCTCAAAAGCTTCGCCTTGAAAAATATCGATAGGCTCAGGTGTTTATCGATCTTAAAAATTGGCGCACCGGTAGCTATGCAATACGTTTTCGAGATCAGTGCTTTTAGCGGAGCGGCCATTTTGATCGGCACGATCAGTCCGGTAGCACAGGCTGCCCACCAGATCGCCATTAATCTGGCTGCATTAACCTACATGGCCGCCAGCGGTATCTCAGCTGCATCGGCTATCAAATCAGGAAACTACCTGGGCGCCAAACAGCACCGTGATCTGCGGCTTTCGGCTATTTCTAATTATCATATCGTCATTGTGTTTATGTCGGTATGCGCATTACTGTTTGCTTTTGGCAATCATCTATTACCCTGGATGTATACTTCAGATGAAGCCGTTATAAGCATTGCATCACAACTACTTATCATTGCTGCTTTATTCCAGTTATTCGATGGAACACAGGTGGTTGGCCTGGGTATTTTACGGGGTATGGGTGATGTCAACGTCCCAACCTTATTTACAATGATCGCCTATTGGGTGGTGGGTTTACCTGTTGGATACCTGCTCGGTATTCAACTAAAAATGGGGGTAACCGGTGTTTGGTACGGACTCGTCATGGGATTGCTCAGTTCCTCGCTCCTGCTTTTTTTCCGCTTCCAATACAACAGTCGCCGCCACCAGGTAAAACAAGACTATATCATTGCCCGCGACTAAAATTTCTCTGCGCTCTCTGTGCAAATCCTCCGTGCTCTCTGTGGTTATGTCACCCCCAAGCCTGTTCAGAAATACAGATCATGCGCCAAACGATACGTATTGCAATGCGCCTCCACAATATCCTTGATATCGACAGAATATCCACCACCCATACTCACCTGCACCGGAATAGCATTGCTTCTGCATTGTTCAAGCACGAATCGATCCCGCTCCTGGCAGCCTTCCCTTGTCATGCCAAGCTTTCCCAGTTTATCGGTCTTAAGCACGTCAACTCCGGATAGGTAAAATATAAAATCGGGCCGTTGCTGTACGATCAATGCCGGTAAGGTTTCTTTTAAAAGGCCCAGGTAATGTTCATCGTCCGTACCATCGGGCAAGGCAATATCAAGATCCGACCTTTCTTTTCGATATGGAAAATTATTGGCGCCATGCATAGAAAAAGTAAAAACCCGGGATTCATTTTCAAAGATCTGGGCTGTACCATTACCCTGGTGTACATCTAAATCAATAATTAAGATAGATGAGGCTAAATTATTATTTAATAAATAGTTAGCAGCAATTGCCTGATCATTCAATAAACAAAAACCTTCACCCCAATTGGTTCCGGCATGATGAGTTCCTCCGGCGACGTTGAAGGCAATGCCAAACTCCTTTGCAAAATGGCAACCGTCGATAGTACCCTGTGCGATGCGGCGTTCCCGATCAACCAGTAATGCCGACAAAGGGAAACCCGTGCGCCTGATCTCTTTAGGCGACAGGGTCAGATCGCGGAGATGTTGCCAGTATTCTTTTTCGTGGGTCCATACAATAACATCTTCTTTAACCGGCGGCGATGAAAAGAAATTATCTGCATGAACTACCCCCTCATGTAATAGCTGTTCTGGTATCAATTCATACTTCAGCATCGGAAAGCGGTGACCAGCCGGCAAGGGATGGGCGTAAATAGGGTCATAAGCGATTTTCAGCATCGTTTTTATTTCAGGATGACCAAAGACTCGTCCAATAAGTTTGCTGCGCTGAAAACGTCTGAAAACGTGTTGTAAAGGGGCACAGGCGCGAGCCTGATAACATCTGGTTCGCGCCAGTCGCCTATTACACCGTTTTTTACCAGGTGATCGAACAACAATTTACCGTTTCGCTTGCAAATGATCGATAACTGGCAACCGCGCCATTGAGGTTCCTTTGGCGTAATGATCGTCAATAACTCTTCACCATGCTTTTGATTGATCTCCCCGATAAGGTATTCGAGATAGGCCGTTAGCAACAGACTCTTTTTTCGAAGCATTGAAAGTCCTCCTGCTTCATCAAACAAGCTTAATGCAGCTTTATGTACCGCCAGCAATAATATCGGACTGGTACTTACCTGCCAGCCCTCTGCCCCCTGAGCAGGAACAAAACCCGGGGTCATCTGAAAACGTTTTCTCAGATCATAGCCCCACCAGCCGTAAAAGCGTTTCAAATCGGGATTTTCAAAATGTTTTCGGTGCACAAATATGCCGCTGATACCACCGGGTCCCGAGTTAATGTATTTGTAGGAACACCAACATGCAAAATCAACACCCCAATCGTGTAATTTAACCGGTACATTTCCGGCGGCGTGGGCCAGGTCGAAGCCAACATAGGCACCTGCCTGGTGCCCGGCTTTGGTAATAGCCTGCATATCGAACACCTGCCCTGTATAATAATTTATCCCGCCGAAGAGTACCAGGGCCAATTCATCGGCATGTTGTCCGATCGCTGCGATGATATCTTCCGTCCGTAAAGTATACTCACCGGCTCTTGGAAACACTTCAATGATGGCTTCTTTTGGATCAAACCCATGGAATAATACCTGGCTTTCTACGGCATACTGATCGGATGGAAAAGCACCTCCCTCCATCAATATTTTAAACCTTTTACTATCTGGTTTATACAAACTTACGAGCAATAAATGAAGATTTACTGTAAGTGAATTCATTACCGTAACTTCATCTTCAAGCGCGCCAAACAATCCCCCTAATGTAGCCCGAAGCGATTGGTGATATTGCAACCAGGGCTCATCGCCATTGAACCATCCTTCTACTGCCAGCTCATGCCAGTTGGTTAATTGTTTTTGAAGATAAGCAGCCGCGCGCACAGGTTGTAGCCCCAATGAATTGCCGCACAGGTAGATTGCGTCCCTGCCCCCATGTTGAGGTATAAGGAATTCTTTGCGTAAATTTTTCAACTCATCCTGCTCGTCGAGGCTTAGGGCAAATGCCTTGCTGTTCTCAAAATCCATTTTCAATATTACGAATATGTTCTAAAATCAATTCATGTGTTTAATGCTTTGCGGGATATTTTAACCACAGAGGCCGCAGAGAGTTTACACGGAGGGCACCAAGTCATTTATTCGGCTTGCTTACGTAGGGGTCACCTTTAACATAAAACCGGTAGGGCAATAAGGCATCCTCCCCTGCGTAGTCAACCCCTATGCGTGGCACAGCAGCAATTTGTTCGTCTCTGAAGTTCAATCCCCTGTCTTCCAACCAAAGCACATCGCTTTCCAGACTATGGCCGTTCAACCGCCGGTCGATCCCAAGTGCCTTTGCCACCGAACCGGGGCCGGCAGTTATATTGGACTTTAGTTTTTCCATTTTGCGTCGCTCCATTATCAGATCAATTCCATCTGTCGGATGAATGGCCCTGATCAGTATTGCCTGAGCATGCCCCTCGGTAGAAGTTACAATATTCAGCATCTCATGGATACCATAACAAAGGTAGACATAAGCGATGCCACCTTCTCTGAACATCACTTCGGTACGTGGCGTCCGTCGATTGTCATAGGCATGTGAGGCTTTATCAACTGCGCCATTATATGCTTCTGCTTCAACAATATATCCTCCACTAATTATACCATTGATTGAAGTAAACAAATACTTTCCCAATAGCGCTTTGCTGATAGCAACAACATCTGTTCCAAGATAAAACGATTGGGGTATTTTCATGAATGAAGTAAAGATTTAATCCAGTCATTGATTTCTGCAGGCCGGTTAAGTACCATGATATGTGAACCTCCTTCCAATATCCTCGCGTTCCTAAGCCGCCGGTAAGGAAATACCAGGTCGCAGTTGCCATGGATATGAAATACATTCTGGGGTATAGTTTGGTTATCCCAATGCAGGATAGCACCCAAAGCCCATTTGGCAAAATGCGGAGGCGTTTTTTCGAGCATATCAACAAACAACCATTGATCGGCCTTGTTCATTTTACCAAATGCAAATTTGACGAATACACCCAACTTCGGGAATAAACCGGCGGGCAGTATTTTATATAATGGGATCCGCCTGTACCAAAGGTGACTTTTGGGCGCTTCTGATTTTGTTTTAATACTCGATATCAGCAAGACTTTATTTAGCTCCAGTTTTTTAGCGATCTCCATCGCCAGCATCCCTCCCAGCGAGTTACCGACAACTATCGAGCCCGATTGAATTTGATAATGATCGATCAGTTTTTGGGCATAATCAGCGAGGGTATCTTTCGGGTTTGGTTCGATCCAAGTGATATTGACGATATTATAACCCTGAAATTCCAGGTTTTTATAAATCCTGTAGTCTGCCCCAAGGCCCGGGATCAAAAATATTTTGGTCAAAGTGATACCAGTTTTACGAGTTGTTCAAGGTAATAGGCATCTGTCGCATCAAACTGATCCAGCAATTCGCTGTCCACATCCAACACGCCTGCAACTTCATCCCCCTTAAAAACAGGCACCACAATTTCCGATCGGGATAAGGAACTACAAGCGATATGTCCCGAAAAAGCCTCCACATCGGGCACAACTAATGTTTTGGCCTGCTCCCATGCAGCACCGCATACACCCTTACCTTTAGCAATCCGGGTACAGGCAACTGGCCCCTGGAAGGGTCCCAGCACCAACTCACCGCTTTTCACCAGGTAAAAACCAACCCAAAACCAACCGAACTGTTCTTTTAGCGCAGCGCTTATATTTGCAAGGTTAGCCACAATATCAGTTTCGCCAGCCAGCAAGCCTGCTATTTGAGGAATTAAAGATTCGTATTGCTCTTTTTTATCTGTTGAGCGGATCAGGGTTAAATCTTCGGCCATAAAACAAAAGTAAGTACGCTTTACGTAAATTAAATAACGTTAATATCATATTTTAGACCGATGATCGTGAGCCTCAGCATTACCCGTTACCGAAGAAGATATATTCCGTTTGCCTTATTAGCAATGGCTGTATTTCGACTACCGATGCGTTTTCAAAAGGGCTGTTCGTTCTGGCAATTGATGGGCAGCGGGAAAAAAGGAACATTTGATCTGAATCCCGACTGGCAGCAATGGGCGCTGCTGGCTTGCTGGGACAGCCGGGAAAGCTTTGAACAGCTTTACCGGCATTCCTTTATCAGCAAATGGTGGCGTTTTTTTAAAACTGAAAGCTGGACTATTTTGTGCGAGCCAATCCAGAGTCACGGTAAATGGGATGGCAAAGAACCCTTTTCCCCAACTGCCAAAATGGAAGAAACCGGTCCCATCGCAGTGATAACCCGTGCTACTATCCGCTTTAAAAAAATGAAACCTTTTTGGGCAAGTGCCGCCAAAGTTGCCGACCTGATGAAAGATGCTAAAGGCCTGGTGACCTCTTTTGGTATTGGCGAAATGCCGGCCTACAAACAAGCTACCTTTTCAATTTGGGAAAATGTAGCTTGTATGAAAGACTTTGCCTATCGCTCGGCCGAACATCGTGAAGTCATCCAAAAAACCAAAGACGAGAACTGGTACAGCGAAGAACTTTTTGCCCGCTTCAAACCAATCGAAGCTTTCGGTACCTTACATGGCGCCGACCCGTTGAAGGGGTTCAGCTTGCAACCGAAGCCGGAGCAAAAAGCATAATACTAAAATAACTAAATTGCGCACCTTATGAGAATCATCGCCGAACTGCCGCACCCCGAATTTAAAATATCGATCCTTTATATGAATCAGAAATTTATCGTGAAGATGGAGCAGGGGACACTGGAGCAGAGCTATAAGATCTCCGAACTCGACCTGACCGACGGCGTCAACAGCGTCTTCGAAATACTGGATGAAGCATTTTTAAAGGCTGCCGGCGCACGTTTTGCCGAAATGCGCAAGGATTACAAGGAAGCTTACTTCAGGTATAACTATTAATTCAAATAATTTCCGTAAATACTTGTATTATAAATTTTTATGAATTTTCGTACAAGGTAGCCAAATTTTATTTGGCAGGCAAATCTGCGTTTACGATACACCAGAGCATTTCAGCTTAATTCCGCCGTAAACGGCAATATAAACTATTACTTTATATTAAAATATATAAAAATTTGATATACAATAATTTATATCTACTAAAAATCTACAAACAGAATAATATTTGGCCCAATTTCGAGCATTAAAATCGACTAAAAATCACTTTTCACGCTTAAATTGTTATTTATTCAGACAGGCAGCAAATCACAATACCAGAAACCGGCAGGTTTTTGGGGAGTATCAGAAAAGCAAGAATCTTTTGTGTTTTTTGGGGTGGCGTATTCACGGTATACCTTCTCTCCTGTTTTGTACCCGATCGGCTTTTTAAAGATAGGACCTTTGAAAGCGAAGGTGTGAAACTCCCCATTCTCGCCACACACATCCACGTCATCGGGTAACTCTGCGATAAGTTCCGGTGTCATCTCTCTGCTGGCAAAATGCTCCAGCCGCTCCTGGGTGCAAGCGATCACCGTTCCGAAACCGAGGTCGAAAAACTCGCTGATCAGTTCATGGGTATCGCGTTTCCAGAGCGGGTAGATCCCGGTCATCCCAACTTCTGCCAGGCGCTCGTCGCGGTACTGTTTAAGGTCTTCCAAAAATATATCGCCATAGATAGCATGGGTGATCCCCTCCTGCCGGAAACGCTGCAGGTTGGTTTTCATGATGGCATCATACTCGGTCATGCCCGGCATTTCAGGCAGGCGTATTTCAACCAAAGGTATCCCAATCTGCTCGGCCTGTAACCTCAATAACTCTACCCTAACACCATGCATCGAAATGCGGTCGGCTGCATCATTAATGGTGGTCACCAGGTAACGGATATCCAATTCAGAATTTTGTAGGCAATGGTACAAAGCAAGCGAGCTGTCTTTACCTCCGCTCCAGTTGAAAATGCAGGTTGGCATGGGTTGGTTGTATTGGTTGTATTGTTTGTATTAGTTGTATTGGTTGTATTAGTTGTCCCGATACTTATCGGGATGGTTGATTTACATATTGAATTAGTGCCTGATACCAGATACCTAATACCTGATATCTAATACCTGATATCTAATATCTAATAGCCATTCACCAATTCTTTCACTAACAACGTCACTCCCTCCGTTGCCTTCGCTTCAATACGGGTGAAATTACCTGCCGTAATTGGCGGAATCTTCGGATCGATGATGAATTTGGAAACATCGTTGGGTACGTAATGTATTAAGCCGGCAGCGGGGTAAACGTTGAGTGAAGTGCCAACCAGTATAAAGATATCGGCCTGGCTGCAGATGCGGGCTGCTTCTTCTATCATGGGCACTGCTTCACCAAACCATACCACATGGGCACGCAATTGTGAGCCTAATTCGCACAATTCGCCAATCTTTAGCTCCCAGCCATTGATAGGATAGGTTAGATTGGGGTTTAAGCTCGATTGAGAACGCGTTATGACGCCATGCAGGTGTAAGACATTGCCCGAGCCTCCGCGTTCGTGCAGATCGTCTATATTTTGTGTGATGACGGTAACATCATATTGCTGCTCGAGTTTTGCCAGGGCGACATGGGCCGCATTGGGCTGGGCTTCCAGCACAGCCTTGCGGCGCATATTATAAAAATCCTGCACCAATACCGGATCACGCTGCCAGGCTTCGGGTGTGGCTACGTCTTCGATGTTATAGCCCTCCCAAAGCCCATCGCTGTCGCGAAAGGTTTGCAGGCCACTTTCTGCACTGATACCAGCGCCTGTTAAAACAACGATCTTCTTCATAACCAAATTCCGCTGTGTCTTCTCTGTTTCTTTTTCCTTTGTGTCCTTTGTGGTTTAACTTTTAACCACAGAGAGCGCAAAGTTCACAGAGAATTACTTGTTAAACAAAAAAAGCGATCCGGGGACCGCTTTGTATTTTAAATATTTTCAGCTTAAGCAGCCAGTTCGCTCCTGCTGCGCAGGAAGGTGAATTTGCTTTTAGCCAACTCAAAGCCTCCGAAAAGGATCGCGCAGAAAACGATATCGCCTAAAAGCATATTGCGTTCGAAAGGGATTGCAGCATTTAACGATTGCATATAGCCGGCCCAGGTATGTGGGTACAGATTACCCAATGGCAAGTCGGTCAATAACCAATGAAGCAACACACCTGCAACCGAAACAATACCAACGTTGAGCACATTTGCCTTTTTTATCATTGATCCGATGAATACCATCAGTACAAAGAACACATAAACCATGATGGAACTGTTATCAAAAAGCTCCCATTGGCTGTTGTAAAAATGGTTCAGGAATAAATCGCTTACGAAAAGGGTAAGTAAAGGAACCAGGTAAGCTTTCCATTTATCGGTAAAGTAAGCGCCGCCAAACAAGGCAATAGCACCAACCGGGTTAAAATTGCTCAACACATAGGGGAATTTGGCACTAACGAGCCTGAAAGCCGCCGCCAATACAATGATTAAAACTAAAATGATGTTGCGGGAATTTATTTTTTGGAGTGTCATGTTCTTATTTATGCTGGTAAAAATAGTTAATAATATGTTCAAATAAAACTCTTAGTTGATCTGGTATTTTAAGCCAGCCATAAAATTACGGCCACGGGTGTTATAGCCCAACCAATCGGTATACTTTTCGTCGAATATATTTTTAAGATCGCCAAAAACGGTCAGTTTAGAACTGGCTGTCCATTGTAGATGTGCATCAACCAGGTTATAACTTTTTAAAGTCGCGTTGTAAGAAGCAAAGGTTACCGAATTAAATCCCTCATCAATTCGTTGGCCAGTGTATTTGTAGTTTAAGCCAAGCGCCAGACTATGCAGCACCTGGTAATTGACATTAGCGCCTATTGTATTTTTAGGCCTGCGGTACAGGATATTCGTTTCAACTCCGGAAGCATCTGTCAGGTTACCCATCACATGAGCCACATAGGCAGTGGCAGCAAATCCGCTCAATTTTAAATCAATGGAGCTTTCATAACCATTGTCGCTTTCCTTAGCTCCATTTTCGTACACACCATAAGGAGGATTAGCAAGCGATTTAAAATAGATCACATCTGTAGTATTGCGTTTAAAAAGGTCGGCGTTCAGTGATAAAATATTACCGACGATCTCCCAGTTAAAACCTGCTTCGTAGGATGTTGTGGTTTCTGGTTTTAACAACGAATTTCCATATACCGACACCAATTGATAAAGCGACGGTGCCTTAAATGCCGAAGCCAATGTGGCAAACAATTTCAATTGATCGGCCACAAAAACTGAGGGATTGATGGTATAGGTAAAATTGCTGCCGTACTTGCTGTGGTGATTGTATCGGCCACCCAGTTCCATATGAAAGATACCGTCCTTAAAAAACAGGGAACTATATGCACTCGCTATATTATTACTTACCGGTTGTATCGTATCATAAGAACTTAATTGATGGGTATAACTGTATTTAAAATCAACACCACTTGTTAGGTCGAAGTATTTACCCAGGCTGTAATCAAAGATCGCTTCCGCATCGGTAATATGCCCGCTGTTCTTTTGGTAAGCATAGGAGTCATAATTGATCGCACTGGGCTGGTCGGTATAATTGTTATGCACACTATTTTGGGTGATGTTCACACGCATATCTCCATTGCCTAATTGAAGTTTTGCTCCAAGAACGCCGAACAGGAAATTATTGGTATAGGCAAAGTTCGGATCATCAGCAAACGCACCATACGGTAAATGACCTGTATTGCGGGTCAAATGAAGGTTACCATTAAGAATGAAATTTTCTGATACTTTTTGGCTGAGGTTTAAACTTGCAGACCTCTGGTGAAAATCATCATTCCTGAAATTGCCTTTACCTGTTGTATCGGTGGCAGCAGGGAATCCGTGTGAATCTACATTAGATAGGTTAAACGCAATACCTGTATTGTTGATATTGCCATTGATACCTGCCGACTCATTAAAGGTATCATAACTACCCCCTGCCAGTTGTACCGTTGCCTTAAGACCATTGCCTTTGGCATGTTTAGTGATGATATTGATAACACCTGCAACCGCATCCGAACCATAAAGCGTGGAGCCGCTGCCTTTTAGTATTTCGATATGATCGACCTGGTCGACCGGAAAGGCATTCAGGTCGTAACTATTATCAATGGAAGAAGCATTGTTGACAGGAAAGCCATCCACCAAAATAAGCGTATTGCCCGAGGATGCGCCACGAAGGTAAACAGAGGTAGCAATACCGGGCGCGTTATTTGCGCCGGAAAAAGTAATACCCGGCACTGCATTAAGTATTTCGGGCAGACTTTTTCCCTGCGAGCGGTTAATTTGTTCGGCGCCGATGATAACGACATCGCGACCGATCTCTGATAGTTTTTTTGCTGAGCGTGTTGCTGTTACTACTACACTGTTGAGTACCCTGGACGTATCCTGGGCTTGGGCCGCGCCACCCGGCAGGGCCAGTTGTACAAGCCCCAGGCCTGCAGCAACTACGAAATAAAGTTTTTTCATGTTGTTGTGAGTTTTAACCCACAGCATACAGAAACAAAAAGTTTGGAATGGAAACAGCAATTGCAGATTTCACATTCAAGCCTCAATCCCCGAAAGCTATGAATAATATAATGGCTCTGGCAGGTCTTCTGACTTACTCCCCTCTGCCCTGCCTTCCCGTTCCGGACGTCTCGGAACAGTGGCGATGAATGGGCTTTGGTTTTTGGAGCTTACAGCTGCGGGACAGTCCGGGATTTACACCCGGTTCCCTTTTAATCGATCCAAAAAACAACAATGGATCGAACCAAAAGCAGTGTAAAGGTAACTTCACCTGGGATATTATTCGCCGAAATGTTTTCAACACACCCGGATTTATTAATATTCGGCTTAATTAATACCTTTATGACTAATGAAATACATCCTGACTCTTTTAATGCTTATGGCCGGTTTATATGCTTCCGCGCAGGAAGTGGATACTGTTTTTCTTAAAAACCTCATCGAATCGCATCGTGAGTTGTTCGACCATATTTTAAATCACCCGACACATAATGAAGTGCAGATCTTGTATACCCAGATCGACCGGGATGAACACAATGTTCCGCACTTCAAATCGTATAGCTACCGGTTAAATCCAAAGCATTACTTCTACCCTGCCAGTACAGTAAAACTGCCAACAGCCATATTTGCCCTCGAAAAATTGAACGAACTGAAGGTCAAAGGCCTTAACAAAAATTCAACCATGATCACCGATAGTGCCTTTGAAGGGCAGACAAAGGTGACCAAAGATAGTTCCGCCAAAAATGGCTTGCCGAGTATCGAACAATACATCAAAAAAATCCTCCTGGTGAGCGATAATGATGCCTATAACCGCCTCTACGAGTTTGTAGGCCGCGAAGAAATCAACCAAAAACTAAAAAAATACGACCTTAATGGAACCCGAATCGTTGGCCGCCTTGCTATAGGCGATGCAGGCGAAAGCACCAGGCATACCAATCCTAATAATTTTTACCATGGTGCACTGCTTATTTACCAAAAGCCTGCATTATACGACCCTAATGATTACCCCATGCAATTGGAAAACATGATCATGGGTAAAGGCTATATCGACAGGAATGATAAACTGGTGATGAAGCCCTTTGATTTTTCAAAATCCAATGTTTATCCTCTGGCCGACCAGCAGGCAGTATTGAAACGTTTGCTTTTTCCGGAAGTCTTTGCCGAAAATGAACGCTTTGATCTGACTGCCGACGACTATCAACTCATTTATCATTATATGAGTATGTTCCCTACTGAAAGCAAATACCCCACCTATTCCCAGCCGGATTATTATCCAGCTTATTGCAAATTTCTGTTTTACGGAGCCGACAGCCTGGCGACCATTAACCCTGATATTCGTATTTTTAACAAGGTGGGCGATTCTTATGGTTTCGATATCGACAATGCCTATATCGTCGATTTCAAAAACAAGGTAGAGTTCATGTTATCGGCAGTTGTACAATCCAACGACGATGAGATCTATAACGATGATAAATACGAGTACAAAACCGTATGCCTCCCCTTTTTGCGCGACCTTGCACAAACCGTTTATCAATTGGAGTTGAAACGCGAAAGGAAATACAAGCCTAAACTCAGCAAGTTTAAATTCAGTTATTAATATACCCTTTACTTACGCGGCATATATTTGAATTTTAACCCGCCCCATTCTACGATGCAAGCAGCTACCGAAAATAAAAGATCGCACCTTGGCGAAGTGGCCCGGGTGTTTTTAAAGCTGGGTTTCCTGGGTTTTGGCGGGCCGGCTGTACATATCGCTATGATGGAGGAAGAGATCGTCCGGAAGCGGCAATGGATGACGCAGGAACACTTTCTTGATCTGATCGGTGCAACCAATCTGATCCCCGGCCCCAATTCAACCGAAATGGCACTGCATTGCGGACAGGAACGTGGCGGTTGGCGCGGTTTATTGCTGGCAGGTGCATGTTTTATTTTACCTGCTGTATTCCTGACCGGCCTACTGGCCTGGGCCTACAAGTCTTACGGGATGCTCCCACAGGTGGCACCTTTTATGTACGGCATCAAGCCAGCCATCATCGGTATCATCCTGGCTATGATGATCAGGCTGGGCCGTAAAGCTCTAAAAACTGTCGAATTAGGGGTAATTGGCTTTATTTGCATTGT
>CAIPDP010000116.1 GCA_903863845.1 uncultured Mucilaginibacter sp. | reverse complement strand
CGCTGAGCCAGCAGCAGGCAAACAATCCGGGCGGGCAGGTTGCTCCGGCAAATCCGCCGTCCAATATAACCCCAACAACAATCGGCTACTTCAGCGCCCACACCACGCAGACGATTACATTAATTGTAAAGTAATCAACAAGCTAATAATTGCCGCCCGGTAAAAAATCAGTTCAGTCACCAATCCCGATAGCTATCGGGACAAATGAATAAGTGATTAATAGGGCGCCAGTATTATAATATTATCACTTATCGGCTTTATCCGCTCAGCGCCATTCAGGAATCCCAGGCCAACAACAAATGCAAATCCGGCTACGGTTCCGCCCATTTCATGAATGAGTTCACTTGCGGCTAAAACAGTACCGCCGGTTGCTAGCAGATCGTCATGGATAAGTACATGTGCACCAGGTTCGAAGGCATCAATATGCATTTCTATGGTAGCGCTGCCATATTCGAGCTCATAGGCTTTTTGGCGAATGGTATAAGGTAGCTTTCCGGCTTTACGTACCGGCACAAAGGGTACACCAAGTTTGGTGGCCAGCATCAATCCAAATAAAAAGCCTCTGCTTTCAACTCCCGCAATCACATCAATATCAGTATGTTTCAGCTTTTGGGCGAAGGCTTCAACTATACTTTCGCAAAGCGCAGGATCTTTTAAAATTGGCGTTATATCCTTAAATACGATACCCGGTTTCGGAAAATCGGGTATATCGCGTATGGTGTTTTTTATTAATTCCTCGATCATTTATAGGAGATATAGGGTTTTATTTTTTGCAAGGTCGCTTTATTCATGATGGCTATTTGGCTCAAATCAGCCAAAGTTTCGTACTCTCCATGCTGTTCGCGAAACCTGATCAGGGCATTCATTTGTTTGTAGCTAAGGTACGGGAAACGACGCAAGTCGTCAAAGCTAACTTTGTTAATATTGATCTTATGGATACGGGATGTATCAACAAACACTTGTGGTTGCAAGGCATTAAATGCTTCAGTATCTATTCCCAAAACCTCCAATAACTGTTCTTTCCGGTAAAAACCGCCCAGCCTTTGCCGATAACTCACTATCCTGCGGGCAAAGGCCGACCCGATCCCCTCTAACTCCATTAAATGTGAGGTATCGGCAGTATTTAATTCAATTATGGTTCCTCCTGGTGCTTTTTTGGGATGGGATAATGCGTTCCTGCTTGTATTATCCAGTAATGCTAAATCTTTATCGAGTACATGTGGATCAACTGTCCTATCTTTACGAAAATGCTGGAAGATATAGGGAGCTGCCAGTACCAGCAATATCAAAATAACCAGAATAACAATTCCGTTCCATTCCTTTTTTGAAACTGAAAAATAGTTTTTGAATTGTGATAGCATAATCGGTTTTGGTAACAGTAAATTAACATAAAATTTAGGATATTTATCTCTTAAACCTACCCAATAATTTAAACAGCCCAGATGAAAATCATAACCACCGAAGAGTTTGCAAAGGCGACTAAACTTGACAAGTTAAAAATGCCCGGCCTGGCAGCTTTGTTGATGGAGGTAATGAAAATTAACCAGGTAAATAAGCTATTTGCCGAAGCTCAGCCAAAGCAGGGCCCTGAATTTGTTGACGCTATCCTTGAGGGTTGCGGCGTAGAAATTGAATTTGACGAACGCGAACTGAAAAACATACCGGCCGAAGGAAGCTTTATTGCCATAGCCAACCATCCCTATGGCGGTATCGAGGGAATGGTATTGCTGAAGATACTGTGTATGGCTCGGCCCGACTCGAAGATTATGGCCAATTTCCTGCTCAAAAAAATACCCAACCTGGCCGACTATTTTGTTGCGGTAAATCCTTTTGAGAACATCGAACATTCGTCAAGCATCGGCGGTTTAAAAACTACGCTCGAATTGCTGGCGAACGGTACGCCCATAGGAATTTTCCCTGCTGGTGAGGTTTCAACGTTTAAAGTTGAGAAGCAACTGGTGACCGACAAAATGTGGCATCCCGTAGTTGGTAAATTGATAGCCCGGGCCAGGGTACCGGTTGTGCCTATCTATTTCCATGGCAACAACGGTTTATTATTTAACCTTTTGAGCCTGATACACCCCAGTTTGCGCACAGCTAAACTACCATCCGAACTTTTCAATAAACAAGGACATACCATCAAATTGCGACTAGGGAAACCTATCAATGTTGAAGAGATAGTAGGATTTCCTAACGCGGCAAAAGTATTGAACTTTTTGCGTGCCAGAACTTATGCACTGGGTACGGGTCTCGATACAGAGAAACGTATTTTTAACCCCCGCAACCTTTTCAAGATCAGAAAAGAAGCCGCTGAAATTGTGCCCGAGATCGACGCCGAAATTTTGGCAAATGAAGTAGAACCCCTGCGCGCTCAATACCGCATTTGGGTCGAGAAAAACTACGAGGTATTTATTGCCCCAACTTCATCAATCCCCAATCTGATCAGAGAAATAGGACGTTTGCGCGAATTAACCTTTAGGGAAGTTGGTGAGGGCACCAATAAAAGTATCGACATTGATGAATATGATATCTACTACCACCATTTATTTATTTGGGATATAACTGCAAAACGGATTGTAGGGGCATACAGGATAGGCCTGGGCGACGAGATATTTTATAGTCTGGGTAAAAAAGGCTTTTACCTGAACGAACTTTTCAAAATCAAAGAACAATTTGTACCGGTACTGCGCAAAAGCCTTGAACTTGGACGTTCATTCATCCGCAAGGAATACCAGCAAAAACCGCTGCCGCTTTTCCTGCTTTGGAAGGGCATCCTTAAATACCTCATAGATAATCCCCGCTACCGCTACCTCATCGGACCGGTAAGTATCAGCAATACTTTTTCGAAGTTCTCCAAATCGCTGATCGTTGATTACATCAACCGGAATCATTTTGACCATGAAATGGCTCAGTATGTACGTCCACGCAAGAAATTCAAAGTAGATTTCTCAAGTGTTGACACCGATATTTTGTTAGCTGGTGAGGATAGTTTTAAAGGGCTTGATAACCTGATCTCGGAAGTAGAAACGGAAAGCATGAAAGTACCGGTATTACTGCGCCAATATATTGCCTTGAACGCCAAGATCATCTGCTTCAATATCGACCCAAAATTCGCAGATTGCCTCGATGGCTTCCTCGTTCTCGACCTGCAAAAAGTACCGCAGGATATTTTGGATAAGCTGGGGAAGAATCTTTAGGTTAGTTATATTGGTTGTCCCGATCGCTGTCGAGGTAGTTGTACTTGTTGTATTGGTTGTATTGGTTGCATGGGTTGTCCCAATAGCTATCGGGATGGTTGGGGTTGAGTATTTAGACGAAAGACGAAATCAAACTTACGAAGTTTTAAAAACTTCGTAAGTTTTACAGAACCTTAAACAGGAAACCAATCACCAATTAACTAGAAGGCGTTATATCTTAGTTTTCGATGCGCCTGAGTGCTTCAAAATTTTGGCTTCTACGTAAAATATGATCTCCTCGGCAATGTTTTTGGATTGATCGCCGATGCGTTCGAGTTTACGGATGATAGAGAGCATAAACAAGGCTTCGTTCAGGCCGGTAGCTTCGGATTTAATTACTTCCGAAATTATTTGGGTAGCATTGCGGTTGACTGCATCCAATATCTCGTCGCGTTTAAATATGCTGCGTGCCAATGCGGTATCTTCATTTTCGAAGGCTACACGGGTGTCGACAAGGATATTGATGGCTTCGTCATACATGCTTAAAATCGAAGTGCTTTCAAGGATAGCAATATCGAAATTCACAGGTGTCTCAATTACATATTTAGCTACCCCTGCAGCAATATCACCGATTCTTTCGAGGTTAGTGTTAATTTTCAATGCAGCCAGCAGGAAGCGCAAGTCAACTGCCACCGGGCAATGCAGCGCAAATATATTTTCGCAATCGCGGTCGATCTTAAGTTCAAAAGAGTTTACTCGTTTTTCTTTCACCAAAACTTCGCGGGCAAGGTCCTTATCAAACTTTACCATGGCTTCGCGGGCTTTGTTCAATTGCGATTGAACAAGTAACCACATGTTGATCAACTCCTTTTTGGTTGCGTTAATTTCGTTTTCTATTGGTGCCATTCTTTTGTTTTTGTTGAAATGTTGAAATGTTGTAAAGTTGAAATGTTTTAATGTTTAAACCCATTCAACTTACACCCTATAAATACTATATGCAAGAAACCGCCGGGCGCCAAACGCCCTGGGCCCCCACTAACTAAACCTACCGGTTATATAATTTTGCGTCCGCTGATCTTTCGGATTAGTGAACATCACCTTGGTATCGTCAAACTCTACCAATTCGCCCAGGTAAAAGAATGCTGTACGGTCGCTTACACGGGCAGCCTGCTGCATATTGTG
>CAIPDP010000115.1 GCA_903863845.1 uncultured Mucilaginibacter sp. | reverse complement strand
GATTCATTGGGCCGCAAAGTCGACTTCAGGAATACGATCATCATCATGACCTCCAATATTGGGGCACGCCAGCTAAAAGACTTTGGACAGGGTGTGGGTTTCACCACCGCTGCCAAAACCAACCAGGCTGATGCACATTCAAGAGGTGTGATTGAAAATGCATTGAAACGCGCCTTTGCACCTGAGTTCCTGAACCGTATCGATGATGTGATCGTGTTCAACTCATTGGGTAAAGACGAAATATTCAAGATCATCGATATTGAACTCGGTCACTTGTTTGGCCGTGTCAATACACTGGGTTATAAGATCACCCTGACCGAGAACGCCAAGGAGTTTATTGCCGATAAAGGCTTCGACTCGCAGTTTGGTGCACGTCCCTTGAAACGGGCTATCCAGAAATACCTGGAAGATCCGATCGCAGAAGAAATTCTGAAAGGCGAACTGTCTGAAGGAGATACCCTTGAAGTTGATTACGACAAGGAAACCGAGCAGATCAAAGTTGCCGCCAGACACAACGGTGAAAATAAGACGCCAAAAGAAGAAGCGCAGGAATAATAGCGCCACATACAAATATTCAAAACCCGCTTATGCCAACCGGCAAAAGCGGGTTTTTTGTTTTCAGACCATTCATACCTAATAACAAATACCTGGTACCTAATACCCGATACCGTTAACCACTACCTACCACATTTAGCAGTTTACATTTTCTGTCATTAGCCGCAGCTTCAGGATAATGAACAACGAAATGGTAAACGTCTCTATATGAAAACAGATCATCCTAAACCCTATCAATTTTATTTGCTGTTTTTGCTTGCCGGAGTATTGTTGGTCTTTGGTATCAATAGCTGCCGGAAAGAAAATATACAGTCAAATAATCCTGTTGTCACCAAAGCTTTAAATGGCCATGGGATTGACATCAATCGTTTACGGCAGGCCTACCAGCAAGGCACAAGCGGTCCTTTAAAAGTTAATGATATCAGCAGCCAGGCCATGGCTAATATTGTTGGCACCCTGAATGTAGATTGGTCGAGTTATACCTTGCAGGAATTCCCCGATAGCAGCAAGATCATTGAATTTCCGATGCCGGATGATACAACGCTGATTGCGCCGCGCGACAGTCTGCAAAACGGACATAATAAATACGCCAGCAAAACCTGCGCGGTATTTGTTTTGCACAAGGATACCATTATCCTCAATTTTTTCAAGAAGACGGTAGAAAGCCTGAACGCTCCGGGGTATCAATCGGTTATTAACCAGTTGCACTACCTGAATATTCCTGGCGGTTTTAATGGAGAGGTACTGTATTTTACGCTTGGCCGGCAATTTATCAACGGCTACGTTTGGCAAAACGGAAGCATTAAGCAGTCAATGGCCATAGCTTCAGCGCCTTCCACTCCACCATCACCAGCTTCGCAGAACTATAAAGGGAAACTTAAAGTGGATGTTGCGCAGGTGGTCAATTGTTCTACTGAAATTTATGAAGTTGTGTTAATCACTACGGTAATAGCCAATGGCGTTACAACAATCACTGTGGAACCTACTGGTAATATATTCACTGTAACGACATGCGAGCTCACGGATTATAGTATGTATTCAGGCGGTGTAAACGGCGGTATGGGAACCACACCGGCGGGATCACCTTGCGGTACAGGCTCCGGAGCGACTGTTTCATCGGTAGTTAACGGAAGGCTTTCCGTCAATTCCACAGCTAGTGGAAGCGGATCTTCCTCATCGCCTTGCAATGGGGCTACTTCGAGACCCGGTATTTTCGGTTATAACAATTCAAATGCGGTTGTTTCTGACGCTAATTTCGATGCACTATTGAGCTACGTAGAAGGCGCAGGCTTGACTTTTGGAGATCCGTTCAACACGGTTGTGACAGTGAACGGAGCACAGTATAGCGGACAGGTAACCCAGATATATGATTCACACGGCAACGTTGTTGCGGGTTATTTCAGTCCTGACGAAAGTTCAGGGCCCTTCCAGGTTGGAAATGAATATTCTATCGGTGATGGTAGCTCAGGTGATAATGGTAATTCGAGTTCCGTGACTTCTTCCAGCAATTCCGGTGGGAACGTAACGATAGGCTTTGGCGGCGCTAATGCTTATTTAGGTAACTCGCCGTCAAATACAGTTGGGTATCCTTCACCAGGTATCAATTCCCAGGCACCTTCGGGAGAGGGATTTATGCCTTTGTGCAAAAGTAGTATTGTGTTGACTCCTTCAGCTAACAATTCCTGGGATGTTAATTTAAGTGGTTGTAAATTTGGTATCATGGATTTGCCTCATTTCCCACTCTATAAAACGCAAATCAACGTAATAGTTTTTAATCTTTATATTAATGTACCAAAAGAAATAGAAGACCCAAATGGTAGTCCAAATGAAGTCCTTTTTTCGCCAGCTACTATTAGGGAATTTATTTATCAAGCATATCATTATGCTAGTGAACAAACTAATATCCAGCATGGCCAAGACTTTTTTACGGTTGGCGCAAATACTAAGTATGCTAAAATATTCCTTAATAATCTTTTGATTTATTTAAATAGTTTAGCTTTACACGGATTGTTTTTGAAGTTCGAAAATAATAATCCCGGCATGGTCCCTTCATTGGGTGCCACGGGCAGTAATTCAATAAGCCCCTCGAAAGCAAGCCCTGCGGTATATGTACCCGGTATTTCCGGTGAAGGTTGTTAAAGGGAGCAATGAAGGAGTATTTAAGCTTGATATATTGCCTTTATCCAGTGAATATAGATCCTGGTGATATAGAATATTCTTATACACAAAAGATAGAAAATTTGTGGGAATTAATATTTCGCGCCAGGGAGGAGAATCATGCTTTTACTGAAATGATTGCTGAGATACATAAAGACTTGAATTGTATAAGCAGCCGGGACTTCTCTTTACGCGGTATTCCTGACCTTTGTCGAAAATCACTGTTAAGACTTCCCCTTGAACAAGAAAATCAACAATTTCCTTTTTGTGTTGTCAATATTGGTGTCTTAGTGAAATACTATTTTATTTATTTTACAACATTTCATGGAGGACCAATCAATACTTTCAATAAACCGGTTAGCCAATACCAGCAAGAAATGATTGATCAGCATATTGTGCCAATCATAAAAAAGTATTACCCCGACTATGTTGAGTTCCCGATTCAATTTATTGATGAGCGGGTTCCTGATGTTTATTCATTTAGAAATTGCGATGAATTTGCAACCTATTTTGAATGTTTGTTGACGAATGATATTTTGTAATTCCGTAATTAACAGAAATTCAAAACCCGCTCTTGCCAACCGGCAACAGCGGGTTTTTTGTTTTCAAGCCACTGATACTTGGTACCTAATACCTCATACCCGATACCCGATAACCAATACCTACAAGATTTAGGAGTTTACATTTTCTGCCATTAGCCGCAGCTTTAGGGCAATGAACAAAACGCCTCTATATGAAAACAGATCATCCTAAACCCTATCAATTTTATTTGCTGTTTTTGCTTGCAGGAGTATTGTTGATCTTTTGTATCAATAGCTGCCGGAAAGAAAATATACAGTCAAATAAATCCGTTGTCATCAAAGCTTTAAACGGACATGGAATCGACATTACGCGTTTGCAGCAGGCCTATCAACAAGGTACAAGCAGTCCATTAAAGGTTAATGATATCAGCAGCCAGACCATTGCTAATATAGTTGGCACCCTGAATGTGGATTGGTCGAGCTATACCTTACAGGAGTTTCCTGACAGCAGCAAGATCATCGAATTTCCGATGCCGGATGATACGACGCTGATCGCGTCGCGCGACAGTCTGCAAAACGGACATAATAAATATACCAGCAAAACTTGCGCGGTATTTGTTTTGCACAAGGATACCATTGTCCTTAATTTTTTCATGAAGACGGTAGAGAGCCTGAACGCTCCGGGTTATCAATCAGTTATTAACCAGTTGCATTACCAGAGTATACCTGGCGGTTTCAATGGCGAGGTAATGTATTTTACGCTTGGCCGGCAGTTTATCAACGGCTACGTTTGGCAAAATGGAAGTATTAAGCAGTCAATGACCATAGGTTCAGCGCCTGCTTCTCCTCCATCACCAGCTTCGCAGAACTATAAAGGTAAACTTAAAGTGGATGTTGCGCAGGTTAGTAATTGTGTAGAGGATGACTACGAATTGGTATGGATAAATTCAAATGGTACGGAAGACCCTACAGGTATATCCTGGACGGTTATAACATGCGATGTTACAAACACTGATGGTAGTGTGCTCGGCAGTACAGGTACAACTCCAGCGCCGCCGCCCTGCACAACCGGTTCGGGTGCTATAACTTCCTCAGTAAAAAACGGACATTTGGTTATTGATATAGCATCGTCTGGTAGTAGTACTGGCAGCAGTACTCCAACTCCGACACCACAGCCTTGCCCGACGAACAATCCTACACCTATACCAAAACAAACTATTGTTCAATCGAGCGTTAAGAAAATTACCGATAGTGTTACAAAACCTTGTTTGAAAAGTTTAATTGACCGACTTACAAATGATCAAACCATACAAACAGATGTAACAAATATGTTTAGGAATACTTTTGGTACAAGCGATGCAATTAATATAACTTTTAATCAGGGAATTTTAACCGGGGTCAAAAGCCAAGATGCAGCAAGTACAGATGGTAACCAAGCTAATAATTTTACAGTAACATTTAATAATCCCGTGATAACAAATTCGTCTCAAGAGTATCTTTTGGAAACTACTTTGCATGAAATATTTCATGCGTACTTGGATGAAAATCCTTCGATAAAGGGAAGGTTATCCCAACATATGTATATGATTCAAAACTACATAACTATCGAAATAGCCACTTTACAAAAAGTTTTCCCAGGTTTGACAACCCATGATGCTTTATGCTTGGCGTTATCAGGTTATGGAACTATTGATTCAACAGTCTACAATAATATTATTGCATCCTATGGTCTTACCGCCAATGAAGTATTTTTAACAAATTCCACCTACAAATCAGGTGTTGCTGGCACCAACTGTAATTAATAAAATGAATCGAAATATAATTAGAATCTTAGCCGTCATATTGATAATTTCATATGGCAAGGTGTTACATGCGCAAACGAATTTAAAAGAAGCATATTTCAAATATGATGGCAACATTGGCTTGCAAAAATTTCTGGAGAATAAATTCAGCGCTGAAGTAAAAAAGCATCAACTTGATATTTGCCTCATATCAGCAACATTTGCGGAGTTTCGTATTGATACAGCAGGCAATATCAAAGACCTTGTTATTTTCGAGAATCATGATACACCTCAGGTTTTCAGGGAAGTTTTGGTGCAAATAATTAGCGAGACAAGTGGACTTTGGATTCCAGCTCAAATAAATGGTAAGGCCTCGGAGAGCAAAGTTTATATACTGCCTTTGATTTATGAAATGGAATCGGCCTGCAAGTCCCCCGCCCCCGACGGAACTGCAACCTCGCTGCTTGGATTCCTGGATTTTAAAGACAACAATGGTAGGACTTTAAGTCAATTGGATTGCATTTTACTAAGGCCTTTGCATGTTTTTTCACAGAAATGACAGCAGGTAAAAGTGGTTATTCACTAATTTTCATATTGAGTTCGCTGCGAAAGTGAAAAATTAAAAATGCTTTTATTCATTGTATAATAATCTTTGATTATTTGTGTTAGCTGCTGATTTACCACCACCTACCACATTTAGGGGTTTACATTTTCTCCAAATAGCCGCAGGTTTGTATAGTTGAGCATTGGCTAAAAACGCGCATGGCGTTATAAAAATAGATCAGCTTAAACCTTATCATTTTTATTTAGTTGGGGCTACTTAGAAAAAATTGAATACCTAACAAACTGTTTAAATGAATACTCCATTACACTTTACCCGGATAAAATAGCAATGAAAAGAATCGTCTTTATAATCCTGGTAATTGGAACAAACATCGCTAATGATGCTAATGCACAAACGTTGCGCCTGATCAGCCGGAAGAGTGTAACGTTAAATAGAAAGATTAATCTGGATAGTAATTCATTAGTAAAGGACAGTACCGGACGAGTGATACCATACCAGGAATGGTCACCTATTGTTGCTTCGCATGAGTATTCGATGAAATATCGGATGTTGGGCGATAGCAATCACGTGGAGTATACCCTGTATCCGTTTACTGAAAAACAAAAAGAGCTGAGGTACAGCCAAATGCCTAAACCGGCTGAAAGCACATTTTTTAAAAATGGCGAGGATATATCATCTTTCAGTGCTGACGACATCAACGGAAATGGGTTTAAACTAAAGAAATTGCACGGAAAAATTGTGGTCCTCAATTTCTGGTTTATCGGATGTCCGCCCTGCAGGCTTGAGATACCCGAGCTCAATAAGTTGGCTCTGTCCTATGCGGATGACCCTGACGTAGTTTTTATAGCCTTCGGATTGGATGACAGTTATGACATTAAGAAATTCATCAGATACAGCCCTTTCAATTACCACATTGTTGATAATAGTAAACCCTATGTTGATTTATATCGCATTGATCTTTTCCCCACAAACGTAGTATTGGACAAAAATGGGAAAGTTCGATTTCACTCAACTGGTTATGCCGATAATTTAGCTTATTGGATCAAAAAGACGATCAACGAATCTAAGTAGATCAGTTTTATTAGCTTCCCCTTTTCCTCTGGTTTGCCGCCCGGTAAAGACTTTCATTTGCCGAGCCTTTTATTATTGGCTTTTCTGTTCGCAAAACCAATTCAGCAATCTATCCTTTGAAAGTAAAATTCAGGATACCAATACATTTCGACCTGTAATATCATACTAAGTGTTACAGGGTGTCGTTTAATAGTAAAAATAACAAGTATTGCGTTTTCGGTTAAACCTTTTTGATTTTCTTTGTTCTTATAGTATATGGAAATGTTATCCTAAAAAGCGATTCAAGAAACATTTAATGACGCTTGTGTTTAAGCATCAACCCATTTTAAATAAATAACTACTATGAAAAAAATCCTCACTATCGTTTGTTGCACTTTTGTGCTATTCTCCATTTCGTCATGTACCAAACAGTACATTACACCCAACCCTAATGTTACTGTATCTGCTACCCTTGCTCCAAGCGACTGGACCTTGTACACCGATGGGAAATCGTACCAGGCGCCAATCACTGTGCCTGCTATCGGTTCTGGCTTTGCGCAGTATGGCGGTGTTATCGTGGCCATTTCTTACTCCAATGGCGTTTATGAGCAGATTCCTGAAGTATACAATGGTATTTCATACAGCTATACTTACAACGCAGGCAACGTAACGATCTACGCACAATCGGCGGATGGCACCACACCTGTGCAGCCTACGCAGAATATTAACGTAAAAATTACCCTGGTAGCGACTAACTAAAATATTTGCCAGCAATTAAAAAGGCGACCCGGATTCCGGATCGCCTTTTTTGCTGAATATCGAATGATGAAGTTGATATTATTCAGATGCCATTTGTTCTATCACCGCCTGGGTTACACCGGTAAATGAGAAGCCACCATCATGGAACAGGTTTTGCATGGTCACCATTTTAGTGAGATCAGAGAACAGTGTTACAACGTAATCTGCACATTGGTCGGCATTGGCATTGCCCAACGGACTCATTTTTTCGGCATAGTTGATAAAACCGTCGAATCCTTTTACTCCTGAACCTGCAGTGGTACGAGTTGGTGATTGGGATACTGTATTGATACGCACTTTCTTTTTGGTGCCGTAGTAGTAGCCAAAATTGCGGGCAATGCTTTCCAGTACTGCTTTGTTATCGGCCATATCATTGTAATCAGGGAATACGCGCTGAGCTGCTATATAAGATAAAGCTACAACGGAGCCCCATTCATTGATAGCATCCTGTTTCAAGGCGATCTGTAATACGCGATGCAGGCTTAAAGCCGAGATATCAAAACCCTTGTGGGTGAATTCGTAATTGTTTTCGTAGTAAGGCAGACCTTTACGAACGTTGATGCTCATACCGATAGAGTGCAGAACAAAATCTACGCCCCCACCAAAATGCTCTTTCGATTTGGCAAAAAGGTTTTCGATATCCTCGTTGCTGGTTACGTCGGCTCCGATAACCGGGGCATTGCATTCTTCGGCCAGTTTATTGAGTTCGCCCATGCGCAGTGCCAATGGCGAGTTGGTCAGCACGATCTCTGCTCCTTCTTCATGTGCACGCTGCGCAACTTTCCAGGCAATAGAAGCCTCATTAAGCGCACCAAAAATGATACCTTTTTTACCTTTTAACAGATTGTAAGCCATGTGTTGTTTTTTTATTGGTGGGCAAATTTATATAAATAAGTCGAATTCTGTATTTGTTGCTCTTATTCTTATATCACTCCAGACTTAAGACTCAGGACTTAAGACTCTCATACAGCAATTCCCTCGCATTCTGCAAAGCACTTTCACCGGGTTTATCGCCGCTCAGCATTTTAGCAATTTCCAGTACGCGTTCGTCCCGGTTAAGCTTTTTGATACGGGTATACGTAGTGGCCGAGGAATTATCCTTATAAACAAAATAATGTGCTCCGCTTTTGCTGGCTATCTGGGGCAGATGGGTGATAGCGATCACCTGCAGGTTTTTTGCCAAACGCTCCATGATGATACCGACTTTATTGGCTACTTCACCGGAAACGCCGGCATCGATCTCATCAAATATAATGGTTGGCAAAGCTGTGTGGCTGGCAATTAACGATTTGATAGCCAACATCAGTCGCGAAAGCTCGCCACCCGAAGCCACTTTGCTCATTTCGGCCAGGGTATGACCCTTGTTGGCAGAAAACAGGAAGCGAACCTGATCAATGCCATCCGGCCCGAGGGATTGCAATTGATTTAGCTCTATTTTAAGCGTAGAATTAGCCATGCCCATTTCCCCCAATGCGTTCACAACCTCATTCTCAATCTCCGGAATTGCCTTTGTCCGATTGGAAGTTAGTTGTTTAGCTAATTGTTCGAGTATATTTTTATCGAGGGCTAATTGCTTTTTCAGCTTTTCTATGGCCTCATCGCCATGCACCGCCTGCGCAATCTTTTCTGAAAGATCATCCTGTAATCCCAACAAATCTGAGACCGTGTTCAGGCGATGTTTCTTTTGCAGGGTATAAATAATGTTGAGTCTGTCGTTGATCGCAATGATCCTGGCTTCATCCGTATGGGTACGCTGTTCAATGTCTTCGATTTCGGCAGCGATATCTTTCAATTCAATCGTTACACTTTTTAACCGCTCGTGCAGCTCAGCAACTACCGGATTGAATTTTTCAAGTGATGATAAATGATGGATAGCCTCCCGCATTTGCAGAAGTGCCGGGGCCTCTCCATCCTGAATAAGGTAAACCGCCGCCAGCAGACTGCGTTTTATCTCTTCGGCGTTATTTAGCGTATAGAGTTCCTGTTCAAGTTTTTCCTGTTCTCCGGCCGCCAAACCAGCTTTTTCTAACTCGTCAAACTGAAACTGGTAATAATCGAGGTCGGCTTTGGCTTTTTCGCTTGCAGCAATCATCTGCTGAAGACGCGCAGTATCTTTTTTATAGGATCTGTATTTATTGCGATAGTCGCTGAGCAAGTCGCTATGCCCGGCCACAGAATCAACCACTAACAGCTGGAAATCCGGATCATTTATCTCCAGTGTAGCATGTTGTGAGTGGATATCGATCAGCTTTTCACCTAGTTGCTTCAGCAATGTGAGGTTTACCGGAGTATCATTAACAAATGCCCTCGATTTACCGTCAGAACTGATCTCTCGCCTTAATATAGTTTCTGCCTCATGGTCCAGGTCGTTTTCATCAAAAAAGCTTTTTAAATGAAATCCTCCGATCAGGAAGGTGCCTTCTATAACACATTTCTTTTGCTGGTTGAAAAAAAAGCGACTCTCAGCACGTTGACCCAGGATCAATGAAAGTGCTCCCAATATGATGGATTTTCCTGCACCGGTCTCGCCGGTCAGTATATTTAAACCCTTATCGAAGCTGATTTCCAGGTCGTCTATTAAGGCGTAATTACTGATACTGAGCTTGTGAAGCATAATTATTTTAGCATCCTTACCGGGATGCTAAAATAGGGTTTTTATGTTGAATGAGTTGGATTTGGTTGAATAAGTTGGATTGAGTTGGATTTGGTTGATTGAGTTGAATAAGTTGGATTGAGTTGAATAAGTTTTCTCGATATTGTTAGGTACTAATCAACCTAATCCAACTCAATCAACTCAATCAACCCTCCCGATAGCTATCGGGGCAACCCAATTCAATTTTTTCCGCTGGTATCAGGCTTGTCCGGGGCGAAATTTGGTTTATCAGGCGCGAAGGTTTTGTCGACTGGTGTATTCATCTTCCAGTTTTGATTTTTTAATGCCTCCATTTGCTTTTTAAACTCCGGCGAATTAAAGTATTCCTGCATCTTTTGCTGAGTGATGCGCATTTGCTCCTGTAATTTTTTTAGCTCGGGGCTGTTCTGGTAATGCTGCATGCCCATACTTGCCTGGCGCATTTCTTCCTGTATCTTTTTTAGTTCCGGACTGTTTTGATAAGCACGCATCTGTTCGCTTAACTTATTCATTTGTTCCTGTGCATCTTTGATTGCCTTTTGGGAAGTCATTCTTGCGAGGCTGTCGCTCATCTTCCTTAATTCCTCCGATTTTTCGCGAAACTCCGGCGAATTAAAGCGCTCACTTATTTTTTTGCTTGATTTTGCCAGTTCATCGCTTTCTGCTTTGACAGCTGGCGGCACCTGGCTTTGCAATTCTTCCTGATACTTCAGAAAGTTGTCATTGGCTTTGCTGTTATTTGCGCCATTATGATCGAAGTCGTATTTGTACCCTGATGGAATGCCATATTTTTTCATCAGGCGTTGATTCAAAGCTTTAAACTCTGCACTGTTATAATAGTGTTCAATGTCTTTGCCCATCTTTTCCATTTTAGCCGTTAGTGCCTTCGTCTCCGGTGTTTCTGCCCATTTTGTTTGGAATTCTTCCGATAACTTTTGCTGATTGGCCTCTATGTCTTTCCAGGCTGCACTATTATAGAAATCTTCTATTTTTTTACTGTCAACTTCCATTTGCTCCTGCAGTTTCTTCCATTCCGGACTGTTGTAATAATCCTCCATTTGCTTCCCGTAAACTTCCATCTGCTCCTGGTATTTTTTCCACTGACCATCGTTATAGTATTTTGCCATTTCTTCACCGTATTTCGCCATCTCGGCCTCGTATTTCTGGTTAAGCTGATCGACCTGGCTGCTGTATTGATCAACGCGTTTTTTTATTTCATCTTTTGTTTTTGGTTTGGAAGGATTGGTATTATCGTTGCTATTTGAATCGTTTCGCTTTACTTTTGCAACTGA
Organism: uncultured Mucilaginibacter sp.; assembly: GCA_903863845.1. Lineage (GTDB taxonomy): Bacteria > Bacteroidota > Bacteroidia > Sphingobacteriales > Sphingobacteriaceae > Mucilaginibacter. The sequence goes on along the minus strand of CAIPDP010000115.1, from coordinate 52,239 downwards.
TTTTTTGTGCCCTGTATCGGCAAAAAAACTGGTAATGATCTCGGGCTTAATTTTATTAAAAGATAGTTTGCCCTGCGCGATGCCCGGGTTTAACCAGGCCAGGCCGGTAATGCTTGCCGTTAGCACGACAAAGGCGAGTAGTATGTAGCGTACGTCGCCCATAGGTTTTTTCGTTTTCATGATTCTTTCGATCCTGTTTAATAAATGATACCTTTTCCCTGTAGCGGCAAGGGCTAGCTCTCCTAACTGTGTTCGGGATTGTTCTAATTTCAACAGTGCATGCGCATACACTATTGGTTTTTGCGTCGACGCTATTACCATATCGTCGCAGGCATTTTCGCGTTCGCGGTTAATGCAGCGGCCGATCAAATGGGCAAATGGATTAAAAAATAATAACACCTGCATGGCTTGTTGCATCAGGTTAAGCAGGTAGTCGTTACGTTTAATGTGCGACAGTTCATGCAATAATATCGCCTCGATCTCTTCGGTCGATAGGCTTGTTGCTATAGCTGCGGGTAACAATATAAAAGGTTTAACATAGCCAAATGCGCAGGGTACATCGATCAGTGTACTTAATCCGAAACGTACGCGTTTTTCAATATCAAGCTTTTCAGCAAACTGATTTAGCTTGCGCATCAATACGATATCAATACTGATATTTTGACGAAGTTGAGAGAATTTACTGCGACTAAGCAGCAATCTGGCGGTATTGTAAACCAGGCCGGCAATATATATTAAGGTAACGTAGGGTAAAAAGCCTTCGATGGTATAAACATACCTGGCGCTGATGGCTGCTGAGTGTGATAAATGAAGGGGTAAAGCCCATAAACCCGGTATTATGTTCTTGTTTGCGCCGTCGCTATCTAGTGCTACCCACTGATAAACACGTATTTCGCCAACCAGTGTATAGATGAACCATACCGTAACGGCTCCCATAGCAAGCATGGCCAGATTGTGTTTATTTCGGGCAGGTAAAGCCTGAAACGAAATCAGCAATAACTGCATAAAAAGATAAACAAACAATCCTTGCCACATAGAGTGGATAATTGCAACGCCAACTACCTGGCTGATGTTATAAAGTAGGGTTTCCATTGTTTAGTGATTTGTTGACTCGTTAACTGGTTAACTAGTCACAGGTTAACTAATTATTTGCCTCCAAATTGTTCAAGATATTTCTTAATAGCGTCGATCTCATCCTTCGATGCTTTGTGATGTCCCAGGGCTTGTATCACAAGCTCGGAGGTTGATCCTTCAAAAACCGTTGATAATATGCGGTCGAGCGCACTTACCTGTGCCTTTTCCTGGGTGTATACCGCCTGATAAATATGCGTTTTGGATGTCGTGTCACGCTCTACCAAGCCCTTCTCGTCCATAATTTGCATCAGCTTCAAGGTAGTTGTATAACCCGCTGCTTTGGTTTTTGCCAGTTCCTCATGTACTTCCCGTACCGTTGCTTTCCCCATTTTCCAAAGTAGCTGTAAGATTTCCAGTTCGCTTTCTGTCGGCTTAATTTCCATATTCATTTTCTTATTACGAATTGCTTCGTACAAATATCTACGATAGATTTCGTATTTGCAAATTTTATTTACGATTTATTTCGTAGATAAGAGACGCAAGGAAAATGGAAGTGTTACAATGAGAAATGTTTTTTCGGTACGAAGGTTTTTATCCCGATAGTTATCGGGAGTCCGAAAGTCCGAATCCCGATAGCTATCGGGACCGAAAGATGTTGGAGGGGTAAAACGATGTAAAGGTTTAGGTCATTAAGTCATTGGAATTTGACTTTATGATAACCATCCCGATAGCTATCGGGACAACTAATACAACTAAACAAAAACTACCTCCCAATACCCTGATACTTCTGTCCGTTAGAGGGATCGGCCTGGGTTAGTGCAGTCAGTGCGGCAGTCTTTTCGCGCGAATCAGCTTTGCTGTAGATAGAAACTAATTCGTCGCTTTTAGCTGTAAAAAAAATTAGAGGGAACATGGCGCCCAGCCGGGTGCGGTCTGTTTGTGCAAGGGTTGGCAGAAGATCGTCAATGGCTTTTCGGCCTTTTGCAGCATTTTCGGCCATTTGATCGAGACCATTGCGATGATAGTCGTATAAAATATTTCTTAATGGCAGGTATACCCGGCTGTTTAGGTTTTCGGAAAACCAATACCGGTTGACATTACCATCAAAAGCTTTCCAACCTTTATATGCGCCATTAGATTGTGCATTGGTAACAACAGCCTGTGCTTGCTGAAAATAAGGGGTGCCACCCAGTCGGCCAAAGGTATCATAGTCGAGCCCGATGATCACATAAGCATAAAAAGCCATTACGGATGCCAGGTTACTGCTGAATGTTTGATCCGAATAGTCGATCGTTGATCCCTCGCTATAAATAAAATCAAAATCCTTATCGTTAACGTTCATTACCGGCGAGGAGTAGCTGCTATTGTACACTGGTCGCGATGATTGCACCTGCAATTCGCCGGTAAAATTGCTGTTGCCATCCCAGGCTGTAATGTTAAGTACAAAAGTACATTCGAAGCGTTCCTGCGGCAGGATCGGGTCCTGGCACCATTTGCGACCATTTAAAAAATCTTTCATCGCGGTTTCCAACGATTGAAATATATGACGGTTGCTGGTTTGAATCTTCCCCGAAATAACTTTCACCTGGGCATTCAGATCCTGTGCCGCGGCTGAGTACCCGAACAAAAGGAATAAGATATACAGACTAATTTTTCGCATTGATGAGTTCGGTAACTTTATTACAGATATCAACGGCAACCTGGTCTTTATCTTTCAGATCAAAAGTAGTTTTATACAATTTGCCATCAATAATGGTGATCTTATTGGTATCAGTTTTAAAACCGGCACCTTTATCATTGAGCGAATTTAACACAATAAAATCGAGGTTTTTCTTTTGCAGCTTTTCGATCGCATTTTTTTCCTCGTCGTTGGTTTCTAGCGCAAAGCCTACCAGTACCTGGTTGTTTGTCTTTTGCTGGCCCAGGGTTTTCAAAATATCGACCGTTTTTTTCAGATCGATATGGAAGTCATTATCGTGTTTTTTGATCTTCTGTGTCGCAACCCTAACCGGGGTATAATCCGCTACGGCAGCGCACATGACGCAGGCATTGGAATCAGTATAATAACGGAGACAAGCGTCGAGCATTTCTGCTGCCGAGGTAATATCAATGCGCTTTATTTGGCGGTAGATGCTTTTTTCGGCAGTTGGTCCTGTTACCAGGGTCACATCGGCACCAAGAGACGCAAACCTGTCGGCTATAGCAAAACCCATTTTACCGGACGAATGATTGCCGATGAACCGAACCGGGTCAATAGCCTCGTACGTCGGGCCAGCTGTTACCAGTATCTTCTTGCCAGCCAGCGGCAATTTGCTTTTGACATCATCATCAATAAACTGCACAATTTCTTCCGGTTCGGCCATACGGCCTTCACCATGCAATCCACTTGCCAGTTCACCGGTTCCAGGCTTGATCAAGATATTATTATAGGATTGTAATTGCGCGATGTTTTGGCGTGTGGCATCATGCTTCCACATATCCAGGTCCATCGCCGGAGCAAAATAAACCGGGCATTTGGCTGATAAATATACAGCGGTAAGCAAGTTATCACTTAGCCCTCCGGCCATTTTAGCCAGTGTATTGGCGCTGGCCGGAGCAATGATCAGCAGGTCGGCCCATAGACCTAATTCAACATGGTTGTTCCACTCGCCGGTTTCAGGAGTAAAATAGTTGACCAAAACCGGGCGTTTTGAAAGGGTCGAGAGCGTAAGCGGAGTAATAAAGTTGGTGGCATCGGGTGTCATTACCACTTGCACGGTTGCACCAGCTTTCACTAACAACCTTATAAGCGTGGCTGATTTGTAGGCTGCAATGCTGCCGCAAACGCCGATAATGATTTTTTTGCCCTCAAGCATGTAATGAAAGTAAAAAATAAAAATTCAAAATTCAAAAGAAACAGGGGTAAATATCACCTTTATCCTGCTTTGGCCGAAGCCATTTTTGAATTTTGAATTTTAAAATCAGGGAACAGCTAAGCTTATTCCTTGGTTGGGTTACGATAATAGATCTTATCTTCCAAAAACTCCTGGATAGCAACCAGGGATGGTTTTGGCAATTTCTCGTAATGTTTAGATATTTCTATCTGCTCACGATTTTCAAATATTTCTTCCAGGTTGTCATTTGACGATGCAAACTCAGAAAGCTTTTGGTGCAATTCTTCTTTTACATTGTTTGATATCTGGTTGGCGCGTTTTGCCATAATTACGATCGATTCGTAAATATTATCGGTTTTAATATCAAGATCGCGCAAATCGCGGGTGATGGTGCTGCTGGCCACAGCGGGTTTGTTTGCAATATTGGTCATATCAACTTTATTGAACTGGTGCTTTTTGATTTGTATTTGTTTTTTCTGTTGGCGTATTGCCTGTTAACGTATCTCTTTTCTCGAAACGACGAGCATATTTAATATCACTTGCATACTGAGCTAACTCGCGTTTAGCTTTAATTATGCCTTGTTCGCTTTCTTTCTTTAATATAATAGCATCCGGCAGGAATTTGCTGTTAGGGTATTTCTCGGCAAATTGTTGTTCAAAACCAACTACTTGTCCGAAACGATCCTCCTGTTTAAACATATTACTATGATCAGCGTATTCATACTGAGCTTTTATGGTCAGGTACTCCATTTCCTCGGCATATTTTGTATCCGGGTAATCCCGCAAAACATTACCGAAGTCGATAACGGCCGACTGGTAGTCGCCGATTGTTAAATATAGTTTGGCATTTTCAAAAGCTTTACGCTCCAGCTTGTCCCGCAGATTTTGAATAAGTTTCGAAACTTCCGCCACCCGATCGCTCTTAGGGTAAAGGTTAATGAAAAGCTGTAATTTATCTATAGCTTTAGTTGTGTTTTCCTGGTCGAGCGAATAGATCGGCGAATCAAGGTAATAACAATATGCGCTCATGAAACTACATTCCTCGGCTCTTTGACTTTGCGGATAGGTATCCGAAAACTGTTTAAAGTGATAGCTTGCCGAAGTATAGTCTCTTAAACGGTAATTGGTATAGGCATAATAATAGTACAGGTCCTGTGCACCATCCTGGCCGCGGTAGCGTTGTACCAGTGTTTCAAATAACTCCAGCGCATGGCTGTAGTCCTTTTTATTATAGTAAGCAATCGCAGCGTCGTATTTCTTTTTGTTGTCGTTACTAGCTTTAAGCTTTTCAAACTTGCTTTTACAGCCACCAACCAACAAAATAAGAGCTACCAACAATACCGATAGAATAGGACGTTGTTTTTTAAACATTTTGCAAAGATACGCTAATTTATAAATCAGTCAATTATTTATTTCCCAGCTAATATAGATGGCTTGTATTACCTTATAAAGTATTTAACATCTTTTAACTATTCTGGTTCATGGTTCATAGTTCATGGACCATAGCTATTGGTTTGGGTCATTTGTCCTTTGTCCTTTGTCCTTTGTCCTTTGTCCTTTGTCCTTTATCCCTTGTCCTTTATCCTTTGTCCTTTATCCTTTATCCTTTATCCTTTATCCTTTATCCTTTATCCTTTATCCTTTATCCTTTATCCTTTATCCTTGAAAATTATCGCCAGACAAATTATACATCTTAACCTACTATATATTATAGAGGATAAATAAAAGTTTATGGATTATAATTCTGGTACTGGTGCTTTGTACCAAAGACTAAAACCATAAACCATAAAACTGTGGACTATGGACTATCGACTATGGACCATGAACCATCATCTATGAACTATGAAACCGGACACGTGTGCCAATGAAATTTTTTCACGCTGATTTGTAGTGTGTTGCATTTACACTATCACCTTTTTTGATGCAATGGTTTGGTGAAGCCAAATATCTGCTTACCTTTGCAGCCCGCAAATGAGGTAGCGGATTGTTCTGAGAGGAGTTTAAAAGCAAAAATATTTAATTCAAATAAGTTTTGCAGAAGCGAAAAAGGTTCTTACCTTTGCAGTCCCAAAACAAACAGGCCCACTAAGGGTCAAAAAATACCGGAAGCGATTTCCGGTATCCAAATCAGAAAAGTAATCGTTTAACAGCGATACTAAATAATCCGAACCGCGAGGCAAGGAGCAAAGTTCTTATAAAAACTAAGAGATAATCAAAAAGCGCAGCGGGGCTGTGTAGGAAGACGGAACTGGTAACGGGGAAGTTGGAGCATACAGCACTGTCAATTTTTAAGGTATAGGAATACTGAAGAAGATACAGGTGGCTGAGAGGAGGAGATTGGTTACCAGTTAACTAATTAACGAATCATAAGTCACCAAGATAACAGATTTCTATTTTGAGTTTTAAAAAGTAGAGTCTGGAGCAAACAAAACATTATACAATGGAGAGTTTGATCCTGGCTCAGGATGAACGCTAGCGGCAGGCCTAATACATGCAAGTCGGACGGGATTGAGTAGCTTGCTATTCATGAGAGTGGCGCACGGGTGCGTAACACGTATGTAACCTACCTTTATCAGGGGGATAGCCTCTCGAAAGAGAGATTAAGCCCGCATAAAATCACAGTACAGCATTGTACAATGATCAAATATTTATAGGATAAAGATGGGCATGCGGAACATTAGCTAGTTGGTAAGGTAACGGCTTACCAAGGCTACGATGTTTAGGGGATCTGAGAGGATGACCCCCCACACTGGTACTGAGACACGGACCAGACTCCTACGGGAGGCAGCAGTAAGGAATATTGGTCAATGGGCGGAAGCCTGAACCAGCCATGCCGCGTGCAGGAAGACGGCCCTACGGGTTGTAAACTGCTTTTATACGGGAATAAACCCCTCTACGTGTAGAGGGCTGAATGTACTGTAAGAATAAGGATCGGCTAACTCCGTGCCAGCAGCCGCGGTAATACGGAGGATCCAAGCGTTATCCGGATTTATTGGGTTTAAAGGGTGCGTAGGCGGCCTATTAAGTCAGGGGTGAAAGACGGTAGCTTAACTATCGCAGTGCCCTTGATACTGATGGGCTTGAATGTACTTGAGGTAGGCGGAATGTGACAAGTAGCGGTGAAATGCATAGATATGTCACAGAACACCAATTGCGAAGGCAGCTTACTAAAGTATGATTGACGCTGAGGCACGAAAGCGTGGGGATCAAACAGGATTAGATACCCTGGTAGTCCACGCCCTAAACGATGAACACTCGATGTTGGCGATATACGGTCAGCGTCTAAGCGAAAGCGTTAAGTGTTCCACCTGGGGAGTACGCCCGCAAGGGTGAAACTCAAAGGAATTGACGGGGGCCCGCACAAGCGGAGGAGCATGTGGTTTAATTCGATGATACGCGAGGAACCTTACCCGGGCTTGAAAGTTAGTGAATGAGGCAGAGACGCCTCAGTCCTTCGGGACACGAAACTAGGTGCTGCATGGCTGTCGTCAGCTCGTGCCGTGAGGTGTTGGGTTAAGTCCCGCAACGAGCGCAACCCCTGTGAATAGTTGCCAGCACATAATGGTGGGGACTCTATTCAGACTGCCTACGCAAGTAGAGAGGAAGGAGGGGACGACGTCAAGTCATCATGGCCCTTACGTCCGGGGCTACACACGTGCTACAATGGGCAGTACAGAGGGCAGCAACCTGGCAACAGGAAGCCAATCTCAAAAAGCTGTTCACAGTTCGGATCGGGGTCTGCAACTCGACCCCGTGAAGTTGGATTCGCTAGTAATCGCAGATCAGCAATGCTGCGGTGAATACGTTCCCGGGCCTTGTACACACCGCCCGTCAAGCCATGGAAGCTGGGGGTGCCTGAAGCCGGTAACCGCAAGGAGCCGTCTAGGGTAAAACCGGTAACTGGGGCTAAGTCGTAACAAGGTAGCCGTACCGGAAGGTGTGGCTGGAATACCTCCTTTCTGGAGCAGTATTCTGTTAGTTGACCATGTTGAATAAGTTAGGATAAGTTGAATAGGTTAGCAATAACCTGATCGACCAATAACTGAATCAACGCAGTCAACAGACCTTAAATAAAAGGTAGTAAAACTGCTGCGCTTTGATTGTTCTCTTAAAGAAAAAGGTTAGAGATAGGTGATTAGTTAATTGGTTAACCGGTTAACAGGTCACAAATCGACTAACAAAAAGGAAAACCCAGGAAGATGAAGCCATCGGAGGGTGCCGGGCCAGAAGATGTTCGGGACACAAAGTGGCAGTAGCAGTAGTAAGTAGCAGAGATAAAAGCCTGCGACTGCAACTAAATACTGCGACTTAAGAAAGTCCCGTAGCTCAGTTTGGTTAGAGCACTACACTGATAATGTAGGGGTCAGCAGTTCAAATCTGCTCGGGACTACTATAGCAGGCAGAAAGGCAGAAAGGTAAAAGGCGAAAGGTAAAAAACCTTTAACCTTTGACCATTGAAACTTTCAGCACATCTAATCGGGGGATTAGCTCAGCTGGCTAGAGCACCTGCCTTGCACGCAGGGGGTCAACGGTTCGAATCCGTTATTCTCCACCAGTTAAGGTAAAAGGATAAAGGCAAAAGGAGAGAGGTGAAAACCTTTAACCTTTCAGCTTTCACCTTTGACCTCAAACGAAAGTTCTTTGACATATTGGAAGAAGTTAAATTGAAGAGAAGACAACAGATAGGCGTTGTCGGCGAACGATTAGCGGGGATTAGGGAACGGTCGCAAGACGGTAAACTGAGAACTGATAACAAGTAGCGGATAACAGACCTAAAATAAAGGCATACAATACCGAGCAAAAGGCGGTATCGTAGAAGAAAGTAAGAAAGGGTACACGGGGGATGCCTAGGCTCTCAGAGGCGAAGAAGGACGTGATAAGCTGCGATAAGCTTGGGGGATTTGCAAATAGGAATTGATCCCAAGATTTCCGAATGGGGAAACCTATCCATTTGAAGAATGGATGCAATAATGCGCTAACCTGCTGAACTGAAACATCTAAGTAAGCAGAGGAAGAGAAAACAACAGTGATTTCCAGAGTAGTGGCGAGCGAAATGGAAGAAGCCCAAACCGGTTATGTTACGGCATAACCGGGGTAGTAGGACCACAACATGAATATTAAAGAGAACCGGAACGGGGTGGGAAACCCGGCCATAGAGCATGAGAGCTGCGTACGGGTAATTGATAATAGGATAGTGGTATCCTGAGTACCGCGAGGTCGGAGACGCCTTGTGGGAATTTGCCGGCACCATCCGGTAAGGCTAAATACTCCTGAGAGACCGATAGTGAACCAGTACCGTGAGGGAAAGGTGAAAAGAACCCCGAACAGGGGAGTGAAAAGAACCTGAAACCGTGTACTTACAAGCGGTCGGAGCCCGTTTAGGCGGGTGACGGCGTGCCTTTTGCATAATGAGCCTACGAGTTACTCTTCCCTGGCAAGGTTAAGTGTTTAAGACACGGATCCGAAGCGAAAGCGAGTCTGAAAAGGGCGTATAGTCAGGGGAGGTAGACGCGAAACCTTGTGATCTACCCATGACCAGGTTGAAGGTGCCGTAACAGGTACTGGAGGACCGAACCGATAAACGTTGAAAAGTTTCCGGATGAGTTGTGGGTAGGGGTGAAAGGCTAATCAAACTGGGAAATAGCTCGTACTCCCCGAAATGTTTTTAGGAACAGCCTGGCGGTTGAGTTATCAAGAGGTAGAGCTACTAATTGGGTGCGGGGGAGTCAAATCCTACCAAATCCAGATAAACTCCGAATGCTTGATAATATACGCTGGAGTGAGGCTATGGGTGCTAAGGTCCATGGCCGAGAGGGAAAGAACCCAGACCATCAGCTAAGGTCCCCAAATTACCATTAAGTTGAACTAACGAGGTCCGATTGCACAGACAGCTAGGATGTTGGCTTGGAAGCAGCCATTCATTTAAAGAGTGCGTAACAGCTCACTAGTCGAGCGATCGGGCATGGATAATAAACGGGCATTAAATGGTATACCGAAGCTATGGATTTGCAGCGATGCAACTGGTAGGGGAGCATTCTACACGCGGTGAAGCAGGAGCGACAAGCAACTGTGGAGGGTGTAGAAAAGCAAATGTAGGCATAAGTAACGATAAGGCGGGAGAGAAACCCGCCCACCGAAAGACTAAGGTTTCCTGATCAACGCTAATCGGATCAGGGTTAGTCGGGGCCTAAGGTGTAGCCGAAGGGCGAAGCCGATGGACAACTGGTTAATATTCCAGTACTTTTTATAATTGCGATGCAGTGACGGAGTAGTGAAACTGGCGCGAACTGACGGAATAGTTCGTTAAAGGCCGTAGGTAAAAGCTTTACAGTTAAGTACGTAGAGTTTGCTGAAAGCCGATAGTACCGCAAACCTTCGGGGGCGTGGATAGTCCAGGTAATCAGACTTCCAAGAAAACCTGCTAAGCTTCAGGTTATAAAAACCCGTACCGTAAACCGACACAGGTAGTCGAGGAGAGAATCCTAAGGTGCTCGAGTGAATCATGGCTAAGGAACTCGGCAAAATGGCCCTGTAACTTCGGGAGAAGGGGCGCCCCGCTCAGGCGGGGCCGCAGTGAAAAGGCCCAGGCGACTGTTTAACAAAAACACATGGCTTTGCAAAATCGAAAGATGAAGTATAAGGCCTGACACCTGCCCGGTGCTGGAAGGTTAAGAGGGGATGTTAGTCGCAAGGCGAAGCATTGAATCGAAGCCCCAGTAAACGGCGGCCGTAACTATAACGGTCCTAAGGTAGCGAAATTCCTTGTCGGGTAAGTTCCGACCTGCACGAATGGTGTAACGATCTGGGCGCTGTCTCAGCCATGAGCTCGGTGAAATTGTGGTATCGGTGAAGACGCCGGTTACCCGCAACGGGACGGAAAGACCCCATGCACCTTCACTATAGCTTAACATTGATATCGGATACAGGATGTGTAGGATAGGTGGGAGACTGTGATCTGGCTTCGCTAGGAGTCAGTTAGTCAACGTTGAAATACCACCCTTTCTGTATCTGGTGTCTAATCCGCTTACGGCGGAGACATTGTTTGGCGGGTAGTTTGACTGGGGTGGTCGCCTCCAAAAAGGTAACGGAGGCTTTCAAAGGTAAGCTCAGTACGCTTGGTAACCGTACGGGGAGTGCAATAGCATAAGCTTGCTTGACAGTGAGACAGACAAGTCGAGCTGGGTCGAAAGACGGATATAGTGATCCGGTGGTTCTGCATGGAAGGGCCATCGCTCAAAGGATAAAAGGTACGCTGGGGATAACAGGCTGATCTCCCCCAAGAGCTCATATCGACGGGGAGGTTTGGCACCTCGATGTCGGCTCGTCACATCCTGGGGCTGGAGAAGGTCCCAAGGGTTCGGCTGTTCGCCGATTAAAGTGGCACGCGAGCTGGGTTCAGAACGTCGCGAGACAGTTCGGTCCCTATCTGTTGTGGGCGTTGGAAGTTTGAGTGGGGCTGACCTTAGTACGAGAGGACCGGGTTGGACAAACCTCTAGTGAATCTGTTATGGCGCCAGCTGTACTGCAGAGTAGCTACGTTTGGAATAGATAAGCGCTGAAAGCATCTAAGTGCGAAACTAGCCACGAGATGAGACTTCCATTGAGGGTCGTAGGAGACTACTACGTTGATAGGTTACAGGTCTAAAGGTGGCAACATCATAGCCGAGTAATACTAATAACCCGAAGCTTTCTTCGTGTTGAATTAAGGGTCCGGAACTAGTTCCGGACCCAACAAAACAACAACAGATAATGATACTGTTGTTCTTCTTTTCAAAATGACTTCTTCCAGTAATGTCTTAGTTTACTCTGAGTTGACTAAGTTGGAATGAGTTGATTAAGTTAAATGGTTGCAAGACCAAACTGAATCAACCAATCAAGCCAATCAACAGATGAACTATAAAAATATTAGCAGGTAAGCTAAAAAGCGTGCAAAGGACCAATATCCTTTGGCCTTTAAGCTTTCACCTCAAAAACATTCAGGTGCCTATATCGGCGGTGTCCACCTCTTCCCATTCCGAACAGAGAAGTTAAGCCCGCCAGAGCCGATGGTACTGCGGTAATACGTGGGAGAGTAGGTCGGTGCCAAATTTTATAAGAAGCCCGTTGTCACCTGACACGGGCTTTCTTGTTTTTAGTCATTTGCTGCGCGGCATTGGGGCATTTGCTGCGCGTCCTTTCTCCTTTGTCCTTTCTCCTTTGTCCTTTCTCCTTTGTCCTTTCTCCTTTGTCATTTCTCCTTTGTCATTTCTCCTTTGTCATTTGCTGCGCGTCATTGGGGCATTTGCTTCGCGTCATTCGGTCATTCGCTTCGCGTCATTGGTCCTTTGTCCTTTGTCCTTTGTCCTTTGTCTTTTGTCTTTTGCTGCGCGTCATTGGGGCATTTGGGCACTCGCTAAGAAAATATCGAATCAGGAATATCCAATATCGAAGCATTAGAACTTCATTATTTGATATTCATTATTCGGTGTTCGATATTCTTTTTAACTTAATCAACCACTCACTTAATCAACCACCCAACCACCCACAAAAAAAAGGACCGCTCGCGCGGCCCTTCCTTCAACCAAATATATCAACCATTAAAACCGATACTACATTTGCACAACCTGGCTGCGCAGGCTCTCAACAATTTTGGCGACTGAAGTGAGCAGATTGGATGGTAGTTTATTTTTGCCGGCTCCGGTGGCAAGGTCGGATACAAATGCATCAAAATCAGCACTGGTAGCTTTTCCGTTCATTCGGTTGTTTACTGCCGGATCGTGTGCATCGTGCATACTTAAGCCGATATAAATAAAGTTTTTTGCTCCGGTTGCTCCAGCCACAAAAGTGGTCAGGTTTTCACTTAGATCTGTAAAGCCCGAGAGATCGCCTTTGGTTACTTCTGACAGTAACACTGTAAAATGGCCGTTTATCCTTGAGTCGGCTGCGATCACAAAAATAGTGCTGTCGATGACGTTGCGAATACCGAGGCGACCTTTCTCGATCATGGCGCCGGGATGGGTTGGGTCGGCTACAAGGGTCGTTCCGCCCAGGGAATCGTACAGCGTAGTGCCTACAGGTGTTGGATTAGAGGATGCTTTCTTGCTGCATGCCGGGAACACTAGCGTAGCTATCGCTATAATAGCTATCACGGGTAGAAATGTTAGTTTTTTCATGTTGGTGTTGTTAAAGTATGTTATCTATAAATTTGTAAACCTTGTAATAAAAGGACGATCCGGCTACCGGGCAGCTGCTGGCCAGTTGGTTTTGGCTTGGCATAAATCGCCGGGCAGGATAGGGCAGCTGCACTTTGAACCGTTTAACAATGTCATTGCCCGAAACCTGGGCTGGGAAAAATGTAAATACGGCTATGCGTGAATCAGGGTTGACCAGTACATGGTCAACGCCCTTTTGGTGGTATAACCAGGTGCTGATCTTGTTGGCATCTGTTTGAGATATCGGTTGGCTGATATCGATACGGGCCATTACTTTCGTGTAAGGACTAATTCGCGGATGGTAAACCCACCAGATGTGCACGGCAAGTACCACCACCAATAGCGCTACCGTGGAGGTAGTGTATATGGCGATTTTTTTGATGGTTTTTGTTTTCATGATTTCTATTATCGTTCAGCAGGTGATGTTTAATGTTAATTACTTTACTATTATGACGAACGGATTGCAAAGGCAGGCGGTTTTAATTTCGCACCAAACTGCTTACAACCTCAGCGTGTAGTACTTTTTGGAATAAAAGCCATCAACCTTAAATTGACTGATCGAGGCAAATCATTATATTGGTATCGCTAATTATTTGTACATGAAGAAATCCCGTTTAGAGGCTTTTAGCGATGGTGTAATTGCTATTATCATCACCATTATGGTTTTGGAGCTGAAAGTGCCCTCGGTGGTGAACAGTGTTTCAGGTGATACCTGGCCGGCGATATGGAACATGTGGCCAATATTGTTAAGTTATATTTTGAGTTTCGTTAACGTGGGTATCTACTGGAACAACCACCACCATATGCTGTATCTGGTTGAAAACATCACCGGCGGAGCCTTATGGGCCAACCTGCATTTATTGTTTTGGTTGTCACTGATGCCATTTGCTACTGCCTGGATGGGCGAGAATAATTTTTCACAGGCACCGGTTACGGCCTATGGAATCATACTTTTTATGTGTGCCATATCCTATACCATCCTATCGTATGTGCTGGTTAGTCATTGCGGTAAGAATTCGGCATTGGCAGAAGCTATGGGAAAAGACTGGAAAGGAAAAGCTTCGCTTGGTATCTATGCTGCAGGGATAGCAATGGCGTTTTATAAACCCGGTATAGCATTGGCTATGTTTGCCATTGTAGCTATTATGTGGTTCATGCCCGACAGGCGTATAGAAAGGCGCGTCAGACACAGTCACCATCAAGCCAATGAATAAACTTCACCGGGCAAATTTTAATTGTATTTTATTTGAACCGTTTTCCTCATCTTGTTGAAAACAATTGCAATTAAATCAGCAACATTTCGTTTTCCTTTGCGTAAACCAATTCACAGGTGTCAATCCTTCTAAATCAGCCATTTATTTAAAAATTTACCTGCACCGCAAACAAAACTCGTGAATGATGAAATCTATCAAAGCCCCTGGTTCACGGAATATTAAAAATCTGATTACAGGTATTTTACTCGCATTTTCGTTATTATTTGTTGTGCACTTGTCGTCGCGGGCTCAAAGTGTACCGATTCCAAACGGTTTTGCACATAACGATTACAAACATCAGCACCCATTATTTGATGCCCTTGACTATGGGTTTACCAATATCGAGGCTGATGTTTTCCTTGAAGATACAACCCTGGTGGTTGGTCACTTCTGTCCGCTGTTCAGGCACGGGCACAATCTTGAGAATTTATACCTCAGGCCATTATATGCCCGGGTTACTCAAAATAACGGTCGCGTTTACACGGACTACGATCAGCCCATTATACTTATGATCGATATCAAAACCAAAGCTAACCGAACATACCGCGAATTGGAGCGTGTATTGAGTAATTACAGCAGTATGCTTACCAGTTACAGGAATGGCAAAGTCACCGTTGGTGCCGTTACAGTGGTTATTTCCGGCCATAAACCCTATGGTATGCTTGAATCGGAGGTGCGACGTTTTGCTTTTATCGATGAGGATCTGCGCAAAGTTTCGCGCGATAGCTCGAGCAGCAATGTTTTTTCTATGGCCAGCTGTAAATATTCCCGTTTATTACGTTGGAACGGTAAAGGACCCATACCAGCAAGACAGGAACAACGCCTGGAAAATTTTGTAACGATGGCGCATCGTATAGGTACAAAAGTTAGACTTTGGGCCTCACCCGAACGCAAAGTTGTTTGGGACGAATTGCTTAAATGCGGCGTAGACCTGATCAATACCGACCGTCTGGCTGCACTGAGCGGTTATTTGAATACAAACACCAACTCACTGAAGCTAAATTAGATTTCTATACCGAAAGGTATATTCGGCTAAATCTATTTTTTTTGCGTCATTTTTCATTTGATCGCTTCCGGAAATTAAAAATTATGGAAGGTTTTCTCCTGGCCAAAAATAAATGCCATTTCTTCGTCTAAATCCTATAATTAAAATGGAAGTTTAAAGGCTGTTTTATTAGATTTGGGTTTGCACCATATACCACGTTCGTTTTCCACGTTCTTTAAGGTTGCGAACGAAACCCAAAAATAAACCCAGATGAACTACAGAATTAAATTTTTTGTGATCCTATTCAGCCTGCAAATGCTGGCCGCTGAAACTTTTGCCCAGTTAAAAGCAGATAACCTGCTGGTTGAGAATCGTAGTAATCCTTTAGGCATCGATGTTGCTTTTCCGCGTTTCAGCTGGCAGCTTGATGTAGATAAACGAAATGAGATGCAAACGGCCTATCGCATCCAGGTAAGCAGCAAACCGAATTTTGGTGCTGCTGTTTGGGATTCTGGTCAGATCAGCTCAGATTCATCGGTTATGGTTACTTATAAAGGATTGGCGCTGCAATCAGGTAAACGATATTACTGGCGGGTAAAGGTATGGGATAACCATGGCGCTGCTTCAGCCTGGAGCGTTGGTGCATGGTGGCAAATGGCACTGCTTAACGCTACCGATTGGCAGGGCAAATGGATAACGCCCGGTTATGTAGAGGATACAGTTAATCGTCCCAGCCCTATATTGCGTAAGCAGTTTATTTTAAATAAGAAGATCAGGTCGGCAACTGCCTATATTACCGCGCATGGCATGTACGAGGCGCAGATCAATGGTCATCGTGTCGGCGATGCCTACCTGACACCCGGCTGGACCAGCTATAAAAAGCGTTTGCAATACCAAACTTATGATATCACCAGTTTACTCAATCACGGTAACAATATTGTTGGCGCTACGCTCGGCAGCGGTTGGTATCGTGGTGTTATTGGTTTTAGTGATAAGCGTAATGTATACGGGAAAGATATTGCCTTATTGTTACAGATCAATATCACTTATGAAGATGGTTCGACTGCGGTGATCGGCTCAGATGAAAGCTGGAAATCGTCAACCGGCGAAATACGCTACAGCGAAATATATAACGGCGAAACTATCGATCATAACAAAAACCAGGCTGGTTGGGCCACTTCGGGTTTCGATGATTCGAAATGGAGCGGTGTCCACGTGCAGGATTATTCCAAAGATATTTTACTTGCGACTTATAACGAACCGGTAACAAAGCACGAAACATTTAAACCCGTACGCATTTTTAAGACCCCGAAAAATGAACGCGTTATCGACTTCGGTCAGAACCTGGTTGGATGGGTTATACTCAAAGTACATGGCAAAGCAGGGGATACGCTAAAAGTTTCGCACGCTGAAGTGCTGGATAAAGCCGGTAATTTTTATACCGAAAACCTTCGTGCTGCCAAAGCCCAGGATATTTATATACTGAAAGGCGATGGGGATGAAACTTTTGAGCCGCATTTTACTTTTCACGGCTTTCAGTTCATTCGCATCGAAGGTCGCCTTGCCGACCAGGTTACAGTTGATGATGTGACGGCTGTTGCACTTTATTCGGATATGAAGCCAACAGGTACTTTCTCAACCTCAAATGCGTTGATCAACCAGTTACAGCATAATATTCAATGGGGGCAAAAGGGCAACTTTTTAGATGTTCCTACTGATTGTCCGCAGCGGGACGAGCGGCTTGGCTGGACGGGTGATGCGCAGGTGTTTTCACGTACTGCTACTTTCAACATGGGGGTAAACGACTTTTTTGGTAAATGGCTGCGCGATGTAGCAGCAGACCAGGGTTCAAATGGTGCGGTGCCATTTGTTATTCCGAATTGCCTCGGAGGAATTACACCAAGTACAGGTTGGGCCGATGTGTCGACAGTTGTTCCATGGAATGTTTACCTGGCCTATGGCGATAAACGTATCCTGCAGACCCAATATCCGAGCATGAAAGCCTGGGTAAATTATATGCAGGCCCAAAGTAAAAGCGACTTGTGGAATACAGGATTTCATTTTGGCGACTGGCTATTTTATAGTATTGATGATGATACGGATGGATCATCTGCCATTACCGATAAATACTTTATAGCCCAATGCTTTTATGCCCACTCGACGCAATTACTGATAGATGCCGCAAAAGCGTTGGGTAAGAAAGATGACGTTGATACTTATTCTGCGCTGCTGAAACGGATAAAAGAAGCCTTCCTGAAAGAATACGTGACCGCAAACGGTCGCCTGGTTTCCGGAACGCAAACAGCCTATACCCTGGCGCTCAATTTTGATATGTTGCCCGAAGAATTACGTGGGCAAGCTGCAAAACGATTGGTAGATAATATCAGCGGATACGATAACCACCTAACCACCGGATTCCTGGGTACACCTTATTTGTGCCATGTGCTTACCCGCTTTGGATACAATAATGTTGCCTATCGTTTGTTATTGCAGGATACCTACCCATCATGGTTGTATCCTGTAAAAATGGGCGCTACCACTATTTGGGAGCGTTGGGATGGCATAAAACCCGATAAAAGTTTCGAAGCCGCCAGCATGAATTCATTCAACCACTATTCTTATGGTGCCATTGGCGATTGGATGTATCGCGTTATGGCCGGGCTTGATACCTATGAAGATCGTCCGGGTTATAAACATATTCGCATTCAGCCGCATCCGGGTGGTGGTTTTACCAACGCTACGGCCAGTTTGCTGACCTATTATGGCAAAGCAACATCGGGTTGGGAAATTAAAGATGACCATATCTATTTTAATATTGATGTGCCATCAAATACTACGGCTGATATTTTTTTGCCGGCCGACGCTGCTGATAAAATAACCGAGGAAGGTAAAGCCCTGAGTGCTGATAAAGATATTGTTGCCGGATCGGCAGAGAATGGTTACGTACTGATCCATGCCGGTTCGGGCACTTATCATTTTGCGGCACCGGCCCCTGCTTCTCAGGCTGGACAGGCTGCCAGATAAGCTTAAATGAAACCAGTTAATACTTACGAAGTTTTTAAAACTTCGTAAGTATTTAGCCACATGGTAAATTAATTTAGGCTTGCATTTTTCTTTTAAATTACTGATATTTAATCTATTAATAGTCAATAGCTCTTTTTGCCTGGTAAATCTTTTAAGATATGAGGAACTTTCAATTATTGTTTGCTGTTGTTTTATTTGGAGCTTTTTCAAGCTGTAAAAAGCAAGCTGCGGTAGCTCCACAGGCACCACTACCTGTAGCTACTCAAAATGGATCGAATACAATTGCCTGGACCACTTCGGGTGAAAATTATGTCAGCAACACGGTATACGGCGGTATATTGTATGACAACCCCAATACAAATGCTGGCTATTTTGTACTACAGAGCAGCATAGTTACCGGTGCTTCATATAGCCGTTATGTATATCTCACTACTCAGGCTGGTACCGCTATGCCAATACAAGTTGGTACTACCTATACTATGAGCGGTGGTAGCATGTTACAGGAAAGCCTTAATCAAACCGGCGTTTTACAGCAGATACAACTGCAGGTTTCTAATGGAACATTTACCATAACGCACTTTGACCCCGCTAATCAGGTGATATCAGGCACCTTTACTTTTTCTACCAATCCAAGTCTTTCTAATGGTGTCCCCTCACGACCTTCGTCAGGCTGGTTCGATTTAAAATACAGGCTTTACACAACAGATCCAAATCTGTACGTTGGAGCCTCCTCGGGGAACGGAACGGGTGTACAAGGTCCCTAGCCGGTTAAGATTTGATAAAAATGACGTTTTAATCTACCTCGATAAACCAATGCCCCTGTATCAGGTTGGCCAGGTCGATGCCGCGCCATTCTTTGCGGCCTTCGTTCGCCACATTGTCGGGGTCGGGCCATGGATCGCGTACGATGATCGACTGGATGACAGGTCCATAATAGGTTTCGATGTACCTGCATGCCGTGATCACAACGGCATGACCCGAATTGGGGCCTGATTGATAGCCGATCAGCACCGGGCGCCCTGCTGCCAGTTCAGCGACAAGGTAGGCTGGGTTAGGCGGTCCCTGGTTAAATACGGCGCGTACTAGGTATTGGCGCCCGTTATTATCAACGCTCCAATTGTTCAGGTTAGCAGTAATAACCTGCCAGTTGCCAGCCCAGTTGGGTAATTCGCCGTTGGGGTCTGCACCGTAGCTGCGTGCAACAATTTGTTCCTGCGTGATGTTTATTCCGTAGTAATTAAATATCATTTGCAGTGATGCGGCCCAGCACCAATTGGAATTATGCTGGGGTGAAGCATAGTAACTAAATACATCCGATTTGATCCCAACTACATAAGGATCCTGGTTTTGTGCCTGCGCTAAATTGGCGAAGCTAAGGGCAAAAACAAATGCAAACAGCGTTATTGATCTTTTCATATCGCGGCCCAATTCAAATTTGTTCTGTTCGCCAGGCGATGGCCCTATGGCCATAGCTGGTAAACCAAGTTTTTATACGAAATTAAATATTTGAAAAGACTGTAAGCAGGGCTTTTGGTTTAATTTCTGAAAGGGTAACGAAAAATTAAAGTTGGCGCAAACAATCAGCTAAAAAATGTGTTTCAAAAATTATTGTATACGCTAAACTTTAATAAACCCACAATTTAAATAGCCAAATGGACAAAGATGGTATTGTTCAACTACTTCGTAATATAAAAGAAACAGGATCGGTAGGCCCCAAACAAGAAAAATACAGTGCTGTTGAGCCCATAGAATTTGCCCTGAGGCATGGTCTGCTCCAACAGTCAAGTCATGGAAATTTTCTCTTAACCCTAAAGGGTGCAGATCTGCTTTCGGGTGAAATACCCTGGGAGAATCTGATTTTGTAAGCTACAACAAAAAGGCTTTCAGGTAACGATCGGCCCATTTGCCCCAGTCTTTGGTAGCATTATGCAAGGTTTCACGCAGTTTTTGATTGTTCGTTATTTTGCCTTTTTTAGGTGCCACAACAGTATTTGGCGGCAATGTTGTATCTGTGATCTTGGTTGCAAACCAGGCCAGATTTTCGTGAGGCAGGGCAACGCCCAGGATCATTCCCGGTAAACCGTTAAACGATTCGGGTCCGCCGGAAACGGGGATCTCGGTTGTATAAAATGCAACCACATAGATCGAATCCATGATCACTGCGTTGGCCCGGCGACAAGAATATCCTGCTATTACACGGGTTTCGTCAGTAATTTTCCATTTGATCTTTCGGGCGGTATCATTTACCAGGAAGGTTTCATCAAAAACTTTTTTCTGCGCTGTGCAAAGGTTGCTCGAATAGTCGGTATATATGGTATTGTTTTGTTCTTCTAATGGCCCCAGACCCCAATAACTCTCCTGAGCCAATTCAATATCATCAGGTATAAACAGGGTTTTATTGGCAGCGAAGTTTAGTGTGCTTTTGAGTATTTTAAACTGCGGATTGTTTTTCACGTACTCGTCAAACATAGGCTTCATGAAACCTTCATTATCTGGCGTAATTTCTTTTTTCATGAGTGCGTAAGTATTTACTCTTTTTTCGAACTCAATAATGCCAGAAGTGGTGAAATGGGCATGCTGTGCCCAAAGTGCTTTACTCAGGAACAGGCATATAGTTAATGATAGGATCGTCTTTTTCATTGGATTATTTAGCTGAGCCTCCGGCCATGTGCGTGAAATCGTAAGTAACAGTAAACATAAAATATCTTTTAATGGTGGTGTAGCTGTTTTGGGTGATCAGGTTAGCAGATGCATTCCGGCTGAAGCCAACGTTTTGGTTAAGTAAATCGTTGACCCAAAGCTCGAGCTTCAGGTTATCTGTTTTTCCGAAAGTACGGATCAGCGATAGGTTGATCAGGGTCTTGGTAAAATCATGGGGAAATGATTGTGTCGGCCCCTGGTATTGGTAATTGCTATTGGTACCAACCTGGAATTTTGCGGGTAGGTATACATTCACATCCAGGTTTCCTCTGGCACCCCAACCGTTATTGTTGATATTCGGATTAAGTGACGAATTGCTTAATGTATAGGTAGGGCCACCCGAAAGGTTAAACTCGATCGATTTTTCTTTATACCTCGAGAAGTTTAAACCCGGGTTGAACGTGTAGTTTTTTGTCAGATTCAGAACGCCATTAGAATAATTTTGGTAGGTATTGCCATCTACTTCCCAATTGATACCCGTGGTCAATTCAATTTTAGGTATTTTTCGGCTATATCCGCCATAAACGAAAAAGCTGGTATTCTGGTGACCTGACAGGTTAAAATACTGACTGGTACTGGCTCCGGTTGCCCCGTCGTAATTGATATGGCTGATGATCGGATCAGTAGTGAATGAATAGTTTCCGCCAACGTAAACCGATTGGTCGCTGATGACTTTGTATGAACGATAATTAAAATTAAAGCTGTTGGTAAATGAAGGATTTAGCAGGGGGTTGCCGAGCACTATGTTTAGCGGGTCGTTGTTGACACGCAGTGGCTGGATCTCATCAAGTGTTGGCTGCGTGGTATTGCCATTATATTGCAGACTGAATGACTGGAACTGCGAAAAGCGATACTCATATCTGGCCTGTGGCATCCAATTGATAAAGCTACGGTTAAGGGCATCGTTGGTAAACTGATCCACCTCGTGAAAATGCACATCAGATACTTTAGTGCCGAAATTAAATATGGTTTTACCCTTTTTGTAGTTTAAAACCGCGCCGGCCTGATTGGACACCTGGTTTAACCGGAAATCACTGCTCAGCGAATCAACAAAATAATTGTAAACCCCCGGTGCCGTTGGTGTAAAAGTGCGCCTGTCGGCCACACTATTGCTATAACCAAGCCCATAATTGAACAAAACCGACACTGTTTTTGATAAAGGTTCTGAGTAGGTGAGGTTAGTATTTACTGTTTGCGATTTCAGGTTATTCTTTTTTGCCTGATCGATGGTTTTTGTACTATCAGGGGCACTATGACCATTGTAGTAGCCGACCACCGAACCCAGAAAACCATTTGCCTTACTTTGGCTGTATGCCTCGCTAACCAGGATCGATAAAGTGCGCCCGGGTTTTTTGAATTTTTTGGTATAAAATGCACTGGCATTAAAAGCAGTTTGATCGACAGTATTATTGATATTGCGGGTGCTTTTGTTGACCAATGTGTCGTTTCGGTTTTCGTACGATGAATAGCTTTGCAATGTGGTGCTGTGCTTTTGAGTACCGTCAATGCTGATTTTCAGATTCGATGAAGTATCTATTTTTAACTGGTAAACCATACTCGCTTTTTGCCTGAACATGAAATTATGGTATTTCTGGTTAGAGGTTGTATTGAATACGGTGTCTTTAATGTTGTTTTGTGTCAGATCCTGCTGGGTACCATCAACCTGCAGCGAACCAACTTTGTAATTGGCATTGATCGATTGTTTATCACTGTCCCATTTGTTATCGTAGTGAACACCGGCACTTCGTGCAAGAGGCAGGCCCTGCCCGCTGTATTGACCACCAAATGAATCAAGGTCATCACCACCGTTACCTCCGAAATAAACAAAGCCATCGCCAAATTGCATTTCGTCGCCAGAGCCATATTTCTGGTTGTCCTGCCAGCCCAATCCTACCTTACCATTGGTGCCAAGTGTGCCATATACTGAAAACTTCTGTTTCGCTTTAAATGCATTAAACAATAGTTCGCCCTGGTAAACATTTTCCGGGCCATCGCCGACTTCAACTTTGCCGAACATACCTTTTTTCTTGTCCTCACGCAGTTTTATGTTGATGGTTTTTTCTTTTTTACCGTCGTCTATTCCTGTAAAGGTAGCCTGGTCGCTTTTTTTATCATAAACCTGCACTTTGTCTACCATATCCGCGCGGATGTTTTTGGTTACTAATGTCGGGTCGTCGCCAAAAAACTCTTCTCCATCTACCAATACTTTCTTTACTGCCTCACCCTGGGCCGTTATGTTCCCATTTTGATCGACCGTTATTCCCGGCAATTGTTTCAGCAGATCCTCAACTTTAGCATTGGGCTGAGTGACAAATGCTTTTGCATTAAATTCCGTCGTATCGCCTTTGATCTTCATTTGCGCGGCAGTTCCCTTGATGATCACTTCTTTTAGCAGGCGGGTCTTAGGAACGATATTGATGTTGCCAAAATTTTGTAATTGTTTGCTGGAGTCGAGCGAAAATGTACGGGTGTAGTCAGCATATTCGGGATAGGATACCAGCAGGATATAATTTCCCCTGGTAAGTCCGGCAATACTAAAAGTGCCGTCTTCAGCGGCCCTGGTGTATTTTACCAGTAGCGAGTCTTTTGCCTCGAGTACAGCGATAGAGCTATTTTGGAGCTTAACTTTTTCGACGCTGTCAGCCACTATACCCTTAATGGCATAATTAGATTGAGCCAGAGCTATCTTTGAGAACAAAACCAGAAAAAGGCAAATGAGTATGGATGGTCGCATAAGGTGTTATTAGGAGGTCCTAAGGTATAACTAAAAACTTAGGAAATAAAAGGAGCCAATGTTAATATTTGTTAAAATAAGTTAAATGGCTTGTTGAAATAACTCCAGTTTCGCCGGCCTACGATGTCAATTAATATGCCAATGGCGTTAAGCAATTAAGATTCAGGTTTTTGAAATAAACGGATTTCCGCACAACTGTGCGGTTTTGACATTGTTAGTGTTCGTTGTCGGACGGTAAAAAAAACGACAAATTACCACCCGAATGGAAACAAATAGTTTTAATGACAAGGAAAGACTATAAAATATGCATTACTTCCCATCGGTCACACCTTTCCAATCGTCAGACCTGAATGGGCCAACCGGGTAACCTTCTTTATTGAACAAGTTAGCTTCCAATGGCGAATTGGTCCAGGCATACCTCACAGCTACCGGCTGACCGACCTGATCGGCCCAAACTTTTACCTGTTTACCGCTGATCTCAGCTTTGGCGAAATACCATTTATGGTCAGCACCGGCCAATTCAAACCCTTTGATATAGCCATACTGATCCTTTGCTACCAGACCATTTTCGGCATGGCTAAGATTGATCAACGCATAACCAGGTTTAAAATCAGCCGATTGATAAAGCGGGCTCAGGTTATTATTAGGTAATTGGTAAACTGAATTAAGGGCCTCAAATGCCAGGCGGTAGCCTACATCGGCCTTGTCGGTAGGGTGAATATTGTTGGCATCACCAATATCGGTGGTTACAGCCATACCCGTATGAGGGAGTTTAAGGGTCATTGTTTGCGCTTCACGTAATTCGGCCCAGTCGCTTCCCTGATTGCTGTTTGGTGTTGGCCCCCATGACGACAATTGCACGAATAAAAAAGGCATATCGGAGCCCCATTTATGGCGCCAATCATTGATCAGCAGCGGGAATGTGGTGCGGTACTGATAAGCCTTCCCGGCGTTCGATTCGCCCTGGTACCAAAGCACACCAGCAACAGCATAACCTACAATTGGTGCGATCATGGCGTTGTAAAGGGTGCCGACCGTGTTATTCGGACTAAAATCAAAATGATAGGGTTTATTAAAATCGGGCATGACACGCCAGTTGTTATCAGACATAGCAACCGTAGTATCGGGGAATGAGGTAAATACATTAGTAAAATCGCCATAAATTCCCAAGCCAAACCATGCTGGGTTCTTTTGTTGCGATAGCAGTTCCATTACCAGGCTATTGTCGCCACCTTTCCATGTGCCGGCTGGCAGGTTTACGATGAAGCTGCCATTGATCAGATTAGGGGTAATAGCTTTACCATTGATATACAATTGCATATCGGCATCGGTAAGGCCAAGGTGTAGTACCGAAGACTTTTTAGCGTAACTGCTGTCCAGTTTTAAACTGCGTTGCATAAAGCCCGCGCCACGGTATGAGGCCCAACGGCCTTGCCATTCCCAGGCACCCGGGCCGCCTTTTTGCCATTGCGCAAAATAGGATGCGGGCTGTGTCGCCAATTGCCCGATCGTAAAAGATGCGGGTGCAGTGTTTTGAAATGCGTAGGCGTGGATAATGCTATCGACCTGAACTTTTAGTCCTTCCCAGGTCAGCGGCACACGTTTTACTCCGGCAACCAGATTAGGGTCGCTCAGCATAGCTTCGCGACTGATCCAGCACTCGGCTTGTGTGCCACCCCAACTGCTATGGATCAGGCCAACCGTAACATGCAACTGTTGCGCCAATTTTTTGGCGAAGAAATAACCAACTGCGGTAAAATAGGCTACGGTATTGGTATCTGAACGAAGCCATTGCCCGTCTGCCAGCTCTTTATCGGGTACCAGGCTCATTTTATGCGTTACCAGGAATTGGCGGATATTTTGCTGAGCAGCTGTCTTTTGCTCGGCCTTAAAGCCTTGGGCGCCCTGCAGCACAAATTCCATATTTGATTGCCCTGAGCAGAGCCAAACCTCACCCATCATCACATCGGTATAGTGTAATGATTCTTTCCCTGCAGCGATATCCATAGTATAAGGTCCGCCTTCTTTCATTGGTTGCAGAACCATTTTCCAATTTCCATGTACGTCAGCCTTTGTGCTTATATTTTGACCGTTGAAACTCAGGCTAACTTTTGCGCCTTTGCCAGCGGTTCCCCAAACGGGTACAGGCTGGTTGCGTTGTAAAACCATATGGTCACCAAAAAGGCGGGCTGTATGCAGTTGAGCCTGAGCCAGGGCAGCGCAAGACACAAGGAAAAAAGCGATCAGGAAAGTTCTTCTCATAGGTCTAAGGTAAGCGATTAGCTATATAATTATAATAGCAAATGAAATTTTGTGGAAGGAAAGCCTTTCAAAAATTTATTACTGCTAGTGCTACCAAAATGTTTAAATGCGTGCTTTATAAAGGTATTCAAATTTGTTCCATTGTTGAAATTAAGTAAACCGGGTCTCCATTTGAATTTTTTGAATTATTTTTAATAAATGAAACCCGATCAAAGCCTTTTACCCGGCTATATGGAAGTGCATGATGCCAATGAACTGCGCCGCTATTTTGAAAATGGAGGCGATCCAAATGAAAATTTCACAGATGGCATGCCAATTTTTACGCTGATGGTTGAAATGTATACCCGCACGCCCCGATTTAAAGACTGTGTACAGGCATTCATTGATCATGGTTTGCATTTTCAGCCTGCCGAATTGCTAAGTGTCTTTATTGACGATGGGGCGGCGCTCGAAAAGCAGATCAAAAGCGATCCATTACTGGTCAACAAAACCTATGCGCTTTTCAATAATACGTATACTTCCCTTATTGGTGCAACACTTCTCCATTTTTGCGCCGAATATAATAGTGTTAATTGCGCTCGTATCTTAGTTAATCACGGAGCGGATATCAATGCCCGGGCCGCTGTCGACGAGCATGGTTTTGGTGGGCACACCCCCGTGTTTCATACAGTCAACCAAAATCTCAACAATTCAAAAGAGATGTTGCAATTTCTGCTTGACCAGGGCGTCGACCTTTCCATCACGGTCAAAGGGTTGATATGGGCCAAAGGGTACGACTGGGAAACGTTTATTCCAGCTGTTAATCCGCTTAGCTATGCAATGATGGGATTACTGCCACAGATGCACCGTAAACCCGAAACTATCGCCAAAACAATCTCCCTGCTGTTAAAATACGCTTATGGGCTGGATTATGAGCTGCCAAACGTACTTAATGCCTACCTGAAATAAGTTATACAGGGCAAATTTCATTTTTGACCCAAATACATTTTTGCGTCATTTTTTAAATCCAGCCCGAAGTTTTTGATGAAAGCGATAAACTTTGTCTAAGTTTGACCAATAAATAATTAGACAAAATGCAATATTCCATATCGGAGCTTGAGCAATTATCTGGCGTTTCGTCCCACAATATACGGATATGGGAGCGTCGATATAATGCCCTGCAACCTTCGCGCACTTCAGGGAATAAGCGTTTTTATGATGATGAGCAGCTAAAAAGATTGTTAAATATTGCCGGACTATATTATTCGGGTCATAAAATATCAACTGCCTGTGCGATGGGCCAGCCGGAAGTGGACGCCATGCTGCAAAAGGAATTTGATGCCACTATAGCAGTCGAAAATCGTTACGAATATTATATCTCGCAAATTATCAGTAATGGACTTGTTTACAATGAGCAACTGGTTAACCAGTTAATTGTAAAGTCATTTGAACAGAATGGGATACTGGAAACCTATAAATATGTTCTCTATCCTTTGCTGGTGCGACTTGGGTTGATGTGGCGAAAGGAGTCACTTTGTCCTTCTCAGGAACATTTTCTTTCATCAATTATCCGGCAAAAACTATATGCTGCTATCGATGCCTGTGAAATTGAAGAACGATCGAATAGTAGCTGGCTGCTTTTTTTGCCCGAGGACGAAGATCATGATATTGGATTATTGCTGGCAAGCTTTCTATTGAGATCGGCCGGAAATAAGGTAATCTATCTCGGGCCAAAGGTTCCTTTGTTTGCTTTGAAAAGTACTTATGAAGCAACAGAACCTGCAAATTTGTTTTTTTTCATGACCCGTGTTCGTCCGGTAAATGAAGCCCGGGAATACCTTACCAACCTTGCCGAGACATTTCCGGGAGCCAGCATCTTTGCTTCAGGCAATCCAAGGCTTTTGTCAGAATTAAACTACCCGGGCCAGGTGAAATGGCTGAAAGATGTACACGAATTTGAAAACGTAATACTTTAAATAATTAGGAATGTCTTCAGTTTCAACAATCAAAAATATCGCAGTTATAGGATCTGGTTTTGCCGGGCTGAGTGCTGCTGCCTACCTGGCAAAAGCAGGTTGCAGTGTTGAGGTATTTGAAAAAAATGAAGATATTGGTGGTCGCGCCCGTCAGTTGCACACCACTAATGGTTACTTTTTCGATATGGGTCCGAGCTGGTATTGGATGCCGGATGTTTTCGAGAAATTTTTTAATGATTTTGGTTATAAGCCAGCCGATTTTTACGACCTGCGTTTACTGGACCCTGAGTATGTTATTGTTTTTGGGAAGGATGATGTGATGGAGGTACCGGCCAGTGTGCCGGCCTTATTCAGGCTATTCGAACGAATTGAAAAAGGCAGCAGCGATGCATTGAAGTTGTTTTTGAAGGAAGCTGCCTTTAAATACAGGGTCGGAATGAATAAGTTGGTTTATAAGCCGGGACTTTCGATACGCGAGTTTGCTGATGCGGAGTTAGTGAAGGGATTGTTTAGGTTGCAGGTGTTTACATCGCTCAGCACTCACGTTCGGAAGTATTTTAAAGACCCTCGCCTGATCTCATTGATGGAGTTTCCGGCGCTTTTTCTGGGCGCCATGGCCGAAGATACACCAGCTTTGTACAGTCTGATGAACCATGCTGGTCTCAAACTGGGAACATGGTACCCAATGGGCGGTTTCGGCAAAGTGGTTGAAGGCATGAAAGAAGTAGCAATTCGTCAGGGTGTGAAATTTTATACGGAGGAGCCTGTTACCGGCTTTAATATCAAACAAAATAGAATTACAAGTGTCAAGACGGCCTTCCGCCAAAAGGATTTTGACGGCATTATCGGCGCAGCCGACTATCACCACATTGAGCAGCAATTGCTTGAACCTAAATATCGTAATTATACACCGCGGTATTGGAAAGGGCGTGTGATGGCCCCCTCGGCCCTGATCTATTACCTGGGGGTAACAAAGAAAGTTAAAAAGTTGAAGCACCATAACTTGTTTTTTGACGAGGATCTGAAGGTACACGCCCAACAGATATACAAACAACCCCAATGGCCAACAAAACCACTTTTTTATGTATGCTGTAGCTCTAAAACTGATAGCAAAGTAGCCCCCGTTGGGCATGAAAATATTTTTATCCTGATGCCCCTGGCTGTAGGGCTGGAGGATAGCGAGGAAACAAGGGAGAAATACTTTGAAATGATCATGAAACGTTTGGAAGTTTATTGTGGGGAAAGCCTCAGCGATCACCTGGATTATAAGAAAAGCTATTGTGTTTCGGATTTCAAAAACGATTATAATTCCTTCGGGGGTAACGCTTATGGATTGGCAAACACACTTCGGCAAACGGCCATCCTTAAGCCATCGATCCGCAACAAACAGATCAAAAATTTATTCTACGCTGGTCACCTTACCGTGCCCGGGCCGGGAGTTCCGCCGGCAATTATTTCGGGGAATGTAGCCGCTAACCAATTACTTAATTACCTGCACAGCATATGAAACAGAAATTTGACCGTTTATCGGCCGAGTTCAGCAAGATAGCTACACAGCGGTACAGTACCAGTTTTTCGCTGGGAATCAGGTTTTTGGACAAGGAATTGCATCATCCGATCTATGCGATCTATGGCTTTGTGCGCTTTGCTGATGAGATTGTGGATAGTTTTCACGATTATGACAAAGCATCGTTACTGGCGCAATTCAAAAAGGACTGTTTTGAAGCCATCGAAAACGGTATCAGTTTAAATCCGATATTGAATTCATTTCAGCAGGTGGTAAGACAATATCATATAGACCACCAGTTGATCCACCTGTTTCTGAAAAGTATGGAGATGGACCTTGAAAAGCAAGACTTCAGCCCTGAAAAATATCAGGAATATATTCTGGGTTCGGCGGAAGTTGTTGGTCTCATGTGTCTGTTTGTTTTTACCGGCGGTGATATCAACCGATATTATGAATTGATGCCGGCAGCTAAGAAATTGGGATCGGCCTTCCAAAAGATCAACTTTTTGCGTGACATAGGTGCAGATTACCAAAACCTAAACAGAACGTATTTCCCCAATGTCGACCTTAGCAATTTTACGGAAGCTGATAAGCAAATAATTGAACAGGAAATTGAATTAGAATTAGATGATGCTTTAGCAGGTATCAAACAATTGCCGGATTCGTCCCGTCGGGGTGTATATCTGGCTTATCAATATTATCGTCAGTTGTTCGAGAAGATAAAGCTGGCAAGGGCATGCGCCATTTTCTCAAAGCGATTCAGGATATCCAATACACGAAAAATGGTATTGCTTTGCGATGTTTTTATCAAACATAAAATGAATATGATATGAGGTTGTACGGCTTCATCATTTTGCTTCTGGCTGGTAATCAGGCAATGCTTTCTGTAAAAGATGCCCGTGATCAGTATTTCCGTTCAGCTGATTCGGGGCCGGAGGCGGCGAAATTCGAGCAAATGCTGGAGCCGGTCAAGGAAAACGACAACCCGGTTTTGGTCGCTTATAAAGGAGCGGCAGAAATGTTGAAAGCAAAAACTGTTTTTAGCCCGATCAGCAAAATGTCCTGTTTTAACAAAGGCAAAAAACTGATTGAAGCCGCCATTTTGCGTGATTCACTGAATATGGAATCAAGGTTTATACGTTATTCGATTCAGGTAAACCTTCCAGGGTTCCTTGATTATAAAAAAAATATAGAAGTCGACCGGTCTTTGGTTGAAAGATCATTGGATACCCTGTCGGATACCGAATTCAAAAATAAAATAACAGCTTTTCTTAAAGATCCGAAAGCAAGGATCAGCAAAGCGCCCTAAAATAATAAGACTGTGGAAAGTGTAATATTGGTTGATGAGCATGACAACATGCTGGGAACAATGGAAAAGATGGCTGTACATCGCCTGGGTAAACTCCACCGTGCGTTCTCGGTATTTATTTTCAATGGGGCAGGGGAACTTTTGTTACAGCAAAGGGCTTTTGAAAAATACCATTCGGCAGGTAAATGGAGCAATGCCTGTTGCAGTCATCCGCGCCCGGGTGAATCAAATATAAACGCTGCCAGCCGAAGACTAAAAGAGGAAATGGGGCTTGAATGTGAATTGGTACCGGGTTTTAGTTTTGTTTACAAGGCTGAATTTGGTGAACTGACTGAATATGAATTTGATCATGTTTTTTTCGGAACAACTGAACAAATCCCTGTTCCTGATCCGCTTGAGGTAGCCGCGTGGCAATATGTATCGCCGGAGGATTTGAAAAAGAAATTGGATCAGGAGCCTGAAAAATTTACCGAATGGCTGAAAATTTGTTTTGAACGGGTAATGCAATTCTATTATCAACAACAGGAAAATGATCAGGATATTAGTTAATTCAGGTATCGTAATCGTATCATTTATTGCTATGGAAGCCGTGGCCTGGTTGGCCCATAAGTACCTGATGCATGGTTCGTTATGGGGGCTTCATCGCGACCACCATAAAAAAGATGAATATGGCTTTTTTGAGCATAACGACTTCTTCTTCCTCATATTCGCAACCCCAGGAATTGCTTGCCTGGCATTGGGGAATTATACTGAAGCCGGTTTTTTACTATACATAGGTCTGGGTATTACGCTTTACGGCTTTTGTTATTTTTTGGTGCATGATATTTTTATTCATCAACGCATCAAAATATTCCGCAATAGTAACAATTGGTATTTGCGTGGCATACGTCGTGCTCATAAAATGCATCACAAACACCTTGACAAGGAGGATGGTGAATGCTTTGGTATGTTATGGGTGCCGATGAAATATTTCAGGGAAGCTAAAACGGGTAAATCATGATCAAATACACCTACCTGCTGATCGACCTGCTGAGTTTGCTGGTGCCGTTCGTATTCTCATTTCACCCTAAAATACAATTGTATAAACATTGGAACGCATTACTTCCGGCAATACTCATCACAGCTGTGTTTTATTTGCTGTGGGATAGTTTATTCGTTCATCTGGGCGTATGGGGATTTGATCGTAGTTACGTTGTTGGGCTTTACCTCGGGAATTTACCGATAGAAGAGGTATTGTTTTTTATTTGCATCCCTTATTCTTGTGTATTTACGTTCGACTGCCTGACACGGGTAATTTCTGCCGATTATCTTCAAAATAAAATACAGTATATCAATTACGGACTTACAGCAATTTTACTGGTTTTATCAGTTATTTGGTATTCAAAGCCTTACACGGTATCTGCCTTTCTATTGCTGATGGTATTGGTGCTTATTGCTAATTACTATAAAGTTACCTGGATGCCAAAATTCTATCTGATCTATGGTATTTTATTAATTCCCTTCCTGGTTGTAAACGGTTTATTGACCGGCACGGGGCTTGCCAGTCCAGTGGTTTGGTACAGTCCGAAAGGAATCATCGGACTACGTTTGCTGACCATACCCTTTGAGGATATTTTTTATGGCATGGGGCTCATTCTGATCAATGTCTGGTTTTATTCCTGGATCAGGTCGCGCGAATGGAGCTCAGCCCGCGTCCTCAGTTAAAAATTAAATCTATATCAATAAAAGAAATAGCAAAAAATGAAAAATAAAGCACCCGAAAACACAGGTATTAATTCATCGGACGACTTGCTTGAACTGCTTGAACCTGCGAATTACAACTATTCGCCTGTTACACCGTTGAAGCCAGATGCTTTTGAGATCGATGATGACACCAAGATCGAATTAATTGAAAAGCATTTTTCAGCCATTATGAATATCCTGGGTTTGGATATGAATGATGATAGCCTGAAAGATACGCCTAAGCGTGTTGCCAAAATGTATGTAAAAGAGATATTCAGCGGATTGAATCCTGCAAATAAACCCGATATAACGCTTTTTGAGAACAAATTCGGTTATAACCAGATGCTGGTTGAACGCAATATTGCTGTAAAAAGCAATTGCGAACACCATTTTGTGCCCATCATCGGTAAAGCGCATGTGGCTTATATCAGCAATGGTAAAGTGATTGGACTTTCGAAGCTAAATCGCCTTGTACAATATTGTTCTAAACGCCCGCAGGTACAGGAGCGTCTGACTGTACAGATAGCAGATGAGATCAGTAAGGCTTTGGGGACCAATGATGTTGCCGTAATGATCGATGCATACCATCATTGTGTTTCGTCGCGTGGGGTAAATGATCCAGACAGTTCGACTGTAACTACTGAATATAGAGGTAAATTTTTGCATGCCGACCAGCGTGTTGAGTTTTTAAAACTGATAGGCAAATGAGTTTTGCGGGGAAGCAAATATTGGTTGTAGGCGGCAGTTCAGGCATTGGGCTGTCTACCGTAAAGAGATTATCTGCCGGCGGGGCCCTGGTTTATAACATTTCCAGAAGAGCAGGTGAATACTTGCCGCCCGGTATCCTGCATCGTAATTATGATGTACTTGATGAAAACGCAAATATTGAAGGGTTTTTGCCGGATAGTTTAAATGGCCTGGTGTATTCAGTTGGTAGCATCAATCTCAAACCTTTCAACCGGGTTTCTGCCACCGATCTGTTAAACGATTTTCGGATCAACGTTGCCGGTGCGGTTAAAATTATACAATTGGCCTTACCTGCATTGAAGCGTTCGGGTAATGCTTCCATAGTACTTGTAAGTACGGTTGCCGCCAGTGTAGGTATGAGTTTTCATGCCAGTATTGCTACTGCTAAGGGCGCCGTAAATGGCCTTGCCTTATCGCTTGCTGCCGAGTTTGCACCAATCGGTGTAAGGGTTAACGCTGTAGCACCATCATTAACAGATACACCTTTGGCAGCTGCCTTGCTGAATTCGCCCGAGCGGCGTGAGGCATCCGCAGGAAGGCACCCTCTGGGCCGAATAGGTACACCGGAAGATATTTCGGCTGCTATTACCTTTTTGCTTTCTGAGCAGAGCAGTTGGGTTACCGGGCAGATCATTGGTGTTGATGGCGGTCTTGGACATCTAAGAAAAAATTAAAGAAACAGTAAATGGAATCGTCAGACGTCTTGATCGTTGGAGCCGGGATCAGTGGCCTTACAGCAGCAAAACTGCTGCAGCAAGCAGGTCGCTCGGTAAAAATAATTGAGGCCGACGATGATATCGGTGGCCGGGTAAGAACGGATTACATTAATGGATTTCAGTTGGATCGTGGTTTTCAGGTGTTGTTAACCGCCTATCCGGAAGCGAAAGCAATATTAGACTATAAAGCACTCGATCTCCGTTATTTTGACCCGGGTGCTATTCTTTTCAATGAAAATGGTTTTACAGAAGTAAGTGATCCGCTTCGCCAACCTTCGAAGTTGTGGACGACGATTGCTTCCCCGGCCGGCTCTCTGGGCGACAAATTCAGGATGCTGGGCTTGAAGATGCAATTAAAAGGCAGGTCAATTTCACAAATTTTTAAAGATGAACCGGTAAAAACAATCGATTACCTGAAAGAATATGGCTTTTCTGAAAAGATGGTTTCCAATTTTTTCAAACCTTTTTTTGGCGGTGTTTTTCTGGAGGACGAGTTAAGTACCCCTTCAACGATGTTTGCTTACCTTTTTAAAATGTTTGGCGAGGGAGGTACCGTTCTGCCTGCAAGGGGGATGGGGATGATCCCAAAGCAATTAGCCGCATCAATAGATAAAAACGATATCCATTTGAATGAAAAAGTACTCCGCATTGAAGGAAACACCGTTTTTACCGATAAGGGCACAAATTATACCGCCAAACATATTCTTGTAGCTACTGACGAACCATCCCTGCCAAAACCCTATACCCGGAGTAATGTAAAAGGTGTTCCGGTGTCGAATTTATACTTTACAGCTGATAGCGCTCCGCTGAGATCTCCTATGGTATTGTTGAATGCTTCAAAAGTTAAACTGGTGAACAACCTAGTGGTGCTGGATAATATATCCCCGTACTACGCACCAACAGGTAAAAGTCTGATCTCAGTTTCTGTGCTCGGTGACGTGCAGCAACAGTCTCCTCTTATTTTAGCTGGCAAAGTAATTGACGAACTGGCCCGATGGTTTAACGATGCCCCAACCTGGCAGTATTTCAGATCCTATTACATTCCTTATGCGTTGCCGAAAAATAAGGTTTTTAGTGATGGGATTGAACCCAGTGACATCCGGTTGTCGGAGCAGGTTTATCGTTGTGGCGATTATTTATTAAATGGCTCGATCAATGCCGCCATAAAATCGGGGCGCTTGGCGGCTGAAGCTATTATTGCCGAGTAAATGGAGTAAATCATATGGAAACACAAAAAGTTGTATTAGTAACAGGTGCCGGACGTGCCGAAGGCCTGGGCTTCGAAACCGCCAGGCAATTGGCCTCGGCCGGCTTTAAAGTGATCATCTCTGCCCGCGACCTGGTAAAGGTTGTAAGGCTGGCTACTCAGCTTCAAAACGAAAATCTGGATGTAGTGCCCCTTGAATTGGATATTTTGAGCGACCTGAGTGTGCAAAATGGTTCATGGGAGATCGAAAATCGTTTTGGCAAGCTGGATGTACTGGTGAATAATGCCGGAGGCTATTACGATCAGGGCGGCACGGCTTTAACCCAGACGTTCGACTATACCCAGGAGGCGCTGGAAACCAATTTGTTCGGCACCTGGCGGGTTACAAAAGGTTTTGTCCCTTTGATCGAAAAGAGCGAAAGCGGCGTCATAGTTAATGTTTCCAGCGGGGCAGGTTCATTCACAGACCCTGATTTTGGACTGGTGGCCATGACAGATGTAACGGCTTACGGCATCAGTAAACTGGCACTAAATGGCTTAACCGTTAAGCTGGCAAATGAACTAAAACCCAAAGGGATATTGGTCAATGCGGTATGCCCCGGATTTACGGCAACCTATCCGGGCACAGAGGCATGGGGTGCAAGGCCGGTTCGGGAAGGTGCAAAGGGTATCGTATGGG
This sequence comes from uncultured Mucilaginibacter sp., assembly GCA_903863845.1. GTDB lineage: Bacteria > Bacteroidota > Bacteroidia > Sphingobacteriales > Sphingobacteriaceae > Mucilaginibacter. The sequence continues at coordinate 16,301 of CAIPDP010000115.1, read as the reverse complement.
CTGCAACTTTACCAAAAGATGGTCCGACAGGAGGCTTTTTCAGGGATGGTAAAACTATTGCATGGTGACAATAACGAAGCAGCAAAGGAAGAAGCGAACCTGCTGCTTATCCTTACGTTGGTTATAGACCCGGAGGCACAGCAATATTTTGATGGCCTCCGTAAAGCCTATTTCCCGCCGGAAAGAAATTTTATAGACGCGCACCTGACCTTATTCCATGCCTTGCCCGATGATCTGAGGGTACATGAGCATCTCGAATTGATTTCAAAACAACAGGCTACTTTTTATTTGAACGCCGCAAGTGTAGTTTCTATCGGCAATGGAACGGCGATCAAAATAGATTGTCCTTCCCTGAAAATATTGCACGCGCAATTACAAACTAATTGGTTCGACTTTTTGACTCCGCAGGATCGCCAAAAAATATGGCCGCATATTACGGTGCAGAACAAAGTGCAGCCCGATGATGCTAAATTTCTTCAAAATGCTCTTGCTGAAAACTTCGAGCCTTTTTCTTTTACTACCAGTGGATTGAAGCTATGGCGGTATCTGGGTGGCCCATGGGAATTCGTCAGCTATTTCCCTTTCAAACAATAGGCATTAACCCCCCTCGACTATAGCACTTATACATAGTTCTCTTCAAAGAAAAATCAGGTCCTGATACCAATTTTAGGATTCTTTCAAATAATGCTCGGTTTTTTCAACCATCATCGAATTAGAGCAGTTCGCCTTTAAGTGATTTTAAAAAGTCGGTTTTTGGGCACAATTAATATAATGCTGATTAGTAGTTAATAAATAATAGTTATGGATATTATAATAAACATAAATAAAAATTTATTAAATGCGGCATCTATGTTTGTGGTGCAAAACAAAACCACATGAAAAGAATCACAGTAGCAAAAGGGGATGGCATCGGACCCGAAATTATGAATGCCACTTTAAAGGTCATATTAGCCGCTGGAGCCAGGATCGAAGTTGACGAGATAGCCGTGGGAGAACAGGTTTACTTGTCGGGTAATACTTCAGGTATTGCGAAGGAATCATGGGACATTATCCGTCGCAACAAAGTTTTTCTAAAAGCACCCATCACAACGCCACAAGGTGGCGGCTACAAAAGCTTGAATGTTACTACAAGGAAGATGCTGGGACTTTTTGCCAATGTACGCCCATGTACAAGTTTACATCCTTATGTTGAGACTAAGCATCCGCTGCTCGACCTGGTTATTATCAGGGAAAATGAGGAAGATCTGTATGCCGGGATAGAACACCAGCAAACCGACGAAGTGGTACAATGTCTCAAATTGGTCAGCCGCCCCGGTTGCGAAAAGATCATCAGGTACGCCTTTGAATTTGCCAAAAGCCAGGGAAGGAAGAAAGTAACCTGCTTTACTAAAGACAATATCATGAAGCAGACCGATGGCTTATTCCATGCTATATTCGACGAGATAGGTGCTGAATATCCCGAACTGGAAAAAGAACATTGGATAGTTGATATAGGCGCTGCAAAACTTGCCGATACACCAGAAATATTCGATGTTATCGTAACCCTGAACCTTTATGGCGACGTGCTATCGGATGTAGCCGCGCAGATAGCGGGATCAGTGGGTCTGGCTGGCTCGGCAAATATTGGTGAAGAGTTTGCGATGTTTGAAGCGATACATGGTTCAGCACCAAGGCGGGCAGGACAAAATGTCGCTAACCCTTCGGGATTGTTGCAGGGTGCTGTGATGATGCTCAATCATTTAGGACAGCATGATGTGGCAGAAAAGGTACACAATGCATGGTTGAAAACATTAGAAGATGGCATCCATACTTATGATATCTACAAAGAAGGCATCAGCAAACAAAAAGTTGGGACCAGCGAATTTGCCGACGCCATCATTGAGCGACTTGGGCAGCAACCAGTAAATTTAAAAGCAGCAAACTATAGCAACGCTAAGCCAATTAAGTTAATACCCTATAAAAAAAGAGCCCCGGCTGTTAAAGAATTGCAGGGCGTTGATTTATTTGTGCACTGGGCCGGAACGGATGCAAATGAATTAGGGGAGCGCCTGAAGCAGATCGGCACCGAAAACCTTAAAATTAATATGATCACTAACAGAGGGATCAAAGTTTGGCCCGAGGGCTTCAAAGAGACTTTTTGTACCGACCACTGGCGCTGCCGTTTTTATTCTTCAGAAGGTCGTCAGGCTACCAAACAGGAATTGATCGCCTTGCAGCAGCAGGCTCTTGATAAGGAAATCGATGTAATCAAAACCGAACAGTTATACAAATTTGATGGTAAACCGGCATATTCATTAGGCCAGGGTCAATAAAAAATCAGGAACATGAACGTTAAACTCATACAGGGGAGTTATACTCCACAAGAAACCGCAGAATTACTACATCAGCTCATTCATGTCAAGATCAGGTTCAACGAAGACAAGATCGGTCAGTCGAGCAGCGAAGAAGATATTAAGATGCGCGAGGAAAGGATCAAGGTATTGCAACACGAACTGGCAGCCGTAAAGCAAAAGTTAAAAAGCAGAATTGATCGGGTTGACATCACGTCGACCATAGAAATAAATTAAATAACTATACCTGACTGAAGGGACACTGATTACTTTTTTTTATCGCCGGGCAAATTGGTATGGGCCTGAAAATATTCAGGTCCATACTTGTGTAGTGCTAAAAGGAATCAGCAGGATAAAGTTTCCATTCGGGTACCTGAAATTTATACTCCAATAAAGTTTCCAGGTAAACACTTTCAACTAATTTCCAGTTTTGAAGTTCATCGATAAATTGAGGTATCGGGTAACCACCCAATGAAGCCATCATCGGGTAAAAAGTGCCTTTCTCGGGGTGGTCCGGTGCGCAAGCATTGATAGTATAGCCCAAAAGGTCTTTATTAATGATCGCTTCTGTTATACCCACAGCATCCGATTGGTAAATCATATTTACAGGTGCTCTACCATTAGGTATTTCTGTCTTACCCGCAAAAAAGCGACCGGGATGCCTGCCGGGCCCCACCAATCCGCCAAAACGAATGATGGTTGTTTGGAATTCAGTGTGTTCCTTCAATAAACTTTCGGCATCCAGTAAAATTTGCCCTGATGGATTATCTGGGAGCGGCTCATCCAATTCGGTTAGGGTTTTGTTCTGTTCGCTGTAAACACCTGTCGAGCTGATATAGATCAATTTCTTGACGCCATTCACTAAAATACTATTGATGACGGCGCTAAGTTTCGCTAAATAACTATCGCCTTCGCCCGAACGGGTACGGGGAGGTATGCTGATGACCAGAATATCGCAGTTGAAAAACTCGGACGGCAATGGTGAGGCTTCATTGCCAAGTTTCAGTAGATAGGGTATTATACCTTCCTGCTCCAGAAGTTTAACCTTTTCTTCGCTGGTAGCCGAGCCTTTTACGCTGAAGCCTTTTTTTATCAAAGACAATGCGAGCGCTTTTCCGTACCAGCCGCATCCAAGGATACTTACAACCATTTCAAATTCTTTAAAACGTGCCGGGGTGAAGTACCTGACCGGGTTTTTGATTGATAAAAGTTACTTTCTTTTCCGAAAAATTGATCGCCGGCAAATGATACGACTGCCGGAGCAAGGCATATTCGGCCTTTGGCAATTGTACTAATAACGGATTCTTTCGGGCATTTATCCAATGCAATACCCGTAAAAGGTTTTCCTCTTGCATAGCAGTACAGCCAACTGTGCCCACATGTTCATTCTCCCAGATATGCATAAAAATACATGACCCATCCCCCGGCATTGCAGGATTTGAATTGTGATTGATAAACAAACCCCATTTATAATAGTCGTCCTTACGGTGCATGTATTCAAAGCTATTATAATCGGAAGTCGCTGCGTTATTATTGATCAGGGTATTGTACCGGGTGGAGTGAGCATCATCAACGCAGATCAAAGTATCAGTAGCTTTAATGTATCGGTTTTTGATCCAGAGAGCATCTTTTTTATCGGCATAGCCGAAAGCTGTACCAATTGTAAATATACCGGCGGGAGATCTTTTATCTCCTTCCTTTTTTACCGGGCCCGAATGAATAGGCAGGCTTGTGATACCATCGCCTATCCCTAATCCCGTACTCCCCACTACTACAGCATTGCTGAACTTCAATTTCCAATGGCGATGTTGCTTTGAATAGCAGTATAAAGTACCTCTTAAACTATCCCATCCATCAGTTATAACTACCATTAATTGCCCCGAACGCAAACTTTTGCGTTCCTGCTTAGGTGTCTTTTGTGCCTGTGCATTTGATCCGAAGCACAAAAAGAACAAAAAACAGGTCAAAAAAAATAAGCGACTTACCCCATTTTGCATGGTCCAATATCGCTTATTATTTCAATATAAAACAGAAACCTGGCTTGGAATTTCAGATTTCTCTCTGCATCAGGTTCAATTTCTGCGCTGTTTTTTTTTATTTGAACCCGTCCGGATGTTGCAGGTTATAACCAGTAAATTTCTGGTAGGCTTTGGCGAAGGCCAGCAAGGTTGCTTCACCGAAATGTTTGCCGATAAAACTAATACTGGCAGGCAAATGGTTTGGAAGCATTCCATTTGGCAAAGTGATAGATGGATTGCCCGTTAAATTGGTAATAGCCAGTTGATCGCCGGTTTCGGGCGGAGCAATGATGATATCGTATTTATCAATCAAGGGGTCAATCTGCTTCATGATCTGGTAGCGTGCCCTGCAGGCATTCAGGTATTCGACAGCGGGAACAAAACGTGCAGTTCTGAATGTATTTGGCCAGCGGTCTTTGTTTTGCTGTACCATTTTGTCGTCGTCATTTGAACGGGTCAGTGGATCAAAAGCGGTAGCTGATTCAGCGCCGATGATCAGAGATAGTATTTCATCGCCATGCAAGTTATCCGGAAAAGTAATAGCTGTAACATTGGCACCCATTTTTTTCAATGTCGCCAGCGTTCTTTTTTCGGTGCTGTTTTCGGGCAGGGTATCAATATAGTTTTTGATATAGGCGATCTTTAATTTTTTGATATCGGCGTGGCCGGTATAGTTGAAGGCAAAATCGATGGAAGATGCGTCTTTTTTATCGGCCCCATGGATATAATAAAATATGATCGCATCATCTTCGGCTGAGCGGGCAATGGGCCCGATCTTATCCGATGTCCAGGCGAGCACCATAGCACCGGTTCGGGCAACGCTGCCATATGTTGGTCGTAAACCTGTTACGCCGCAACGCATTGATGGATCTACGATAGAGCCATAAGTTTCTGTGCCTATTGCAAAAGGCACCAATCCGGCAGCCGTAGCTGAGGATGAACCTGCCGACGAGCCACCCGAACCTTTGCTTATATCCCATGGATTACGTGTTAAACCTCCGAACCAAACATCATCTTCGGCCAGTTCGCCTAATGAAAGTTTGGCAACGAGCACAGCACCGGCGTCTTCCAGTTTTTTAGCAACGAATGAAGTCTCATCAACTACCTGGTCGCGGTAGGGGGGCGTACCCCAGGTGGTATGGGTGCCTTTTACCGCAAAAAGATCTTTAATGCCGTAAGGAATGCCCTGCAATGGGCCGCGGTAAATACCTTTAGCCAGATCGGCGTCCGCTTTCTTTGCTTGCCTGATCGCGATGGTATCCGTCAATTCGATTACACAATGCAGTGTCGGGCCGTATTTTTTTAAACGCTCCAGGTAAAACTCCGTTAGCTTCAATGAACTTATTTTTTTGTTTTTGATGAGCGATGCCAACTGGGGTATGTTATAAAAAGCCAGTTCATTAATATTAGCTGGCAGGCCAACGTTAAGGGGTATATCGAAATGAACCGGCAACTGTTTTTTGGGTACTGCCTGAGAAGGTAACAATACATTGAAATACAGGGGCAGGGGCGCATTATTCGGTATATTCAACGAGTGAAAATAGGCGTAGGTTTTGGTGTTCTTTGCCAGCCCGTCCAATGTTGAATCACGTTTAGCATCTGTAAAATGCAGGTCGTATAATTTTTCTGCTGATGAAACCTGGTCGCGGGTAACGGTTTCCTGGGCCATAAGCCTGTTGATGCCTGCAATAGCAAGCAATGTGATAAAAGCGGTTTTTTTGTTCATATGAATATTGGATTCGATACAAAATACATCATTCTGACGAATGCTTCTTCGGTCCCGGTTGGATTTTGATCAGGAAAATGTAATAATTACTTTCCTGAGGAAGCTTTAATGAATTTTAAAGTTTCATCGGCATGTTCCTGACCAGCAAGGAAGGCTTCGTGGGTATAAATGATTTTCCCTTTGAGGTCCACAACAAAGGTTTTACGTCCGGGTAAAAACAGTTTGCCTTTAATGCCAAACATATCGTAAACTTTATTTCCCGGATCACTCAATAAGGTAAAAGGCAGTTGATGATGTTGCTGAAATGCTTTGTGACTGGCAACAGAACCGTCGTTTATGCCGATTATTTTTGCTCCTGTTTTGATGAATTGGTCATAACTATCCCGGAATGCGCAGGCCTCTTTGGTACAAACCATACTTTCATCTTTCGGATAAAAATAGATGACCAGTATTTGTTTGCCAATGTAATCGGCAATATTAAAAACATGACCATCCTGATCTTTTAACGAAAAAGTTGGAATAGGGTCTCCCTCTTTCAGGGGCCTTTGGGGCTTTTGCCCGGTGGCGGTCGCATTCACCATAACTATTAGTAATAAAATAAAAATCAGTTTTGAAAATATCCGGCACTTTATCATTCAATAGTTACGGAAAAACAGCTACCAAGGGTTTTCATTTGAAGATTTTATTCGCACCCATGTTTAACTGCCCGGGTAATAATATCAATAGGTCAATACCACATGCGGTTTATAAGTGTCGGTTTTTACAGTAGCCTTTAATTCATGCAAAATACTGTATAAGCCGAAATTGGTCCGATTGATATAGATAAAATGCTTTACACCCCGCGGCTGCTTAAACTCAGGCATTTTAGCTATTTTTTCACCAAAGCCATACAGGTCGTCAAAAAATGCCGTTTCACTAAAATCAAAATGATCGGTAATATATGGTTTGGCAAATAGTTCGATCATTTGTCGGTACATGCCGTAGTAAAATGCAATCTGTTCGGGGCTATCATTTGGATGGATCATGTCCAACTGACGGAAGGCTTTGATCGTTTCCTCTTTATTTTCAAGCAGATCGGCAGAGATCAGCGAAAAGAAGGGGTAATAAAAGTCCTCCGGCATTTCCTTCACACAACCAAAATCGATCACACCCAATTTGCCTTCTGCTGTGATCAGGAAATTTCCCGGGTGCGGGTCGGCGTGAACTGCCCTCAGTTCATGTTGCTGAAAATTATAAAAATCCCAGAGTGCCTGTCCGATTTGGTTTCGTAATTCCTGTGAAGGATCAGTTTGCAGGAATTCACGCAGGTGCTTGCCCTCCAGCCAGTCCATCGTAATGATGCGTTTGCTGGATAATTCCGGATAGTATTTCGGGAATACTACGTTATTCAGATCGGCACAGGCTTCAGAAAAGCTGATCGAACGGCGTACTTCCAGTTCATAATCGGTTTCTTCAAGCAAGCGTTCTTCAACTTCATTCATATAAATATCCAGCTCTTTGCCGCTGATACCCATGATGCGGAAAGCGAAAGGCTTAACCATTTTCAGGTCGGATGAGATCGAATTGCCAACACCCGGATACTGGATCTTGATCGCTAATTTTTTTCCATTAAGTTCAGCGCGGTGTACCTGACCAATAGAGGCTGCGTTTGATGAACGGGGCTCAAACTTGTCAAATATTTTATCTGGCGATTTGCCGAAATATTTTTTGAATGTTTGAACGATCAGCGGCCCCGACAAGGGCGGTGCGTTGTATTGCGACTGTGAGAATTTATCGACATAAGCCTGCGGCAACAGATTTTTGTCCATGCTTAACATTTGCGCTACTTTGAGCGCGCTGCCTTTCAATTCGCTTAACGACTGGTAGATATCTGTTGCGTTGTCTTCGTTCAGTTCAGACCTGTCAAGCTCGGGATTAAAGAGCTTTTTGGAGTAGTGTTTCAGGTAATTACCTCCAACTTTGATACCGGTTTTTACAAATTTACCTGATCGCTGAACTTTACTTGTTGGTATACTGTTTTGTTCTTTAGCAGATTGCTCACTCATCTATACTTCCTTCTTTTATATTTTTTTAATTATAAACCTCCAAATCCAGCGGGTTCTTTAAAACCGGCATTTTTTGCCAGGAACTTACCATATTCGAACAAATTGTCGATGGGTGAGCGCTGGAACAGGTCAAAAGTTACATTTAAGCCTTTTTCTATGGCCTCGTCAGTTTTCTCAAAGCCGGCAGAATCATCATGGATCCAGAAATTAAGTACAAAAGCAAATTGCATCCACAGCGCATCTTTATAGCGTTTCGAGAAAAATTTGCGATCAGAAAGTTCTCCGGTATCCAGTCCGTCATTTAAAATGCTATTGCTGAAAGCCTCAAATTCTGCTTTAAGACCCTGGAAAATCCGGGGGGTAGAAAGACCTTTAGGTAAATGCTTCACGCTGTAAACCGCAAAACTGCGACTGCCTTTAAGCAGTTCGAAAAAGCTGTAAAAAAAGGATAAACCTTTTTCGCGTGCAGTATAGCCTGACCAAACCTCCTGTCCCTGAATTTCAGCGATGGTGGTTTTTGCCAGATCGGTCCATATGCTTTGTTCAAGGGCATCGAAGGAGCCGAAGTGGTTGTAAAACTCAGCCTCTGTCAGTTTGTGTTTTTTTGCAAAAATATAAACTGATTTGGGTTGAGTGCCTTCTGTGAGGACATAGTCAATGTATGCTTTTTTTATGCTTTCAGTTGTTGCCATAATATCAACAGGTTGTAAATAATAAGGTAAAATTAAAGCTTAAACGTTTAGCAAATGTCATGCTTGTTTAATTAAACGCGGGCTGATGGTTTATATACGAAAGAGATGCAGCTTCGGATTATCCGGATACCAGATCATGGCAATTGAAAGCGGTAAAATCCCAAAAAACCAATAATATTTTGCTGAACTATCCCCTATTATTGCCGGTCAAACCACAAGGTCAGGCATCCGGATAGCTGAAATATAGGAATTGCATTATTCAACAAACAGATCGATCAGGTTTTTCAAATGTTCCAGGTGCTTATAATAGGCAACTTTCATCATCCTACGGGTCATATAAAATAAAACCGGAGATAGGATAATGATGAAGCCTGTTAAGATCGCCCAAAGGGCAGGATTATGTAGTAAATGGTTCATTTTTTCAACTCCTGCAGTGCTCAAACCGAGAATGGCACCTCCCAAAATACTTACCGGATATAAAAAGATAGCATACCGTTCCTGTAATTTGCACCAGCGCATTATACTATAATAATGCCGCTCTAATTCGGTTTTTAGCGAATTTGTGGTAAGGACGTCTGTAGTGATTTGCCGATGAAAGTTTATGCTTTGGATAATACAATAGATACTATAACCAGCAAGAATGAGCAAGCTTATTTTAGTAAAGACAGGCTGAAAAACCAGGATCGCAGTGATATAAAGGGCTAATAATATCCCGATCCAGATCATGCCTATTTCTAAGGATTTTTTTATTTTAACTAGTGGCGAGCTGGTTTCACTAGTCGAATGGTTAACATTTATAGTAAAATCAATAGGCGTTTGACTTTCATCAGCGCTGCCCATGTTTTTCCAAAGCTTTTCGGGTTCAATATTCATAACTTTTTTAATATTTCTGTTAGTTTTTGTTTTGCACGGTAAACCTTAACTCCGACCAGATTTGAAGAAATGCCAATAATCTCAGCAATCTCTTTATTGTCATAACCTTCGAGCGACAATGATATGATGGCCTTTTCAGCATCATTTAGCTGTTTAATGGCATAATAGAGCAATTCAGTATTGTCCTTAGCTTCAAAAGGAGACGTTAATTTGTTCAGCGGCTCAAGGTTTTCGTGATATTCTATGGCACTAGTTCGCCGGCGCATCGTAAAGATCGTGTTCAGGGATAAACGATATAGCCAGGTGCTGAATTTTGATTCGCCTTTAAAATGCGGATAGCCTTTCCATGCCTGCAAAATAATTTCCTGCTGCAGGTCTTTTTTGTCGTCTACATCGCGTGCGTAAATATTAACCAGTTTATAAATGATGCGCTGGTGTGTTTTTAATTGTGCCAGGAAATCTTTCTCGCTCAAGCTCGTTTATTTTAACTGATCGTTCAATTACAATATATGAAATCCGCTCTAAAAAATTATACATAATGCAAGTGTCAATACCAAAGTAATATGTACCCCAAGCCATAATTTTTGATAAAAGGACCTCGATTCCCATCTGATTTCCTGGTCAAATGGGTCGAAACAAAGTGCGATCAGGAAGTAAGTAATCGCATCTGAAAGGTTGTGCTTCAGTATCAGGTGTAAGATGCCGGCAATGATCAATGCAACGTAAGCGATACGGTTATATCGATTTGAAGTTTTAAAAACATTTGAGATTTCCATGATTAATTTATCTTTTGCACTATCAGTGGCACGAGAAAAGAAAATATTACAGGGACAATAAAATATTTTTTAATGTTTAGTTCTTTTTGGCCGCAAACCCTAGGCTAAAGTGTTAGAAATTAAAAGAAATGGGATTTAGTACATCAAGATCTTTTGTGCCAAATAGCCATCAGCAAGCCTTCAAATGCGCTTACTGATCTTATTCCCACTGATCTGTTTTTGCATATTGCATTTAAATCGCCATGTTGAGGATAGGGCTGTCTTGCTGTGTTTGGTAGCCCGACCCTGTACCCGCTGACGCCACATCCTGAAGCTTGAGGGCTTCATTTCCCTGCGCATCAATTCAATTACCTGTTGTTCGCTTATGCCGAACTGTAATTTTATAGCATCAAATGGCGTGCGGTCTTCCCAGGCCATCTCAATGACCCTGTCGGTATCTTTGATGTCAAAATCGAGGGCTTTAGTCATCGAAGCTCTGTATTATAAGATGTTATTGGTGTTTTGAGCAAATCGTTATTAATTAGCCATAAAAGTAAGGCAATGATATTTTAGCTGGCAGCAATTCGAAAAACATTACATTTAGGAGAAAATAGAGGACGATTTTTGAAAGGAACAAAACTAAATTGAGGCTGAAATGTGCAATTTAGCCTGTTTAATTTCATTTTAGCCAGCAAAATTTTCCCGCAAGATTTGCCAGATATACTCACCTCACTTACCACTTTTTAACTGTTTTTCGCGGATGAGCGCTTGAGTTTTGGTTGAATAAAATTCCGTGAAAAGTATGCCCCAAGGCCGGAACTTTAGGGTGAAGCCGTTCGTGCCTGATTCATAATGGGAGCGGATACGATTCTCGAGATCGGATGTGTAGCCGATATAGTTCTTGTTGTGTTTTTGCGATTATAGCAGGTATACGGTAAACATGATAAGGTAGGGTAAAAATTAAGGCTCCATTTTGGAGCCTTCTTTCATTTCAGCGGGGACCTAATGAAATTCTCCAGCAATAAAAGTGAAATTTTATTATTGTCACTTCCTTGAATCGCCTAGTTTCAAAATAAAAATTCTTTGTGGTTCCAATAATCAAGGGCATATTGCCCAAGCCAACACCAGGGCCGGTTGCATCAGACTGTGAGGTGATCAGCTCGCCTGTTGTAAGGTCTTGATTTTGAATCTGCTATTACGGCAATATGTTAAAAAAAAACTACTATTTTTTGTGGTATATTTAACTAAATAATTCGGTAGTTTTCGAAGTGAAATTATTTTGCCGTTGCTGTATATATGCGTTTATCTGCACTAAAAGTTTTATCACCGCTTTACCTGGGTGTTATTATTATTTGTATGTGTCCAAAAAGTTGGGCTGTACCCGCCGAAACGGAGCGGGGCAACCATGCTTTGCGCGGCGACACAGCGATGTTCAGTTTATTGATCAAACAGTCAGAATCATTTACACTTGCTAATCCAGACAGCAGCATCAATTTCGCGCGACAAGCATTAAGCCTCGCCCAAACATTACACCGGCCACAATATGAAATTAAAGCGCTTCATGCTTTGGGAACAGGATATTGGGGAAAGGATGATTTTGAGCACGCTTATGAATGCTACAATAAAGCCAGGGATCTGGCGGCACAAATACAAGACTACAAAAAAGTAATTGAAGAAACCAACGGTATGGGGGTTTGCTTTTTAGCTGCGGGAGATACGAAAAACGCACTTAATTTGTATAAAAGTGCGCTCGCCATAGCCGAAAGAAACAAATTTAGCCTGGGAATTTATGAATCACTGCGACGGGTCGCCAATGCGTATCGTTTGTTAGATCAACCCGGGCCGGCCTTAGAAGCGGCTAAACGCCTGGCCATTTTGACTGAGGGACTCAAAGATCTCAAGACTAAGGCCCAGGGTTATAAGTGGCTTGGAATTATTAATGCAGAAGAAAGTGATTACAAAAATGCAACGGTTTACTTCGAAAAATCAAAGCAGTTAAGCTGGCAAATCCAGGATATTCAAAATTATGCAGAAACACTGCATAGAATATCGGATATGAAACTGCGGCAAAAAAATTATAACGATGCGATTAAGGTTTGTTTTCATGGTATATCCGTTTTAAAAAGCTTACAACTTAAAACTAAAGCCCATTATGTTTTCCTACCTTTTGTAATCGGGCAATTTTACGGACAAATTGGTCGTTGCTATTTTTGGGAAGATTCATTGTTATCAAGAACGGGCCGAATTTCAAGTGAGGCAGGGCGTGCATTACTGTTAAATGCAAGGGCATCCAAAAGAAATGCGGAAAATTATTTCAGAGCAAGCAATCAACCTAGAGAGCTATTGTATGCAATTAGTGATCTGGTTAAGATCGAAAAGATTCTTGGCAATTATAAACAGGCTGTTCGGTATGAGGACACTTTAGCGGTTTTGCGCGTAAAATATGTGATAAATAGCCGCGGCGACCTTGCCAAAAGTCATTTGAAGAGCAATTTTATGCGGCAACGCGACTCTGCCGAATACGCTGCAAAGGCAGAAAAGTTGCGTCTGACCCAGGAAAAGGCCGATGCAAGCAATCGGGCCCGCTTCCTTGTTCTTTATATCGTTATTGTTATCATCCTGGCTCTTTTTGCCGTTTCGTTCTTGTTTTATCGCAGCCGCGTCCAGCGCATGAAGTTCGAAAATAACCTGGCACGCGAAAAATTGGACCGCCAGTTAAAAGAAATATTATTTGAAAATCAGATCAACGATTTGAACCTTGCTTCGCTTAAAGCACAAATGAATCCTCATTTTATCTTTAATTGCCTTAATTCTATCAAAATGTACCTCGAGAATAATAGGGCAGAAGAAGCATCTGACTATATTTCAAAGTTTTCACGTTTGATTCGTACAACGCTTGATATTGCCCGGTCTGAAAAAATTACCCTGGCAAACGAACTTGAGTTAATAGAGCTTTACTTAAAAATGGAAAGCCTGAGATTTAAGGGCAGGCTTCATTATCAGGTCCATGTTCATGAAAGTATTGACCCTGAATTTATAGAAATAGCCCCTTTGTTAATTCAACCTTATGCCGAAAATGCGGTAATACATGGCATTTTACCCAAGAAAGGTGAGGGTACAGTCAAAATATCGATTGAACCGGACGAACATGCGAATAAAAAAATATTAATAAAAATACAGGATGATGGCATAGGCAGAAAGATGGCCTCTGAGTTGAAAAAGCGAAACAATTTTAACCATCAATCGCATGGCACAAATATCACAAATGAAAGAATCGAACTATTAAATACTAAAAACTCAAGTAATATCAGGGTAACAACGCATGACTTGTATGATGACGAAAATAAAGCATGTGGCACATTGGTTACCGTGAACCTTACTGTAAATGAAATTATTGAAAGCAGTTATAGTTTGTAAATCATCAGCTGAAAGTAGACCGATCGGGCGCCAACCCAACTCAACTTCCAAAGGGGGATGCTACAGGGGATACGCCAATGACTTATCATGAATCGTTTTTTTATTCAATAGGAGTTGAAATGAAACAAAAACCCTGTTATCGGGCAGTGATTTATTAGTCCCGTCGGGGCTATGACTTAATCAAATTAGAAAACTTTTTGAAACGATGGATTTGATATTGTCATTGAATGATACTGCATAATAATAAAGCGCTATCCTTCGTCAATCTAAAATCAGCATTGAATTTAGCAATCGATCGTGGATCAACTTTCATATCTGATTTATTGTAAAAGTGATCACCAATAACGATTTAAAGTCTATTAGTATATAACACTTTAATAGCAAGATGTATTTCGGGTATGAACAGGCAGTTCTGGATTATCTGTTAGACGCGTTGTTCTTTGCTATTATATTTTATCAGACTCTCAGGATTTGTCGATTATTAAAACTGATCAGGGATCGGGGTTTAGAAGGTTTAAAACCTGTTGCCAAGGCCGTGAATCTGTAGAATTTATAGCAAAAGGCTGAAGTCATAGCTGCAAAATATAAGTATGGAACGGAAGGGTTGATTCCGGGATGAAAACATGATGTAAATGGGAGTAAAGTACCACCTGCTTACACACCCGATTCTACCGCCCATATGATAAAGTATTCCGACTGATTGCCATTCCAAGATTTGTAAATCGTCAGCTGACGATTTACACTTTATGTAATAGATTTACACTTTATGTAATATTTAAATAAGATAATCCAATATTTTTGTATTATCTTATTAATATTTTACATTTGTATATGGATTTGCTCCAACAGATAAGATCGTATGCCAACCAGCCGATAACGCACCAGGTAATGATGTCGTTGTTAACAAAATACAAAAGGCCCAACGCCAAGGTTCATGGATTGATCATCGATGGAGTTTTAGAACCTGTAAAAAAGGGTTTATATATAGCAGGACCTTCTTTGAACACCAGCAAACCGGAGTCTTTCCTGTTGGCTAATCATATATTAGGTCCGAGCTATGTATCAATGGAATCTGCGCTCTCCCACTACGGGCTGATCCCGGAACGTGTATTTGAAATTGTTTCCATGACCGTGAAGGCCTCGAGGAAGTATAAAACCCCTGTTGGTGTTTATACTTATACACGTTTGCCGCTTCCTTATTATTCATTCGGGATCCAACAGAAGTCGTTAACCAATGACCAGCAGGTAATGATCGCCTCCCCGGAAAAAGCATTGGCTGACAAGATAGTGACGACATCCGCCGTTCTTTTCAGAAGTAAGAAAGAGGTACTAACTTATCTGGTTGAAAATTTGCGGATGGATGAAAGCAGCCTGAAGGGTTTTAACACCCATGAGATTACGTCCTGGTTATCAGACGCGCCCAAGAAAGATAGTCTATCAATGTTGATTAAAACGATCAATGGTCTATGATAAAGGAATGGTTAGGTACCTACAAGCCTGCGAATCAAGAGGCTGCATTTAGCGCACTGCGTGAGATCATGCAGGAGATCGCACTTGCGGGTTTGCAACGTGCCGGGTTTTTCGAAAAGGCCGCCTTTTATGGGGGTAGTGCATTGAGAATATTCTATGGGTTAGATCGCTTCTCAGAAGACCTTGATTTTTCATTGCTGGAAGTAAACTCAGAGTTTGTGCTCGAGAAATATATGGAGGCCGTTATTACTGAATTCAAGGCCTTGGGGATGACCGTATCGATAACAGAGAAGAAGAAGGTTCAGAAGAGCAACATCGAATCGGCGTTCTTAAAGTCGGAAACGATATGGAAGGAACTTATTTTAGAAGATATTATCCCACAAAGCGGCCTGGGTCAAAGGGCAAATATCAAAATCAAGATTGAAGTTGATACCGAGCCACCCTTGGGGTTCGGGACCGAAGAAAAACTGCTGCTGAAACCCTTCTCTTTTTACGTCAAATGTTTCACCATTGCCGACCTGTTTGCCGGTAAGATGCACGCGTTACTATTCCGTAAATGGAAGAACAACGTTAAGGGACGCGACTGGTATGACATGGAGTGGTACATCAAAAAAGGTGTACAATTGAATTTAAAACATTTTATGCTACGGGCAGTTGACAGCGGGGATTGGCCAAAAGAAACTATTACCCAGGATGAGTTTATGGAATTGCTTCATGCAAAAATCGATGAGGTGAATCTTAATCGTGTTAAGGATGATATTGTTCGTTTTATACCGGATCCAAAGGTTATCGAGAGGTGGTCGCCTAAATATTTTCATGACCTTGTTGGTTATCTGTAAATCGTCAGCTGAAAGTGGACCGATTGGGTGCTAAGCTTGTGGAGTGTTTCCAAAGATTAATTAACTTTAAGACAATGGAAACCAAGAAGAAACAAACAGCAGAAAACTATATCAAAGAGATTCGCAGTAAGACCAG
>CAIPDP010000114.1 GCA_903863845.1 uncultured Mucilaginibacter sp. | reverse complement strand
ACATT
This sequence comes from uncultured Mucilaginibacter sp., assembly GCA_903863845.1. Taxonomy (GTDB): domain Bacteria; phylum Bacteroidota; class Bacteroidia; order Sphingobacteriales; family Sphingobacteriaceae; genus Mucilaginibacter. The sequence continues at coordinate 17,541 of CAIPDP010000114.1, read as the reverse complement.
GCTGCTTTCCATCTGCTATAAACACGCCACAACGGATAAAGGGTATGCCCAATATGGTCAGCTCGTTCCACACCAGCGGGATAATACGCTCCAGGTCTTTGGTGGTGCGCATGGAAGCTATTTCGCCGCGCACCCTGTCGAGCGAAGCTTGTTTAACGGTTTCGCGCGCCCGTTCCGCGGCCTTTTGCAAGTCCTGAAAACGCACATAGGCCTGTTCAAAAACCCGCTCAAACCGCTTCAATACATCTGCTTCCTTCTCAGTCAATATTTTCCCCGAGTAACTCACTGCCTGGATAAACGACACTTTACCGAAAGCAATAGAATAGGCATACTTTTCAGTCTGCAGCAACATTGCTTTTCGGTCTGGGTGCACATATTTGAAGTCGGTATATTCGAACGCCCAGCTATAGAACTGGTTTTTTTCTTCCATTGAAAACACCTTTGCAAAGTAATCCACGCCGCTGAAAAAGGCTTCCCATGCATCTTTGTTTATAGGATTATCATAGTAAGGTAGGTGGACTGATTTGACATAACGTAAGTTTTCAACAGCTATCCAATGAGCCGACGACTTCGTTTTTTCGTCAAGGATGGCTATATTGATCGAATCCAGATCGAAGCCGATCTCCATCATTTTTTCGAAAACAATATTTACAATTTCATGCAATTCATCCGCTTTATTCATAGCCAGAGAGCGTGAACGCACTTTTTCCAAAGCTGCTTCAATTTTGGCTTCGCGCGCCTGCTCTTCGGCTTGTTCCAGATCCTTAAAGCGGGTATAGGTTTGGTCGAAAACTTTGCCGAAGCGCATTACTACTGCCTGCTCTGCTTCGGTATATGCATAACCGAGGTAGTTAACAATTGTAAATGATACGGATTTCATTATTGCGGTATAGCTATAATATCCGGGCGAATTATAAATGCGGTCGCGGATATCGGCCGGAAAATCGGGAAGAGGGGATGCATTTTTGAAAAAATGGGCCCAAAACTGTTTCGTTTCGACCTCTGTCAGGTTTACTACATAGTGATCTGAACCTTTTTCTATTGCATTATTCCGGATTGTAAAAACCGGGTGATCAAAATCCGGGATAAATACGCTGGCAGGATAGCTTCTATTTGACGATGCCAGCCAAACGTTCTTATAACTGCCGGGCAAAGTATCTGTGCTGAAATTTGCAGCGCTGATATTGAAACCTAAATGGACAAATTGGTTAAAGATCAGCTGTATTACTTCTACCAGCTCCTCACTTTTTTGCATGGCCATAGTTCGGCTGCGTACGCGTTCCAAAGCTGCTTCAATTTTGGCTTCACGCGCCTGTGCTTCGGCTTGCTCCAAATCCTTAAAGCGGGTGTAGGTTTGTTCGAAAACTTTTCCGAACCGCATCAAGACGGCGTTGTCTTCATCTGAATAAGGTTCAGTTGTAAATTTAAAAACGTACAGGGAAACGTTTTTAAGCATTACATTGGAAACAGTATATCCTGGGGCTTTGTATACAAGGTCAACTACTTCCTCAGTCAGACCGGGCAGGTATTTTCCGAATTGTTCGCTAAACCTGTTTTTCTCATCATAGTCCATCGTATATCCAAAACTATCCAGCCCCTTTCGCTTGGCATCGTTCCAGATATCCCAATAGGGATGATCAAAATGAGGAATATGCATCAAGGTGGGTAATGAATTGGTAACATCAGCAGCATAAAGGTGCCAGTCATCGCTTTCCTTGTAATCCATCGTAAATCCGGCTCCGAAAATATCAATGCCCAGATGAACTAACTGCTCAAACACCACCTGTATCACTTCCTTCAGTTCTTCACTATTTTGCATGGCCATGGTACGCGCACGTACCCGCTCAAGGCCCAATTGTATTTGTGACTCCCTGGCCTGTTCTTCGGCCTGCTCCAAATCCTTAAAGCGCGTGTAGGTTTGTTCGAAAACTTTACCAAAGCGCATGATCACAGCTTCCTCTGCTTCCGTATAGGCACTGCCCTGATAATTGGTAACGATTAGCGAAACTGTTTTTAATAATACCCCATAGCTATAATATCCCGGCGAATTGTAAATACGGTCGAGTACATCGGCCGGCGCATCGGGAATTGGGGACGAATTTTTGAAGAAATGGTCCCACAGTTGATTCTTTTCACTGAACGTTAGGTTGATTACATAGTGATCCGAACCTGCATCTTTTGCAGCTAGTGGGATATTAAAGCCCGGGTGATCAAAATAAGGGATAAAAACCATCGAGGGATAGCGTTGATTGGACGATGCAATCCAAAGTCTGAAATTATTGTCAGCCCGATAGTCCGTGTTAAAATTGGCGGCGTTGATGTTGAAGTTTAAAACGACGAATTGGTCGAAGATCAGCTGTATCACTTCAGCCAGCTCCTCACTTTTTTGCATGGCCATAGTACGGCTGCGTACGCGCTCTAAAGCGGCTTCAATCTGAGATTCCCGGGCCTGGGCCTCAATTTCGTCTTTCTGCCTGCTCAGCAGTAAATTGGCTTTTTGCTTTTGGCGGTTATTGCGGTAAAATATACCGGCCAATAACATCAGCACCCCAATGCCTGCCAGCAGCGCGTAAGTGCGTATTTTGGTTTGTATAGCATCTTTTTCTTTTTCAAGTTCCTGCGCATGGATCTGTGCCTGGAACGATAGTTTCTGAAAATCGGTCAGACTTTTGGTAGCGGCCTGGAAGCTGCTGTCTTTAGCGGTTAGTGCAAGGCCCTGGTATTTGTAGATACTGTCAGCGTTCCCGGCTAGTTTGTAAGCGCTATAAATGTTTTCGAAGGCAACACCCAGGTCTTTTGAACCTATGGACCTTAATGTTTCAAGCGTCTTTTTTGCGTAAAATAGACTTGAGTCTTTTTGTTTTGCAGAAAGGTAGTAGTTTGTTAAGTCACTATAACAATAAACAACAGCTGGAAAATTTTTTTGTTCGATACTGGTTTGTATTGCTTTATGATAATTTTGCAGTGCCCCGGCAATATTTCCCTTATCCAAATTAATTTTGGCGATGAACTCAAAAACATAACCGAGATAACGTTTATAAGATACATGTTCGAAAATCAGTTTCGCCTTTTGGTCCATAATTAAAGATGAATCCGGCTGCTTAAGTAGTAAATAATCATACCCCATACTCATATAGGACAATCCCAAAGCAAACTGGCTACCCGAATCCTCCGCAAGTTGTTTAGCTAATTTTTCCTGAAATAATGCCTGGCGAATATCGCCGGTAACACGCATAAGTTCGCCAAAGTTTTGATGGATCAGCGAAAGTAGAGCAAGGCGTTCATTATGTGCGTCAAGAAACGGATAAGTGTACCAGTTCCTATTTCCGACAGCGGGATCTTCTGCCAATTTAAGCGCTTGCTGATAACAGGCCAGAGACTCGGGAAATTTACCCAAAGCACGAAGCATATATCCCCTACCGCCTAAAGCAAAAGCCTCAGCAAGTTGCTGGTTGTTTTTTTTTGCAACCTTAATGGCCTGTTCGTAATAATACAGGGCTGTATCTCTGTTTAATTCCTCATTTAAAAGTGCCAGATTTACAAATATTGAGAGGCGCGCTGAGTCAGTTCGGGCGGTTTTTAATGCGTTCTTTAAACTATCATTCTGGCTTCGCTGTGCCATACCAATAATAGGTATCAGCATTAGTAACATTAGTTTGATGTAAGTTTTCATGCCGATACTAATTAATTGGTAATTCAATTATAAACGCCGATCGTTCGCACACTTTATTATTTGGCTGTACCGTTCCGTTGCAGCTTATTACCACCCTAACATCAATTAAACTCAATCGTAAAGGTTTTTGGTTGCTATATGCGATCAGCATCCTGTCCCCGTCAGGGCATCTAAAATTCGGACCAGCATCTGGTATTGGGATATACAGGTATTTTTTCATGAACAGGGAAAGGCGAGTTTAAGAGTTGATGGTTTAAAGATAAAACAATCAAGTTGAAAATCAAGGGCTTGAAAGCCTTAGCGCAAGAAAAACAAAAATCGCTTTATCTCTACTTTGTAAGTTGCTACAAACAACTGACAAAACCCTGTCACCATTCTCCTGCAAGATTGTAACGATATTTGAATATGACAAAAAGCATAACAATCATTAAATGGTGGGGGATTTTTAATTGTCTTTGATCTGAAAAACAATCGGTGCAATCACTTAATAAATAGTTCTTCTATCGGTGCAATCAAAAATCAAATATTGACAAAACAGCGTCACCACCAAAACCAACAATTGTCGCGATATTTGAATATATCAATCGTCTGAATCAGAATTTTCAGAATTAAAGAATTTGCAGAATACCCGTTTCCCGGTGTTCAATTCAATTAAAATATTCCTTAAAAGAGTCTACCGGTGTATTCATTATTTCATCGGTTTAATCCCCAAAATATGAATTATAAAATTTACCTGTACGACACGGAGAGTGATACCATCGGCTCCGGGCCATTATCTTCTGTAGCTATACAATCTCACCTTGAAGCAGCAGCCGGTAAAGATATAGAGATACATATTAGTTCAGCGGGCGGAAGTGCCTTTGACGCCATCGCGATCTATGACCTGCTCAAAAAATACCCCGGTAAAGTAACCACTTACGTGGATGCGCTGGCAGCATCTGCCGCATCAATAGTAGCAATGGCCGGTGATACTTTGGTCATGAGCAAATACGCCCTAATGATGATCCACAAACCGATGGTTGGCTCCGGAGGTAATGCAGACGAATTACTGAAGGATGTGCAAATGCTGAATGTGGTTCAATCGCGCCTCGCCCATATCTATATGGATAAAACCGGCCTTGATAGCGCTACGATCAATAGCCTGATAGATGCCGTTACCTGGATGAACGCCGATCAGGCGCTGGACCTGGGTTTCATTGATCAGGTAGAAGATTATAGCGAACCGGTCAGCAACAAACTCATTATCCAAAACTACACCAATTCGGCACCCCTGGTCTACCGCCAATGCATCAACAAAATCTTAAATAAACAAACAAACATGAATTTAGAAAACAAAGAACTTATCGACCGCACCACCTCGGTATTAGATAAGGTGATGAACTTTTTTAAGAAGGTGGTCAACAAACAAACCGTTACCGATAAAGGAACCCTGCACCATGCCGGGGAACTGGACGAAGGCACTGAGGTTTACCAGGATGAGGACCTGAACACGCCGGCATCTAATGACAGCTATACCACTTCATCGGGCAAAAAGTTTACCGTAACTTCTGGCAAGGTGCATGAGGTAAGTGCCGACCAGGGCATTGACGATGATGATGACGATTTGCCCGAAAACCTATTTACTGGTAAAAACAAAACAGCTGTACAAAGCAGCATCAAAGCAGTAAAAGCAAAACTTAATGCACAAAATTCGCTGCTGGCCGAAGCAAAGGCCGCGCTTGAAGAAGCAAACATTCGCCTGAATAAAACCCGCGAAGAGGTAAAAAATGAGATCAAATCAGATTTCAGCCCCGAAAACTCCCGTCGCAGCAACAAGGCAAAAACCGAGACTGCTCCATTCTTCGCGCCACAAACTACCCTGGCACAAAACGCTGTCAAGAAGGCTATTTCAAGGTAATAGTGGCAGTAGCAGTGGCGGTTTCCTTTAAAATAATGCTACCACTGTACCACTTCTACCCAACCTGCTGCAACTACTACTGCAACTGCTACAACTACTTCTACTCAAACTGCTACTGCAACTGCCACTGCAACTGCTACTGCCACTACAACTGCTACTGCAACTGCCACTGCAACTGCAACTGCAACTAAAACTAAAACTAAAACTAAACCAATCAACTCTAAAATACTAAAACCAAACATGGCTCAATTTACATTTACAAACAACACTTATGCAGGCGAAGCGCTGGCAGGCTTTATGGCCAGCACATTGCTTGAAGCCGACTCGGTGAAACGGGGACTGCTTACTGTTATCAATGACGTAAAATCGCGCAAAGTGATCCTCGACGTTGATGACGACGTAGTGCTGCAGGATCCATCGGGTATTTTTACCGATCAGGGTACAACCGCATTACAAAACGAAAGCTACCTCGATCCGGTAGTATATGAATTTATGAAGCAGGAACAATGGGATAAACTCATTCAATCCTGGGAAGCGCAGAGTTTAAAGCCCGGCTCCTTTGCCGACTATGAAGGCGTTGTTGACCTCTCGGACTTTATGGTACAGCGATATCTGACCAAAATACAGATCGCCAATGAACGTTTGTACTGGCTGGGTAAATCTTCAACCAAAGAAGCTTCATTTACCGCTCCATTTACGGGCTTGCTACCTGCAATTGCGGCAGCACCCGGTGTTTACAAAGTAAGCCTTGGCAAACCCGCAACATCATTAGCGGCAACTTCCATCGATGCAAACGGCATTGTTACCGTAGCCGAAACAGCAACACTCTCCGACGGCGATGTGGTTACAATAAGCTCGGTAACCGGTACCAGCAGAGACAGCACCAACAGCCCTTCTGGCATACCCGTACAGGGCCAGTCGTATTTTATACAGATCGCCAGTGCTACAACCTTTAAACTTGTACGTAACTACAACGAAGTAAATACCCGCAAGCCGGCAAGTTTTTCGGGTACTGCAAGCGCTGCAACCATCAGCTATATCAACCTGAGCAATGTGCTGCAAGTTTTGGGCAGTGTATATGCTCAGCTCGATCCGGCGGACCGCGCACAGGAGGATTTTAACCTGCAGGTACCTTTTCATATTGGTTACGCTTATGCACAGGCACAAGCCAACAAGGCAACCAACGTACTAAATGCCTTTACCGATCCGAAGAAAATGGATTACCTGGGCGTGCCGCTGCAACTGATGAACCATTGGCAGGCCAATACCATACTGGGAGCCCGTTCCTCGAATTTGTTCCTCGGTGTCGATCTGTTGGGCGATGCCTCTGAATTGTCGACGGTATATTTGAAACCCTACACCAATGACGATGTTGTGCGCATCAAAGCACGAATGAAAGCGGCAGTCAACTTCAAATTTGCCACCGAGATCTTTTATCTGGGAGCCTAAATCAATGAGTGAATGACTGAATGAGTGAATTGCCAGGTATACAGCCCATTTTATTTAAAAAAAATACATCCATTCACTCATTCACTCATTCCCTCATTCACTAATTCAAAACTAACATGTCAATTTACAACAAAATAAATGCTGGTTTCAGCATAGGTACCGGGGAGCCGGTAACTGCGGGTATTGAAGATATTATCTATATTTTCAATGCCGACGATATAACACTCAGCTATGATCCGAACAACCCGCTTATCATCACAGGTTTAAGTGCTAATAACGGTGCAAAGGTCTACAAGTTTGAAGGCACTAACAACAGTTTTAATGCGCTATCAAAACTGGTAAAAACGCCCGTGGGTCCGCGCTATACCGAAGAGATCGATTTCAATATCGCCGGATTTTCAATCGACATCAAAAACCAACTGATGGCTATGGGCTATGGGCGGGTAAGGGCAATTATTGTGAACAATCACCATGGCAGCGATTCGGCGATAGAAATGTTTGGTGCCGTTAATGGTCTGGTGTTAACCGATGCCGAACGGAGTGCAGCAGACGAAAATCTGGATGGAGGCTACAAACTTAAATTAACCAATCCGGATAAACTACGCGAACCTTATCCACCACGTGCAGTTTCAATAGCCGCTGCTAACGCCCCTGCCAGTTATAGCTCTACTATAGCCGCAATTGAGGCTCTGCTGGGCTAATGCAGGTGATCGATGTTAGATCATAGTTCATGGATCATGGATCATAGTTATTTGGAGAAAAAATAGTTAAGTGATGAGAAATGACCAATTGGCGATATCCAAATGACTATGGACTATAGACAATGGCCAGTGTAGCATGATCTATGAACTATCAACCATGAACCAAAACAAGCAAACATGAAAACCTACCTACCACAAATTGAGAGACGCATCCAGGTAAGGCCAAACCAAAATTTCGGAATTTTAAACTACGACCTGGATAATGCCTATCCCCAGCGCATGCTCGAATTGGTAGGCGCCTCTCCTACTGCTAAAGACTGTTGGAACAAACGGGCAAAATTCATCAGCGGCACCGGCTTCGAACATAACGACCTGGGCAAACAAATAATTAATAGCAATGGACTCACCCTTGGCAAGTTACTGAAGGCAGTTGCAGCTGACAAAGCACTATTTACCGGTTTTGGCATCCATGTTAACTACAACGCCAATTTCAGGATCGTATCGGCAAATTATGTGCGCTTCGAAGATATCAGGCTAGGTGATCCCGATAACCCGGCAACTGAAGGTAAATATGCGCTCTATCCGGATTGGGGCCGTAAGACCTGGAAAAACATCACACGGAGCAAGATCGCTTTTCTTGACAAGTATGATCCTGATCCTGAAACTATCAGACAGCAGGTAATGGCAGCCGGGGGCTGGAATAATTACAAGGGACAACTCTATTATTTTAACCCCGCAATTGACGACTACCCATTATTAGAAGCTGATAGCGTTTGGGAAGATTTTGAAACCGAAGCAGGCATCAAAATATTTAATAACCGGGAGGTTACTACAGGCTTCCTTCCCTCTACGATGCTTTTCATGCAATCGCGCCGCGAAGAGGCGGATAACAGCCAGGCGGCCTTAGATCAGCAACCCTACATCAATACTGCTTCGCAGCTTGAACGGGACCTGGGCTCGTTTCAGGGTGCAAAAAGCGCCCAAAAGATCATTATTATTGAATACGAAGACGAAAGTGCAAAGCCCGAATTTCAGCCCTACTCGATTCAAAATAATGATAAACTATTCGAAGCGACAGAAAAATCAGCGGAAGCGAGAATCATCAAAGGCTTTTCAATACCAAAAGAGCTCATCAATCCTGAGAAAACATCCGGGCTAAGTAATGGTGGCGAAAAAAAAGAGGCTATCCGGGAGTTCAACGACAATACTGCGCCCGACAGACTCGACCTTACTGAAACCTTTGCTGAAATATTCAACAATTTCTATCCCAATTTTAATCCCTCCGGCAATTGGAACCTGATACCTGTACCTACTGAAGTTGCCGACGACATTACCGGGATAAAGGCAGGAGCGAGTATCAATCAGCTGTTAAGCTCGGAAATACCGGTTGCCAACAAGATAGCGACCCTGATTTATGCCTATGGTTTCAAGCAAACAGAGGCTGAAGCAATGTGTCCTGGACGACAATTGAATAGCTGAGGTGTCCCGCTTTGATATCAAATTCAATTCCTCAGGTTAATTCATTCCGATCAACCTTCCCGATAGCTTTCTGGACAAACTAATCAACCCAAAAAAAATGAATCCAATTTACCTTATCGACCAGATAACATTTCAGAATTACGAAGATCTTTCGGTCAATATCAAATCCGACCGAATCAAAGTGTTTGTAAAAAAAGCACAGGAGCTTGACCTGAAACCTTTTCTTGGCCATGCATTTTATTACGATTTTATCCAATATTTCAACGCCGATGGTACGCTGATGGATAACACCCCTCAGCCCTATAAAGATTTGCTGAACGGCAGCGAATACCTTGACCGGTATGGACACGTAGTTCTGTACGAAGGTCTGCTCCCTATGTTAGTTTACTTCACTTTCGCGCGATTTGTGGAAGCAGATGCCATACACTACACGGCGACGGGACCGGTAATCAAACACCACGATAACGCCGAAGCACTATCAGCAAAAGACATCACTAAACTTGTCCAGCAACATCGAAGTGTAGCCAATGCCCATGCAAATGATGTTGAGAAATTTCTTCGCGACAATCGGGCCGATTTCCCTTTGTGGAATTACGATCCTAAAAACAAAAGCAGCCGGCAGGCAGGACCGCGAATCAGAGCAATCGACAAAACCGCATTTAATAATCCTGGCGAGACCTATCCACCCAATGTATTACTTACTAATGAATATTCTATCTAATGGCAACGGACAAAAAAATAAGCGAATTACCCCAGGCTTCGGCAATTGATGGCTCCAACTTATCTATGCTGGTAAGCGGTGGCACCAGTTATCAGTTTGCCTTTTCGACGCTATTGGCTTTTATCGGATCAAATTTAAACCTCGGGGCAAATGTTTCCTTCGGCAATACGCTACCACCAAACTTAAGCGGGAAAAACGGCGACGTTTTCGTCAATACGTCAACAGGGAGTTTCGCCCATAAAACTGCCGGAAGCTGGACGGTAGTTTATTCGCTGCCTTCAGTAGCGGGGCTGACTGACGGAACGGTTCTTTACGGGCTTGGTGTGCCATCAGCTGATATCGGTCATAATAATGATACCTATATCGATACCGGAAGCGGCATATTTTATCAGCGTACGGCGGATTCCTGGAGCCAGGTATTTTCTATGCAAACGGGGCCAGCCGGACCCGCAGGTGCTAATGGCATGAATGGCACCAACGGAGCCGATGGTAAAACAATTGTGAGCGGCACAACAGACCCATCTAATCTATCCACCGGCACCGATGGGGATTTTTATATCAATACCAATACTTCTACTTTGTTCGGCCCCAAAGCCGGCGGCAAGTGGCCTGCAGGGATCAGCATGGTTGGCGCAACCGGCCCTGCAGGCCCGTCGGGCAGTGCTGGTCCGGCCGGTCCGACAGGCAGCACCGGCCCCGCCGGCACAGGCATAGCAGCAGGTGGAACAACGGGCCAGGTTCTGACAAAAAACAGCGCTGCAGATTTTGATACGCGCTGGTCAAATTTAGCCGAAGGCGATATTAAAAGTGCAGAAAGCGAAATCGGCGATGTTTGGGATCTTAGGACAGTTTCTCGTTCAACTGTCGAAGCGATCAATGAATTAGTTGCAACCTTAACGCCATTCCCGGTAATCAGAGGCTTAGTTGAAGATTTCGATCCGGCGAGAACAGATCTGACCACGCTGAGTTCGGGAAAAGTTACAAAAATCACAGGAGCTATCTCGGGTATTTCAAGTTCTCAAACTGATATCAACCATCAACCAGCCTATAGTTATTCGGGCGGACCGGGAAATAAGCCCTATTTTTCATTTTCGAATAGCTTTTTATCTGGCGGTTTGATACTGCCCGGCACCGAATTTACGATCTATGTGATCAGGCGGGTTGACAATATAGCGTCTGTAACAGGCGTATTTTACAATGGAGGTTCGAGTGACGGGTACGGATTTGCGGACGGTAATGTCGATGGGGCATATGTATTACCCGGTGGATACTATCAGGGTGCAACAGCACTTGCCGCACACGGTATAAGGGAATATCCCAGAAAATGGGAGGCTTTTGCCATCTCTCATGCAACAGGTGTTAATAAATTTTATAATTCCGTCGGCTTACTACCGTTCAATTATAACCCGCCTGCGACAAATCCTAACTCGCCAACGGGTCAGCATTACATCGGATATATTCCCGCACAGTCTAATTATACCGGTGGTATTGCCCGGATATTGATATGCAACGTACAGCACAGTGATGCGGAGGTTGCGGCCGTAATGGACTATTTTTCAAAGCACTACACTATTGCGCGTCCGCTGGTGGTTCACCAGGTTGGTGATAGTATTTCAGCGGGATTAGGGATTCCAAAATCTTACCCCGACCAAATACTTGACCAATTACAAGCCGATCAATACTATGCAAGCTTAAATAATAAAGCCGTATCTGGAAGAACATCTGCCAATTGCCTGACAGGTTTTTCAACCGAAATAGTCGGAAACGTCGCAGCCTCAGTTAAAAATGTGGTACAGATTATGGTTGGTCACAATGACCTTGCTTCGAATATTGATCCTTCTATCATTTATTCGAATATAACGGCTATGGTCAAAGAGGCTCAAACCTCGGGGCCAAATGTAAAAGTATTGTTGATGACCCCATTGATCAGCAGCAATGAAACCGGAGATACAGGGAAGATGTTGGCATGGAACATACTGCGAGGCTTAATTTTAACCAACACAGCAGCTGCGGACCTTGTTGTTGACATGCAAGCCCTAACCAGTATGACTAACCCCTCGGATACAAGCCGATACCAGGATGGAACACACCCTACACTACTCGGCGCTAGTGAAATAGCCGCTTTTATTGCACCCAAGACTGAAAGCCTATTCAATTCATTTTAATCAAATTAAAAAAACACACTTATGGCTACTTTGCAACTTAGCGCCAGGGGCATTGCCCTGATCAAAAATTTTGAAGGCTTACGCCTTTTAGCTTATCGCGATATCGCCGGCGTTTGGACCATCGGTTACGGATCTACCCGGTATCATGACGGCAAGGCAGTAAAGCCAGGCGATAAACTTGCCAACCAGGAACAAGCTGATGCCTTGCTGGCAAATACACTTAGCCAGTATACAGATGCTGTCAATGAATTGGTACTAGTACCATTAGAACAAAACCAATTTGATGCGTTGGTATCTTTTACCTATAACGAAGGGTCCGGTGCGCTTAAACAATCCACCTTATTGCACAAACTAAACAATAATGACTATAGCGGTGCCGCCGATCAGTTTTTGGTTTGGGATAAGATCACCGATCCCCGAAGCGGCGAAAAAATAGTGTCATCCACATTAGCCCAGCGTCGCAGCCAGGAACGGGCATTATTTCTTTCCAATCAATCATTATGACGACCATAGAACAGCGCGAACTAAAAGGGATCACACTAAAAAACCTGCTCATCACGGTCATTAGCACGGCCAGCATAGTTGCGTCTGTTATGACCACCTATTTCCAATTAAGAGCTGATATACATGAAGTAAGTCTTAAACAGGAGGCGCAATCCCGTGTCGACGAACTTCGGCTGAAGACGCTTGAGACTCAGGTAGGTATTATCCAACGCCAAATGAGTGAGATCAAGAATCAATATGCAATTCCCGATCAATCCAAAATCTATCCCGAAATCAACAATTCATTAAATCAATAACTAAAACCACTATGAGTTTAACATCCCTACTAACTAAAATCTGGGGCGAGATCAAATCCCTGTTCGACGGTATTCCTGCCGAATTAAAAATTGCTATTCACATTGGTGTTATCGTTACCGAAAACATTAAAAATTTCGTCGATTCACCGGCTGCTGATATTTTGACAGCTATTATCCCCGGCGATATCGACGACGAGATCAAAAACTTGCTCAGAGCCAAATTGCCAGACATTTTAACAGAGCTAAAATTAGCCGACAGTTGCGGTAGCTTAACCGATCCGGAGGCGATCACTGAATGTGCTGTTAAAGTAATACAGGGCCTTGATGGCGATATTAAAAGCGCTTTCCTCCATAATTTGTCGGTTTTAGTGGCACAAATTGCGGCTAAAGGCAAGCTTACCTGGAGCGATGGTGTTTATTTGTTAGAGTGGTTCTACAAGAACGAATTCCAGGCAACCACCTAAACCAATTCGTTCATCCGGGCATATTTTCTATTTTATTTTTTAGCAATATGATCGAAAGGTTTATATTTGCAGCCTTGAAGAAAAAAGGGCCGATTTATTTCGGCCTTTTACTTCAGAAGCCCGGATGGCGAAATTGGTAAACGTTGCGGTCTCAGAAGCCGTTGAGAATTGTCTCTTGAGAGTTCGAGTCTCTCTTCGGGCACATCCTGTTAGAAATGAGATTTGAGATTTGAGACAAATTTTCAGACTCTTATCTCATATCTCACTTCTAAACAAGCCCAGGTGGCGAAATTGGTAGACGCACCATCTTGAGGGGGTGGCATCCGTAAGGTTGTACGAGTTCGAATCTCGTTCTGGGCACTATTCCACGTTAATTGCTTATCTATTTGTAAACCCTGCGTTAATAGTTAACTTCGTTTTACCAATTTATAAACGATGACCAGGAAAACAGGCGTTTTGATAGCGCTTTTCGCACTTTTTTTTAGCTATAAGGCTTTAGCACAAAACGCAGATGCCATATTGGGCTCATGGGCCAACCCAAGCGGGGAAGACCATATCCTCATTTACAAGCGTGGTAATAAATACTTCGGGAAACTCGACTGGATCAAGATCCCGAATGATGAAACAGGCAAACCTAAAACCGACAAGAACAATCCCAATGAAAAATTGCGTTCGCGACCTGAATGGGGCCTGGAGTTATTGAAGGACTTCACTTATGATGGTGACAATGTTTATGAAGATGGCACGATCTATGACCCTAAAAATGGCAAGACTTATAGCTGCAAAATGACATTAGAGGGCACAAGCCTTAAAATCAGGGGATATATTGGTATATCTTTGTTCGGGCGTTCGGAAATATGGACGCGGGTGAAATGAAAAAATACCTGATCTTAACTTTTGCAATCCTGGCAAACCTGATTACTCAGGCGCAGCATATTGAAGTATTGCAACAAGGCAAGCCTAATAGCATTCGCGGTCTATCGGTAGTGGATGACCATGTGGCCTGGATAAGCGCCAGTAAAGGCGCCATCGCCATAACAAATGACGGTGGGAAGACCTGGGACTGGAAACTGGTTGCAGGTTTTGAGAAATCCGATTTCAGAGATATTGAGGCCTTTTCGGCAAAAGAAGCTATTATCATGAGTTCGGGAACGCCGGCTGTTATTTTAAAGACAGTAGACGGCGGCGAAAGCTGGAAGGTGAAATATCAAAATGCTGATTCGGCCTATTTTTTTGACGCAATGGATTTTGATGGCCTTAAACACGGGCTGGTGTTAGGCGACCCGATCAAAGGGAAATTCTTATTGATGGAGACTAAGGATGGCGGCGAAACGTGGCAGCCATTCAGCAATCCCCCGGATGCTTTGCCTGGTGAGGCGGCATTTGCGGCAAGTGGGACTTGTTTAAGGTTAGATTCAGATTTTATTTATATTGTCACAGGCGGAAGCAAAAGTCGGATGTTAATTTGGTTCTATCAAAAATGGGTAAATGGTGATAAATGGCTTGCTCTAAAATTAGCAATTACCCAGGGAAAACAGTCTCAGGGAGCATTTTCATTAGCCAATGGAGGTGGAACTATAGTTGTTGGCGGTGATTATAAAAAAGATCGAATTGTTGATTCAACAGCCAATTATTGGCCAAATGATGAGCATACAAAGTCACCAGCAACATTACCTGAAAAAACCCCTCAAGGTTTTCAATCTTGTGTCGAATATATTAACGGATCAACTTTTATTTCAACCGGAACACCCGGCAGCAATATAACTACTGATGGCGGCATAACCTGGACCAAAATTGACGATGCCGGCTACAACGTTTGCCGCAAAGCTAAGTATGGCTCACTGGTATTATTAGCGGGCGACCATGGCCGGATAGGCATTTTCAAACCCTAAAAGGCTGAGCTATAAGCTCTAAAAATACCGCACAAATTATTTTAAAAAACCGGTTGCAGCCTAATTGAAATAACCCTATATTTGCACCACTTTAACGGAAACGTAAAGTTGATTCTGTAGCTCAGCCGGTAGAGCATAACACTTTTAATGTTGGGGTCCTGGGTTCGAGTCCCAGCAGGATCACTGGAATAACAAAAAAGCTTCAATCGAAAGATCTGAGGCTTTTTTGTTTTTAACCCGATCGCACAAAGTGGAATTTTAACCATTTCTTTTTTCCGCATAGTTGTCTTGCTATGTTGGTACAGAGGTCTCGTCGGCCTGAAAAAATCACCTCCTTTATCGTCAAAATGTGCAACTGAAATTAGATTCGGGTTTAGTCGTTTTTGCTAATCAGAAATAAAAGAAAATATTTATTTCCCTGTTGTCGAATTGAACTTAAATACTTATTTTTAAGCATCTTATACCTGTCTAACCTATTCACTGTTTATCTTTCCAATTTTTTTCAAATGAAAAAGCTTTTGTTCGTGCTCTGCTTTATTGCAGGGCTAATGACAACCAACAATGCCTCATCTCAAGGTTTCTTAAAGAAGCTTAAAGACAAAGTAAGTACTGCGGTTGGTACCGTAACCGGCGCTAAAACTACTACCAGTTCGGAAGGTGAAGCTACTGTAAGCAACACCACCAACACCGGGAAACCGACCAACAAAGGTGGCGCCGGGTTAACAAACACGGCACCACCTGATGTAAAGGCTGAAATTGCTGATGCTGAAACCGCTCATGCAGCAAAAAATTACAGCGATGCACGGTATTCGCTACAACAAGCCTTGTTAGGTGTTGAGATCCAATTGGGCCAGCAGATCCTTAAATCGTTGCCAGCTACTGTAGATGCCTTAAATGCTGACACTACCCAGAACGTAGTGATGAGTACACAATGGGGATGGAATAATATGAGCATACACCGTGTTTGGAAAAATACTGCCGATAAACAACTGACAGTAACAATAGGGAACGCTGGTATTTATTCAAGTGTGGTTGATCTTTATTTTTCAAACGCCGGCATGATGCAGGCTAATGGAGCTCAACAAAACATTAAGCAGGTAAGAGTTAAAGGCAACAAAGCCATCATCCAATATGAAGCAAGCAAGGGTTATACTTTATTAGTTAGTCTTGGACAATCATCCTTATTCGTTTTAGAAGGGGTGAATTTCGCCAATGAACAGGAAGTAATGAGTACCGCCAACACTTTCGACATTGATGGGATAAAAAAACTGCTTGGTGAACAATAAATTTAATCTGCTTATCAATATAAATCATGAAAATATTTTTCACACTGATAATTGCAACAGGCTTAGCAACTACCTGTATTGCTCAGGATTTTGCAAAAGCAATTGCCACCGCTAAAACCGCCTATGGCGCCGGAAAGTTGGAAGATGCACATTTTGCGTTACAACAGGCAATGCAGGAAGTTGATCTGACAATAGGAAAAGAAGTACTTTTGCTTTTACCGTCAAAAATTGATATTTTGGAAACCGTTTCAAAAGATGATAATGTAAGTTCCAATATTGGGTTCGTAGGTGCCACAATTCACCGGGCCTATGGGAAAACAGGCCGGAAAGCAGATATCTCGATCATTAGTAATTCACCGTTGGTTGCCATGATCAATACCACCCTAAATACCCCAATGCTGGGTGGAATGTTAAGTGGCGGAAATATAAAAACTGTAAAAATACAGGGATACAAAGCTCAGCTCGAAAAGCAACCCGGCAGCACCAGCGATAAAAATAGTTACCAGCTTCAAATACCTATAGGGAGTGCTTTGATAACTTTCAAAGTAGATGACTGCACCGATTCAGATATCTTGCAGTATGCTGATACGATTCCTTTGCTAAAGATTGCGAAACTAATTGACTAAGCAAATTCTGAAGTTATCAGAAGCTAATTTGCAAAACTAAGCTGGCTTAACAAACAATGCCTGACACGATCAGGAAGTGTTTGTTGAGCCCTTGTTATATTTGAACAAGTTGTTTTGCAGACTGCAAGGGCAAGGTACCTGTATCCTGAATATTAATTTTAAACCAGGTATTTTTTCAGTTTAATATAAAAATCATCAGGATTGAAAGGCTTGGTAACATAATCCTGCATGCCAGCTTTCATCACTTGCTCTCTTACATTGCTTGTGGCAGATGCTGTTAAAGCTACGATAGGGGTATTCAGATCGAATTCCCTGATTTTTCGGGTTGCAGTGTACCCGTCCATTACCGGCATCTGCAAATCCATCAACACAAGGTCGTAGGGGGTTT
>CAIPDP010000113.1 GCA_903863845.1 uncultured Mucilaginibacter sp. | reverse complement strand
GCCATGCCGTCTTCGATAGAAATGATAGGGTATTTTGCAGCAAGTTCTGCCAGGTAATCGGCTTGCTCAGCACTGCTGCGGATCGCGCCTTTTTCGCCTTCAAACTTGGTATAATCGTATTTTTCGTTCACGTAGAATTCCGAAGCGGCACAGTCTAATGCCAGGAATATATCAACACCAGGTTTGTAACCAGCTTTTTCGATCGCTTTCAGAATTGTTTCTGCAGCGTCTTCTGTTCCGCCAAAAGTTGGGGCAAAACCGCCTTCATCACCAACGGCAGTTGATAAACCGCGGTCGTGCAGGATCTTTTTCAGGGTATGAAATACTTCAGATCCCCAGCGCAGAGCTTCCGAGAATGAAGGCGCACCAACAGGCATGATCATAAATTCCTGGAAAGCTATAGGTGCATCCGAGTGCGAACCACCGTTAACGATGTTCATCATCGGGATTGGCAGCGTATTTGCATTTACACCACCAATATAGCGGTAAAGCGATTGGCGGCTTTCCTGTGCAGCTGCTTTTGCTACAGCAAGGGAAACACCTAAAATTGCGTTTGCACCCAGTTTGCCTTTGTTTTCGGTTCCATCCAGTTCGATCATCAGTGCGTCGATGGCGTTTTGTTCAAACACATCAACACCTTGTAATGCTTGTGCCAGGATATCGTTCACATTAGCAACGGCATTTAATACGCCTTTGCCCATATATTTAGTTTTATCGTTGTCGCGAAGTTCAACTGCTTCATGCGCACCGGTCGAGGCGCCGGAAGGTACGGCTGCACGGCCCAAAGCGCCATTTTCGGTCAATACGTCGACTTCGATCGTAGGATTTCCACGCGAGTCGAGGATCTGGCGCGCGTGCACATCAATAATTAAGCTCATCTTATTTGAAATTTTAGGTCATGCAATTAGATAGTGTCAAAAGTACACTAAATATTATCTACACTCCAAATATACAAATGATAATTACTTTGGATAAATTTACTTGAAGATTAACATTAATTTAATGTTGGCAGAATTAGTTAAATAAGTTAGATTAAATTGAATGGGTTCGAATAGGTTAGATTAAGTTGAATGGGTTCGAATAGGTTAGATTAAGTTGTTTGGGTTCGAATAGGTTAAATTAAGTTGTTTGGGTTCGAATAGGTTGAATATTTTAACTGAGACTAAAAGATTTTAGCCTCTAAAAAAAGCCTAACTAATATAACCAATACAACTACTATAACCAATACAACTAATTAAACCTACTCCCACCTGAACGTTTTCACCGCTACACCATAAACCACAAGGAACCAAACTCCGAGGATAAGTAATTGATGGGTAACATCAAACAGCGATGCGCCTTCGAATGCTACATGACGCATGGCAATGTTAAGGTAAGTTAATGGCAGGATATCGCTCAAATGTTGTAACCAGCCCGGGAAAGCCGCGGTTGAGAAAAAGGTGCCGGATAGCAGGAACTGCGGCAGGGTGATCACATTAGCAATTGGTGGCACCGAACTTTCGTTTTTTGCCAGTCCGGATATAATAAAACCGAAACCCATAAAAACGATGAGGCCGATAGCCGATAGGATAAGCATATTGATTACTGTAACTACACCATGAATAAGCGTAAAGCCAAAGAAAAAATGACCTACCAGGATAATAAACAATGCGCCGATCCATGAGAAAATCAAACGGGCGATGGCTTCTCCTAATACTATACTGTATTTTTTAACCGGAGTAGCAAAGAAACGTTTGATCACCAGGGTAATACGCAGACTCAAAAACACAAACGCGGTACCGAATACGCCGCTGCTTAATAATGAAAATCCTAGCATACCAGGTAGCAGGAAATCGATATAGTTATACTTGCGGCCTGAGATCGTTGCTTCATGTGTCTCAATAGCTACGGGCATCTTAAAATTGCTGCCCAAAGCTTTAGCTATCATTGCCCGGTTGTTGTTCATAAGCGTGACACCAAGCACCGATCTGAATATTCCCCCTTTCTGAGAGGCTTTAGTGTAAGTCACATTTAAAGTATATTGGGGTTTTTGTGGCCCTGGATTCAAAGGGTCAAAATCCCAGTGATCGTTGTTTTTCCTGATGTCAAGTATTACATCTATTGACCCTTTAGACAGATTTTCATTCATATCGGCGGTCGATTGATCCGTTATAAAATGAACAACCTTACTGTTTTTCAAACTGTCATAGATAGGGTTATTTGTATCACAGGTTTTTGCAATGCCTACATCAACAGCTACTGCTTTGTCGCCTATATTGGCAAATACTACGATAAAAATAAGCGGAAATGCCAGGCTAAATACTACTGCCGAGGGGCTCCTGATGATAGAAGTAAAGCTGGCTTTAGCGATAGCTAATGTGGCTTTAAGATTGCTGTATGATTTTTTGTCGCTCATTGTTGTTTTGTAGTCGGGATGCGGAAGAAAGTTTTGTATTTTTTTGTTGATAAGCCAGACTCAAGACTCAGTACTCAAGACTAATGACTCAGCTACTCGGGTCTCCACTCCTTACCCGTCAAATTAATAAACACGTCTTCCAGGTTAGCCGATTTAACTTCTTTTTTACGATCGAAACCAGTTGCTACTAATTTGTCAATAAAATTATCCGGAGTGTCAATGCCAATAACATTACCCCCGTCAATAAATGCCACACGGTCGCAGAGTACCTCGGCTTCATCCATATAATGCGTTGTGATCACAACCGTTGTTCCTTTGTCGCGAATGTCTTGAATCAGTTCCCACAAATTACGCCTTGCCTGTGGGTCCAGACCAGTTGTAGGTTCGTCCAGGAAAATTATTCGGGGGTCGTTGATCAAGGTGGTGGCGATTGAAAAGCGCTGCTTCTGACCACCCGAAAGATCTTTGTACTTCGCTTTTGCTTTTTCGGTCAGCGCCACTTTCTCCAGCATTTCTTTAGGCGATTTGTTGATACCATATAAACCCGAAAACAGGTCGATCAACTCTGATAAATTCAAATTAGGGTAATAGCCTGCTGCCTGCAGCTGCACGCCGATGCGTTTTTTAATAGCATCGGTATCATTATCTATCGAATAGCCATCTACAGTGATCTCGCCTGAACTTTTTTCGCGAAGTGTTTCGATGATCTCAAGCGTGGTGGTCTTACCGGCACCGTTGGGGCCTAGCAATCCGAATATTTCGCCCTCATAAACTTCGAAACTGATATCATTTACCGCGGTAAAATCGCCATACTTTTTGACCAGGTTTTTTACCGTTATGATAGGTTGTTTTGCCATGCTGTAAAAATGCAGCAGATTACTGGTATTTCAATGAATTATTCGGCAAAAACAGGAAATTTTTAGGTGAAAAAGGTTTTACGTAAAGGTTATACGTTTCAGGACAGCAGTCTCGGGTGCTAAACAGGGCGCACAGGGTCTCAGCTTAACATATTAGCAAACGACCGGCTAAAGGCCTCGGCGCGTTCGAGCAAAAAATTGTAGAATGTTGTTAATGATTTCACGGTAAAAGGTTTTATACAAAATAAATGAGCAGGTATTAATTGGGTGCTTATTTAATGTTAAAGGATTGTAGGGTAATGTTAAATATTGGCGCCGCAACTCACCCCGATCCCGCAACTCACCCCGATCCCGCTTCGCGTGATCGACCTTTTCTTCAGAGAAGAGAGGGTGGTTTTTGCATTTTAAAACCCCCTCTCTACAGAGTAGAGAGGGGGCAGGGGGTGAGTTGAATATCCGCGCCGCAACTCACCCCGATCCCGCTGGCGCGTGATCGACCCTCTCTTCAGAGAAGAGAGGGTGTTTTTTCGCATTTTAAATACCCCCTCTCTACTTTGTAGAAAGGGGGCAG
>CAIPDP010000112.1 GCA_903863845.1 uncultured Mucilaginibacter sp. | reverse complement strand
GATAGGCACTTTTTCGCCATTTACCGGATTTAGCACATAGCTTCCTGTAAATGCCCCGGAAACAGTTTTGGCATCAGCCATTCTGTCAAGTTCTGATTTCTTTTTGGTTTGAGCGATATAGGCATCTATTTCGGCCTTTTGTTCAGGCGTTGTTAGTGCTGGCACCAACTCATGCTCCGGCGCTATCACCAAAAAAGTAACACCGAAGATAGTATCAACACGGGTAGTGAAAACCTCGATGAATTCGGAATGCGGAGCGCCATTTGCAGAATTTTCATTTCTCATTTGAAATTCCGCAATTCGAAATTTCACAGACGCACCAGTGCTCCTGCCGATCCAGTTGCGTTGCATTTCTTTCAACGGTTCGGGCCAGTCGATGGTGTCTAAACCCTGTAATAAACGTTCGGCATAAGCAGTGATGCGCATACTCCATTGCATCATCTTCTTTTGCTCAACCGGATATCCTCCACGTTCGCTGAACCCGTCTTTAACTTCATCATTGGCTAAAACCGTACCCAGGGCCGGGCACCAGTTCACCGTGCTTTCACGAAGGTAAGTAAGGCGGTATTTTAACAGTTCGGCTTGTTGTTCTTCGTTGCTAAAAGCTTTCCATTCGGCAGCCGAAAACACAGCAACTTCATCATCGCAAACTGCATTGATACCGGCAGAACCATGGATTTCAAAATGCTGAACCAGGTTTTCGATATTTTCAGCCTTGTTGGCATCCTTGTTATACCATGAATTAAACAAGCGGATAAATATCCATTGGGTCCATTTATAATAATCGGGCGAGCTGGTACGCACCTCACGGCTCCAATCGAACGAAAAACCCAGCTGATCCAATTGGCGGCGATAGGTGTTGATATTAGCGTCGGTAGTAATAGCGGGATGCTGACCGGTTTGTATTGCGTATTGCTCCGCAGGAAGACCAAACGAATCGTAGCCCATAGGGTGCAAAACGTTGAAGCCTCTCAGACGTTTATACCGCGCAAAAATATCCGAAGCAATATAGCCAAGCGGATGCCCAACATGCAATCCTGCACCTGATGGGTAAGGAAACATATCGAGTACGTAGAATTTGGGTTTTGCAGATTGATTATCAGCCTTAAAAGTCTGTTTTTCGGCCCAAAACTGTTGCCACTTTTTCTCTATCTCTTTAAATTGGTAGTCCATCCGGTATTTCGCGTTTTTGAGGTGGCGAAATTACAAAAAAAGCTTGGTTTGTAGGTCAGTAACTTATGTGTTGATTTTCAGCAGCGACCTTCACCAAAATATTGTACTATAGGCGTTTCGCCTTGATTCTGGATCAAAATCCGATCAGCAAGACGCTGAACTGCGAAAATCTCCAACCTATGGATAAAAAATGAGCCTTGATTGCCTTGAAAACTGTAACCTATCCGGCCGGAATCCGTACATAGTCTATGCATTCAATTGAATACCGAAAAACTGCTATAATAGTGCTATGAAGACCAAAATACCGGCTTTTATCCTCTTCTTTTTGTTTTTGCTGCAAAACCTTTCAGCACAAACTTCTATATCTGATAGTATATTTACACTGCACGGCCGAATGCATGGTATGCACCGCGATTCGGTATTACTTTTTTACGAGAACAGCCTCGGTCAGGCCGTTTTTCAATCCCGGCCAATTTATGATGATCGTTTTATCATTACCGACAGCCTTACCAGGCCAACCTTTGCAACGGTAGCTTTTAAAGACCAGGGTGAAATATTGACAGACAGTGCGATCGAGGCACGGTCGCATGAACTATACCTTGAACCCGGACGCCTTTACCTTAGCGGCGATATCGCTAAAATGGATTCACTTAAACTTGTCGGTTCAAACAGTGAGCTGGAGTTTGGTCAGCTTAATAAAAGCATTGCTGGTATAAAAGCCGAAATGAAACCATTGACTGAACGTTTCAATAAAGAAAAAGACCCCGAGAAAGCGGCCAGAATTGGTACGCTGTTTGCCCCTTATGATAACCGGATAAAAGCAATTACCTGTCAGTTCTTTTTGAAATACCCCAATTCATATGTCGGCCTACACGAACTGGTGAATCTGGTAAATCAAATGGGACTTGATTCTGCCCGGCATTTTTACGAAACCTTTGATGATCAATTAAAATTAAGTTACGACGGCAAGCAGGTGGCGGCAGCTATTGAAAAAATCGCTTCGGTACAGCCCGGTAAACCCGCGGTTGATTTTATGGGGATTGATACCTGCGGACAATCAATTGCTCTAAATGATTTTAAGGGAAAATATGTATTGCTCAACTTCTGGGCAACATGGTCGGCACCCAGTAAGGAAAGTAATGCCCACCTTTTCGAGATCTACAATAAATATAAAGCCGACAGTTTAGTGATCATTGGCATAGCCGATAACGATGCTTCAGCCGAGGCCTGGAGAAAAGCTGCCGTTTCCGAAAATATCTACCACTGGACAAACCTGTTAAGTGGCGCAGGTACAGATAACGATATCAACGAAAAATATGCTATTCATTATCTCCCAACCAAAATATTGATCGACCCTGATGGCAAGATCATCGGCCGTTTTGGCGACAACAATATTGCCCACGCCGATCTGTTACTTGACAGGACCCTGCAAAATATCTTCAAAGATCTGGTAGCGAAATTGCCGGCGCGATAGGCTTTTTTGTCCGGACTTTAATCGCCTCACCCCAAACCCCTCTCCGGGGGAGAGGGGCTTTAAATTCCATTTCCCTTGATATATATCTTTCGGTCCAGATAGTTATCGGGATCCGGACTTTCGGACTTCAACACTAAACCCCTATCTTTGCTGCAGAAATAATCACATCTATGACTAAAGGATTTTTTAACGTTCCGCAGCCGCATAATGAGCCGGTTTTGAATTACGGCCCGGGCAGCGCTGAACGCGCCGCATTGAAAGCTGCTCTGGAAGCTGCACGTTCGAAACAGATCGATATCCCGATGTATATTGGAGGGAAAGAAGTGACAACCGATCGCAAATTGGAGATTCGCCCACCGCACGACCACCAGCACCTGCTGGCAACATTTTCGGAAGGCGATGCGGGACATGTAACTGCCGCAATCGACGCTGCTTTGGCAGCTCAAACTTCCTGGGAAGAATTAGCCTGGGAACAGCGCGCGGCTATTTTCCTGAAAGCAGCCGACCTGATCGCCGGACCCTATCGTGCCGAGATCAATGCTGCAACAATGTTGGGTCAGTCTAAAAACGCTTACCAGGCCGAGATCGATGCTGCTTGTGAACTGATAGATTTCTTGCGTTTCAACGTGTATTACATGTCGCAGATCTACCAGCAGCAACCCACGATAGCCGGACAGGGCATCTGGAACCGTTTGGAACAACGACCACTGGAAGGCTTCGTATTTGCCCTTACGCCATTTAATTTCACAGCTATTGCAGGCAATCTCCCCTCATCCGCAGCATTAATGGGTAATGTGGTGGTTTGGAAACCTGCCTATCCGCAAATTTATGCGGCAAACGTGATCATGAAAATTTTTAAGGAAGCCGGTGTACCCGATGGCGTGATCAACCTCATCTATGTGGACGGACCGGTTGCTGGCGAAGTTATATTCAATCATTCTGATTTTGCAGGCATCCATTTTACAGGATCTACCAAAGTTTTCCAGCAGATCTGGCAGACCATCGGCACCAATATCCATAAATATAAGACCTACCCACGTATTGTTGGCGAAACCGGCGGTAAAGACTTTGTACTGATTCACCCTAGCGCAAATGTGGAAGTTGCAGGTGTGGCCCTTGTTCGCGGTGCATTTGAATACCAGGGACAGAAATGCTCGGCGGCATCCCGTGCTTATATTCCGCAGTCACTGTGGCCGGCTATCAAAGAAAAAGTTCAGCGGGATGTGGCAACGATCAAAGTTGGACCTGTTGAGGATTTCGGAAACTTTGTAAATGCAGTAATTACTGAGGCTTCTTTTGACAAACTGGCGAAGTATATTGATGCCGCTAAAAACGACAGCAATGTTGAGGTAGTTACTGGGGGCAATTACGACAAGAGTAAAGGCTGGTTCATCGAACCGACCATATTGAAGGTTAACGATCCTTACTATGTGACGATGAGCGAAGAGCTATTCGGGCCGGTTTTAACAGTTTATATTTATGATGACCAGGATTTCGACCAGGTAGTTGACATCGTAGACAAAACATCGATCTATGCACTGACCGGCGCCATCATTGCCCAGGACCGCTACGCTATCGCCGATGTAACACACCGCCTCCGAAACGCAGCAGGTAATTTTTATATCAACGACAAGCCAACCGGTGCAGTAGTTGGTCAGCAGCCATTTGGTGGTGCAAGAGGTTCGGGAACTAACGATAAAGCAGGCTCAATGATCAATTTGCTTCGCTGGGTATCACCACGTACACTCAAAGAAACATTTGATCCGCCGAAGGATTACCGGTATCCATTTCTTGGATAAGGGAATAGTCATTGGTCATTGGATAGTTTACACTACTTGCAAATTACCAATGACTAATGACTAATGACCAACTATTTAAACTTAAACACCTTATCCAGCTTATCATTATTGCTGGTACTCACATTCATATCGTTAATTACACCTGTTGCCAGACTGTAAACCCAACCGTGCACATTTAATTCCTGTCCGCTTTTCCATGCGTTTTGCACGATAGAGGTTTTACAGAGATTGTTTACATTTTCAATCACATTCCATTCAACCAGGCGGTTGCTGCGTTCCTTTTCATCGGTAATGGCATCCAGTTCCTTTTCGTGCACCCGGTACACGTCCTTGATGTGCCTTAACCAGTTGTCGATCAAGCCGAATTGCTGGTCGCTCATAGCAGCCAAAACGCCACCACAACCATAATGACCGGTTACAATCACATGTTTCACTTTTAAAACATTAACCGCATAATCGAGTACCGAAAGCATATTCATATCAGTGTGTATCACCATATTTGCAATATTACGATGAACAAATATTTCGCCCGGTTTAGTATTGGTGATCTGATTTGCCGGCACTCTGCTATCGGCGCAGCCTATCCATAAAACCGGCGGATTTTGTACCGTCAGCTTTTCGAAATATTGCGGATCTTCTTTCAGCGCATTGGCGATAAATTGCTTATTGCCGGCTAACAATCCTTCGTAGGTAATATGATTGTTGTGTTCCATCGCTGCAAATATAGTAAAGTAGCATATACCTGCTTTTACCCGATTATTACTAATTTTAGCAGGTTGTTGCTAAACCAACCTGTATTGTGAATAAAAAGATCAAGGTCCTAAAACAAAAACGCGAGCAAGCCTTAACAGGCGGCGGTCATGCACGAATCGAAAGTCAGCATAAAAAAGGCAAACTAACCGCACGGGAGCGCCTGCACTTCCTGCTGGATGAAGGCTCCTTCCAGGAAATTGGCATGCTGGTTTCCCACCGCTCTACCGACTTCGGAATGGAGAAAGAGAAATACCCGGGCGATGGCGTGGTTACAGGTTATGGAACGATAAACGGGCGAATGGTTTATGTATTTTCACAGGATTTTACGGTATTTGGTGGCTCACTATCCGAGACCCATGCCGAAAAGATCTGCAAGATCATGGATCTGGCGATGAAGAACGGTGCTCCGGTGGTAGGATTAAATGACTCAGGTGGTGCGCGTATACAGGAGGGAGTGGTGTCTCTGGGTGGCTATGCGGATATATTTTACCGCAATACCATGGCATCAGGCGTTGTGCCGCAAATATCCGCTATTATGGGACCATGCGCAGGCGGTGCGGTTTATTCGCCAGCCATCACCGATTTTATTTTGATGGTTGAAAACACTTCTTACATGTTTGTAACCGGTCCGAATGTAGTTAAGACTGTTACCCATGAAATTGTTACTTCAGAAGAATTAGGTGGAGCAACTACCCATGCAACTAAATCGGGCGTTACCCATTTTGCCTGTGCCAACGAGATCGATGCCATACAGCATGTAAAAAAGCTCCTGAGCTATATGCCCCAGAATTGTGAAGACCGGGCCCCTTCCCTGCCCTTTGAGCTCAAAGACGAATCGCGTCCCGAACTGAATGATCTGCTACCCGAAAATATTTCGCACCCCTATGATATTCGCGAGGTAATCAGCCGGGTGATCGATACTGATTCGTTCCTGGAAGTTCATAAAGACTTTGCAGAAAATATTGTGGTTGGTTTTGCAAGATTAGCTGGTCGAAGTATCGGTATTGTTGCTAACCAGCCTGCTTTTTTGGCCGGGGTACTGGATATTCATTCTTCTACCAAAGCAGCACGTTTTGTCCGTTTCTGCGATAGTTTTAATATCCCGCTTTTGGTTTTTGAAGATGTTCCCGGCTTCCTGCCCGGCACCGACCAGGAGTGGAATGCTATAATAACCAATGGCGCCAAGCTGTTGTATGCTTTCAGCGAGGCTACGGTGCCTCGAATTACGGTCATCACCCGTAAAGCCTACGGCGGGGCCTATGATGTTATGAACTCCAAGCATATTGGCGCCGATATGAACTTTGCCTGGCCAACAGCCGAGATCGCGGTAATGGGTGCCAAAGGTGCCGCCGAAATTATCTTCAAGCGCGAGATCAATGAAGCAGAAGATAAAGAAGCCAAATGGATCGAAAAGGAATTGATGTACTCCGAAATTTTTGCCAACCCCTATCGCGCAGCTGAGCGCGGCTTTATTGACGAGGTGATCGAACCATCGGAAACGCGTATCAAACTCATCCATGCCTTTAAAATGCTGGAGAATAAAGTGGTGAATAATCCAAGGAAAAAGCATGGGAATATTCCTTTGTAAGGTGAAATGGTAAAGGTAAAAGGCGAAAGGCTTTGAATCTTTTTTACAAATGCCAAAAATTGAAGTCTATCGGCGGTTATTTAATAATTATTGCCTTTGATTGATGATACCTTTAAAAATGAATGTCTACATTGAACAAATCCGCCCCGAACTTACCTGGCATTTGCGCCAGAAGGTTTTATATCCGGCTCAAAAGCTGTATGAGATGGAAATGGAGGAAGACGAGGATGGTATTCACTTTGGGGCTTTTACTGACAATAGACTGGTAGGTATCGTTTCGCTATTTGAAAAAACGGGCGATTTCCAATTCCGCAAACTTGCCGTCGACCCTGAATACCAGGGTAAGGGCATCGGCAATGCATTGCTGAACTATATCACTGATTTCTCAAAAACCGCTGGCGGCTCCAGATTGTGGTGTAACGCACGTTTATCCGCCATAGGTTTTTATGAGAAAAATCAATTCAACCATACCGGACAATTGTTTTCCAAAAACGGTTTTGACTACGAGATATTGGAAAATAGCCTGATCTGATGTTTAAATTTCAAATTTGAACCATTCAACTATAAATTAAATTCCTGGCTAAAATCTGTTAATCGGAAGCTTTGTCGCAAGCTTTATTATATTTGTCCTGCATTCCAAATAAAGCAAAATGGCCAAAAATAAAGCTGAAAAATCCGACAAAAAACAACATGTTGAGGTAGTTAATAAATCCTCCCTAAAATTCTTCGAAGCCTATATCAATAATCCTTCGCCCACTGGTTTTGAATGGAAAGGCCAGGAATTGTGGCTCGATTATATCAAGCCTTTTATCGATGAGCATTACGTAGATAATTATGGTACTGCAGTTGGCATCATCAACCCTAAAGCTAAGTACAAGGTAGTGATAGAGGCCCATGCCGATGAGATCTCGTGGTTTGTAAATTACATTACCAGCGATGGCCTCATCTATGTTATCCGCAATGGCGGTTCCGACCACCAGATAGCACCATCAAAACGCGTTAACATCCATACCGACAAAGGCATTGTAAAGGCTGTTTTCGGATGGCCGGCCATCCATACCCGTTCGGGTGAAAAAGAAGAAGCACCGACGCTGAAGAATATCTTCCTTGATTGCGGTTGCACATCCAAAGATGAAGTTGAAAAACTTGGCATCCACGTAGGCTGTGTAATAACCTATGAGGATGAGTTCATGGTTTTGAACGACCGTTACTATGTAGGCCGGGCTCTGGACAACCGTGCTGGTGGTTTTATGATAGCTGAAGTAGCACGTTTGCTGAAAGAGAACAAAAAGAAATTGCCATTCGGCTTATATATTGTGAATGCGGTGCAGGAAGAGATAGGATTACGCGGTGCTGAGATGATCGCTCATCATATCAAGCCTAACCTGGCTATTGTGACCGATGTGACCCACGATACCCAAACCCCCATGATCAGCAAAACCACGCAGGGTGATCTGGCATGTGGTAAAGGCCCTGTTGTTTCTTATGCGCCGGCAGTACAAAATAATGTCAATAAATTATTGATCGAAACCGCAGAAAAGGCTGGCATTCCATTCCAGCGCCAGGCGTCGTCGAGGTCGACGGGTACCGATACAGACGCATTTGCATACTCGAATGACGGTGTACCTTCGGCATTGATCTCCTTGCCTTTACGCTATATGCACACCACGGTTGAAATGATCCATAAAGAAGATGTCGACAATGTGATCCGCCTGATTTATGAGGTGTTGCTTAATGTAAAAGAGAATCACGATTTCAGGTATATTAAATAATTAATTTTCTATCGCATTTATAAAACATTTTAAGCAAAAATGTCGTTGAAATCAAATATTAATTAAAACGAAAAACTAAAACCTTAAAACATGAAACCAACCCTGCTGATATTGGCCGCAGGCATGGCCAGTCGCTACGGAAGCATGAAACAAGTGGATGGCTTTGGCCCCCACGGTGAGACGATCATCGACTATTCAATTTACGATGCGATCAATGCCGGCTTTGGCAAGGTCAGCTTTATTATACGTGAAGAATTTGCCGACCAGTTTAAATCCATTTTCGAACCGAAACTGAAAGGGCGCGTTGAAACTGATTATGTATTTCAGAGCTATGATCTGAAACCTTTCGGCATCGACAAAACCATCGAGAGGGCAAAACCATGGGGTACCCAGCATGCGGTACTTTCAGCCCGCAACCAGGTGCATGAGCCTTTCTGCGTGATCAATGCGGATGACTATTATGGTCGCGAGGCTTTTGAAAAGATGGCAAAATTCCTTACTACCGAAGTATCCGACAGTCAGTATTCAATTATTGGCTACCAGATCGATAAAACTTTATCAGATTACGGATCTGTCTCACGCGGTGTAGCCAAAGTAGACGAACTGGGCAATATGGTGGAGATCAATGAGCGGACCGAAGTATACTTTAAAGAAGACGGCTCAGTAGCCTACAAGGATGCTACCGGCGAACACCCGCTGCCAAATGACACCCGCGTTTCTATGAATTTCTGGGGCTTTACTCCAGCTATCTTCAAACAGAGTGAACCTATGTTCAAAAAGTTTGTTGAAGCAAATGAGAATAACCCGAAAGCAGAGTTTTTCATCCCGCTTGCGGCAGATGAGTTGATCAAATCGGGCACGGCAGCATTTAAAGTGATCCCAACTTCTTCAAAATGGTTCGGTGTTACTTATAAAGAAGATAAGCCTATTGTTCAAGCCAGCATTTCGGCATTGGTAGCCAATGGAACCTACCCCGAAAACCTGTGGCCATAAGATAATTTGATGTGATTTTTTTTAAGGTCCGGGTAGTGATATCCGGACTTTTTTTTATTATTGCTACCTCGATATGCCTAACACCTTTTCACAAATATACCTGCAGTTCGTGTTTGCTGTTCAACATCGACAGTGCATAATTCCGTCAGCCAATAAGGAAGAAATACACAAATATATTACCGCCCTTGTCCAAAACCGGAAATCTAAAATGCTGGCCATTAATAGCATGCCCGATCATATCCATATTTTTGTCGGATTCAAACCCAATGTATTGATCTCCGATTTTGTTAAAGAAATAAAAGTTGAAAGCAATACTTTTATTAATAGCAAAGGCTGGATCAAAGGTAAGTTTAGCTGGCAGGAAGGGTACGGGGTATTTTCGTATTCACATTCCCAGATAGGTAGCGTAATTAACTATATCCAAAACCAGGAAATGCATCATAAAAAGAAAACATTCCGGCAGGAATATATCGAGTTTCTTGAAAAATTTGATGTACCATTTGAAGAAAGATATTTGTTTGATTTTTAGCAAGGCATGTCGTAAACAGGGGGCACCTACGGAGCCCAATACCTTTTCATTTTTGCTATAAACAGGGCACTCCTACGAAGTGATTAAATAATCCAGGAACAAAAGCGTAAGGTTAAATTTCGGCAAAAAGCAAATAGTATTGTCAAACTAAATAATCCGCAGGGTTACCCTTTTTTGGAAACCCTAAAATTAACACTCCGAAGGTGTACCTTGTTGACAGTAAACCTAAAATCCAAATAAATAATCCATTGGACTACCCTGTTTGTAGAAACCCTACCCTCCAAAATTAAGGCTCCGAAGGAGTAACCAGTTAACAGCAAACCTAAACTCCAAATCAATACTCCGGAGGAGTACCCTGTATATAGCAACCACAGCACAAAAAAAGGCTCCGTAGGCGCCTCCTAATCGAAAGCATTGCTTTTTTAGCAAGGCATGTCGTAAACAGGGGGCACCTCCGGAGCCCAACATCTTTTTAATTTTTGCTATAAACAGGGTACTCCTACGGAGTGATTAAATAATCTAGGAACAATAGCGTAAGGTTAAATTTCGGCAAAAAGCAAATAGTATTGTCAAACTAAATACTAGGCAGGATTACCTTTTTTAGAAAACCTAAATTTAACACTACGAAAGAATACTCTTTTTACGCCAACCTACCCCCTGAATAAATACTCCGGAAGAATACCCGGTTAATAGAAACCCTAAAATTGACACTTCGAAGGTGTACGCATTTAAAAGCAAACCTAAACTCCAAATAAACAGTCGGCAAAGTACCCTGTTAAAAGCAAACCTAAACTCCAAATAAACACTCCACAGGAGTACCCGGTTTATAGAATACCAAATCCCCAAATTTCCACTCCGGAGGAGTACCCTGTATATAGCAACCACAGCACAAAACAAAGGCTACGTAGGTGCCTCCTAATCTCCGCGTTGTATTTATGCATTCCGCTGCAATATGTTTCGTACCCCCCCTTTCAACAAAAAAGCCCGCCAGGATATTCCTGGCGGGCTTTCATGATTACAAAAATATTTTATTTCACTTCTTCAAAATCAACATCAGTCACATGGTCGGTATTTTGACCCTGACCTGCACCTGCATCACCGGCCGGTGGGGCTTGTTGTGCACCTTCAGCAGAAGCTTTGTACATATCTTCTGAAGCAGCGGTCCATGCGGCATTCAATGCGGCCTGAGCGGTATCAATGGCTGCCAGGTCCTTAGCTGAATAAGCTTCTTTCAGTTTTTTCAAACCTTCTTCTATCGGAGCTTTTTTATCGGCCGGGATCTTGTCACCATATTCCTTCAATTGCTTTTCGGTAGTGAAGATCAGCGCGTCTGCACCGTTCAGTTTTTCAACTTCCTCTTTCGCCTTTTTATCTGCTTCTGCGTTTGCTTCTGCTTCATCCTTCATTTTTTTGATCTCGGCATCGGTCAGACCTGAAGAAGCTTCAATACGAATCTTCTGTTCTTTACCGGTTGCTTTATCTTTAGCTGCTACGTGGAGGATACCATTGGCGTCAATATCAAACGATACCTCGATCTGTGGCACACCACGAGGAGCCGGTGGAATTCCATCCAGGTGGAAACGGCCCAAAGTACGGTTTTGCGCCGCCATCGGGCGTTCGCCCTGCAGGATATGGATCTCAACCGAAGGCTGACTATCAGATGCAGTAGAGAATGTCTCTGATTTTTTAGTTGGGATAGTTGTATTGGCTTCAATCAGTTTGGTCATTACACCACCCATGGTTTCGATACCTAAAGAAAGCGGGGTAACATCGAGCAGCAATACATCTTTAACATCGCCAGACAATACACCACCCTGAATAGCAGCACCAATGGCAACCACTTCGTCAGGGTTAACACCTTTTGAAGGTGCTTTGCCAAAGAATTTCTCAACAGCTTCCTGTATTGCAGGGATACGGGTTGAACCACCTACCAGGATGATCTCATCGATATCAGAGATACCTAAACCAGCCGCTTTCAAAGCCGATTTACAAGGCTCGATGGTACGTTTGATCAGGCTGTCGGCCAGCTGCTCAAATTTAGCACGGGTCAATGTTTTCACCAGGTGCTTTGGCATGCCGTCAACTGCAGTTACATAGGGCAGGTTGATCTCGGTCTGCGGACTGCTCGAAAGTTCAATTTTAGCTTTTTCAGCAGCATCTTTCAAACGTTGCAGGGCCATAGGGTCCTTGCGCAGGTCGATACCTTCGTCGCTTTTAAATTCGTCGGCCAGCCAGTCGATGATCACGTGGTCAAAGTCGTCACCACCAAGGTGGGTATCACCATCGGTTGATTTTACTTCAAACACACCATCACCCAGTTCCAGTACCGAAACGTCGTGTGTACCACCACCGCAGTCGAATACGACGATCTTCATATCCTTGTGTGCCTTATCAAGGCCATAAGCCAGGGCAGCTGCAGTAGGTTCGTTAATGATACGCTTAACGGTTAAACCAGCAATCTCACCGGCTTCTTTGGTTGCCTGGCGTTGTGCATCGTTAAAATAGGCTGGTACGGTAATAACCGCCTCGGTAACTTCGGTACCTAAAAAGTCCTCAGCAGTTTTTTTCATTTTCTGCAATATCATTGCTGATATTTCCTGCGGGGTATATTTACGGTCGTCAATTTCAACACGCGGAGTATTGTTATCGCCTTTAACTACCTTGTAGGGTACGCGGGCAACTTCCTTACCAACTTCGTCAAACTTGTTTCCCATGAAACGTTTGATCGAATAAATGGTTTTGGTAGGGTTAGTGATCGCCTGGCGTTTAGCCGGATCACCCACCTTACGCTCACCATTGTCAACAAATGCGACAACCGATGGCGTTGTACGTTTACCCTCGCTGTTGGCAATAACTACCGGTTCGTTGCCTTCCATTACGGCCACGCAAGAGTTCGTTGTTCCTAAGTCGATTCCTATTATCTTAGACATATGATTGATTTTTCTTATTTATTGTAAAGTTTCAGCATCGCAAATACATACGCTGCTACCCTATCTTAACAATGCTTATGCCAACAAGTTTTTGGCAGAAAAAACGCTGCCGCACCCGGCATAATGGTACAAGAGCGTCAGACCGGTATGACGACAAAATGACAGGATGGCAGTTGGATCATGGGGGATGGTTCCTGGATCATGGTCAATAGTCAATAGTCCATAGTCCATAGTCCATAGCCGAAAGTCCAATGACCTATTGACGCGCAGCAAATGACGCGCAGTAAATGACCAATGCCCACCCATGAACTATGATCCATGAACTAAGATCTACGTTCAACGATCTATGAACTTTTCCCTAAATTAGCTTCAAAAAAAGCATGACGATCAGTTCGAAATGGCCGTCGGTTTACCTGAGGGTAGCCATAGGTTCTGCGTATTTATTCGAGGTGGCCGACCGCTTCGGGGTTTGGGGCCATTATGGGCAACCACACGTTAGCTGGGGCGACTGGCAGCATTTCGTTGCATCAACCCATCAGGTGCTTAATTTTTTGCCCGGGAGCTTTGCACCTACCTTTGCGGTGCTGGCTACGCTGGGTGAGGGTATTTTCGGCCTGCTGGTATTTATCGGGCTATTTACCCGCTGGGCAGCTATTGGCAGCTGCCTGCTCAGCTTTTGCTTTGCGGTGTCTATGGCACTATCAGCCGGGATCGATTCGCCATTGGGGTATTCTGTGTTTACGTTGAGCGCGGCAAGTTTGCTGCTGGCCAGTTTGCCCGAATACTCCTGGAGCGTGGATGGTTTGTTGAAGCGATGAGGCTGGGAGCGGGGCGGGATATGGAATGAAAAGGAGGCTTGGAGGCTATTGTCTGAATCAGAATTTACAGAATTAAAGAATAAACAGAATTCCGGCCGTGCTAAAAATTCGTTAAATTGAAATTCTGTGCCTCCCTAATCTCCAACTTTCAAAATTGATTAGCTAAATACATTTTTTTATATTTATAATAAATTGTACAGCATGTCTAAAGAAGAGCGTTCAGCTATTTCAGAATTTCTTGCTCCATTTTCCGCCGACATCCGGGAGCGGGCCCTATGGCTGCGCGACTTTGTTTGGGACCTGTATCCCCAAACAAACGAATTGATCTATGATAATTATAATGCAGTAGCATTCGGTTGGTCGCCTACCGAAAAGGTGGGTGATACCTTCTGCTCTATCGCTGTAGGAAGAACAAGCGGCAATGTGCATTTTGGTTTTTATCACGGTGCTGTCTTGTCAGACCCCGAAAAAATACTTTTGGGAAATGGCAATCAATACCGGTACCTGCTGGTTAAAAACACCGATGAATTTCCAACCTCCTATATCATCCAACTTCTAAAAGAAGCGTACAGTAATTCTCTTGCTAAGATCAAAGACCCAAAACTTATTGTCACCGGTAAAACCATTACCAAATCTGTCTCGCCAGTTAAAAGGGCCAAAAAGAAAAAATAATTGGCCGGAAGGCATTTTGTCAAATTTTGCCCAGGAGATATTGTCTGAACCGCTGATTCGTGTGATTATGCTGAGTTAGCTGATGCCTAAAAAACCCATGTCATTGCGAGAAGCCAGCGATGGCTTTGCGCGTTAGGGGCGACGTGGCAATCGCAAGGAGGCATGGCGGCTATTGTCTGAACCGGGATTCGTGTGATTATGCTGAGTTAGCTGATGCCTAAAAAAATTATGTCATTGCGAGGAGCCAGCGATGGCTTTGCGCGTTAGGGGCGACGTGGCAATCGCAAGGAGGCATGGCGGCTATTGTCTGAACCGTTGATTCGTGTGATTATGCTGAGTTAGCTGATGCCTAAAAAAACCATGTCATTGCGAGGAGCCTGCGCAGGGTTTGCGCTTTGGGGGCGACGTGGCAAACGCAAGGAAGCAGGGCGGCTATTGTCTGAAGCAGAATTTACAGAATTAAAGAATGACTAGAAATCAGGCAAATCCCAAAATCCTACAAATCCTGGTTCAGACCGCATTAGGCACGAGTTAGCCAAACGCTTTAGCCAACTCTAAAACTCGCGCCAGGTAGGGTAAGGATACCCCAACGAAATTGGCCTGCGCTGCATCGCGCCAGAATAGGGTTTGATGCTCTGCTTCAAATTTCTTGATGGTCACGAGTACACCAACGCTATTTCCAGCGCTGCATACTCGCGCCAGGTTCGGAGTTTACAGTCTTATCAAATCATTCAATTCTTGGCCTTGCTGCATTACAGTATCGATGAGTTAATCGAGCATTTTCTGGAATTGTTTTGCCACCCAGCCAATATTGCTCTATGTGATCAACGGCAGCGTCGTCGATCTGTTGAATCTGATTTCCACAAATCGCACAGGTTGGATTATCTAAAAAGAGTTCTTCCTTTAAATTAAATGAAAAACATCGTGGTAGTTTTTTAGTTTCTCCTATTATTTCCTGAAGAGTATTTCTCCATTTATCGAAACGCCGTACGACTTTTCTTTCTTCGCTGGTGCCAATTTGAATTGCATCGATGAAATCAGGATCGTTCGTCATTAAATTAATGTACGCCTCCCGAATAGCGTCGAGATGTGGGAATACCGTATTCTTATCATATCTCGCAAAAGAATCCATAAGAATATCATATAATGAGGCGTTGAATCTCGATTTTTCCCAATAACCGTCTGGGTTCGAATCGGTCCCCTTATAATATCTCTTAAAAGCATTGTCACCTAATAAGGATTTTATTATCGAAATGGAGTTTTTAAAAGCTTTTTGTAATTGCTCAGAATCTCTATCAGAAATGTGTTGAAATCTCACAATTTCATTATTCAAAAAACTGATTATTGGAGACTTGTAATTTAAATGTGTATTGTGGTAAAACGCAGAAAACCTAAGAACTAGTTCGACATCTTTCATTCTTCTATCTGGATGTTTTAAATTCAAAAGGTCTAGAAATTCAGTATCTGAAGCAAGTTTTTTTATTAAGTTATTGAATTTGCCACGATAAATGCAATTTCTTAGTTCTTGGGTATTTAAAGGAACTGAGCCCGTGTTTAGCCGTTCAAAAATCTCGAATTTGAGGTTTTGATTTGATTCCTTTTTGAATGTTATTGTCCGGATTTTACAATATCTGACCTTGTCTTGTATATATTCTGGAAGTTGACTAAATAACTTTCCCGAATAATCTTTTAAAACTTTAAGACCAGTGAGCTTAAATGGTTTGCCTTTTTTATCCGGGAACAATCCATCGATATAAGCAAAAAAGGATGTCAGTCGTTGTTGGCCGTCAATAACGTAAATCTTTCCGTCTTGCTCTTCTGTCAAATAGACAACAGGTAGTGGAATATCTAATAGCGCCGATTCAATTAATTTGCTGCTCTTTGTGATATCCCAAACGAAATAGCGCTGAAAATCTGGCTGGACGTCAAGTTTTCCCCTTTTCCATCTTTGGTACAGCCCGTCAATCTCCGGGTCTCCCTGTTCGGTATAAATTTTCGAAACATCTGAAATTTCTATAAAGGATTCAGCATCACTTTCAGAATCATCATCGAAGACTAT
This sequence comes from uncultured Mucilaginibacter sp., assembly GCA_903863845.1. GTDB lineage: Bacteria > Bacteroidota > Bacteroidia > Sphingobacteriales > Sphingobacteriaceae > Mucilaginibacter. Next base: position 343 of record CAIPDP010000112.1, on the reverse strand, counting down.
TTCTTCATCGATTATTTTTTCTTCCATAATTCAATAGTAAGGTTAGGTAACTCCATTTTTGAGAAAGTAATATTACTAAAAAAATAAGTTTATTTTTTTGTCTTTTTTTGAAGAAACCACGGCGCTTACGGTGGTGTTGTCACCAACGAATTGCAATTACTTCGAATAACCGATTAAAAAAATCGCAGTGTAAAAATGGGTGTTTTCACGGGTTGACTCATCAGTTTTTTATTGATAAATTGATTCTTTGTAAACCAGTAAACCGGACACAAATGCCACTTTCCCTGTTTGAATTTGTGCAGCATGCGACTGTAAAAATAAAGTGCACACTTGGTGATGGGAG
>CAIPDP010000111.1 GCA_903863845.1 uncultured Mucilaginibacter sp. | reverse complement strand
TCTTCGGGGTTTATGTCTGATATTTATGCAGGATATGGTCATTTTGCTATACATAACGAGTTTTATGACGGGCAACCCGGCAAAGGGCTTACTTACGCAGATGCTTTTTATACAAAACGATTTTATGACCGCCTCGACCTGATGTGGAATGCATTTAATGCAAAAGGGCTAACCGGTAAATTTGTACTAAGTGTGCACCGAACACCGGGATATACCAGTAACCAGGAAGTATTTAGAGTTACCTATGATTTAGGCAGGAGAAAGCTCGCAAGTTTTTGAACTGACTAATTTAACCCTTAAACAAAAATGCCGCGGATTTCGCGGCATTTTTGTTTAATAAGTATCCACAAACAATGAACTCAATTGCCACCAATATCGCCACTGCCGGATTTTGATTTTAAAACGCTTTTCGGGCTACCCGAATAGCTGATATCACCTGAACCGGAAACTGATGCATCCAATTTGTCGGTAACATACACCGAAGCGTCGCCCGATCCGCTGATATGTACCGAAGTATTGGAGGTGTGCAGGCCGCGTGCGCTATAGTCGCCTGATCCGCTGATCCTGATCTGTGAATTGTCTGCATGCCCAGAAAGTTTAACATCACCCGAACCCGAAATGCCGGCTTCCAGGTCTTTTACTTCCAGCATACCGTTTACATCACCCGAGCCCGACACATGCAAGGTTAATCTATCAGCATGAATACCCTCTGTAAAGGCAACATCACCTGATCCCGTAACCATAATGCTATTGATGTCTTTTACCGTAACATAAACCAATATTTTGCGGTGGTGAAAAGCATCGCCCAAGTGAAAGTTTTCGTTATGCTTAGTGTATACCTTAAGAACACCGTTATTAACTTCGGTGGTGATACGACCGATCACTTCTTCCGGTGCTTCAACTTTTACCGATTCGGTCGCACCCTGGGAGAGTCTTACATCAAATGGCCCGGCTACCTCAAGCGCATGGAAGCCCGATAAATGGCGATCTTCTGTTTTTTGTTGTGCCATTGCTGCTGGTGCAATAGCGCTATAGGAAATGCCGGCAATTACCAGACATGCTAAAAGAGTTTTGTTGATTAATTTCATCTTATTTAGTTTTTATAGCCATAAGACAGCGATTATTATGAATAGGTTGCACGAATAGCTAATTTATATTTCATATCGAACACCGAAAATTGAACAAGAATGTCAAGAACCCCGGTAAACAAAAACTACTCTACAAGCACACCGATATAATAGTTGAAAGTATCTACTTCGATATTATCTTTCGTCGCTCCATTGATATCTATTATTATTGGTCTTGTTGTTGGTTTGATGAACTGGTATTCGCCACCCTTAACTCTAACCCTTACTGGCATATTAAATCCTTTGGCATCGGCTAACCAGCGTGCTGTCAGTTTCCCTTTGCCAGTGACAGAAAATTCAAGTATCGGCAAATTATTATAATGCAGGTACTGGTCAAATACCGGGCGCAGGTTTATCCCCGACAGATCGCTGATGTAATTAACTATATCATCATAAGTAACTGTCTGATGATAGAATGTTTTATTTAAACCCCGTAGGATATTACGCCATTTTTCGTCATCGTTGATAATAGTTCGTATCATGTTCAACAGGTTGCCGCCTTTATAATACATATCGCCCGAACCTTCTTTGTTCACATTGTAGGGCCCTACAATAGGACGGTCGTTTGTAATCCTTGGACGCGTACCGTGTACATATTCCTGCCCGGCTTGTTTTCCATAAAACTTGTCGATGAACAGCGACTCCGAGTAATTGGTAAAACTTTCATGAATCCACATATCACCCAAATCTTTTGATGTAATATTATTACCGAACCATTCATGTCCGCTTTCGTGCACCACAATGAAATCCCATTTCAAACCCCAGCCAGTGCCGGACAAATCATTACCTAAATAACCATTTTGGTAGTGATTGCCATAGGCTGTACCGCTTTGGTGTTCCATACCAAGGTGATGCGATTCGATCAGTTTATAGCCGTCTTCATAAAATGGGTAGGGCCCAAACCAGTATTCAAAGGCGGTCAGCATATTTCTGGCGTTGGGTAATAATTGTTTTTTGGCTTTCTCGAGGTTATAACTCAATGGCCAGAAATCCATGGTCAGCTTGCCTTTTTCTCCGTCGAAAGTATCTGAAAAGTGAGTATAATCGCCAATATTAGCTTCTATGTCATAATTGTTGATCGGGTTGGCTACAAACCAGTCGAAACGGGTATAACCATCTTTTAGCTTGGTTACTTTACGCAGGCGACCGTTTGAAACATCTTTTAAACCTGTTGGTACACTGATGCTGATCAGTGCACTGTCAACTTCGTCGGCCTGCTGATCTTTATTGGGCCACCAAACGCTGGCCCCCATACCCTGGCAGGCCGTATTTACCCAGGCATGACCCAGCGAATCCACATTGTATTCTACGCCGCCATCCCATGGCGCACGTTTAGCTATAGTTGGGTGACCCGAATAGTAAACTGTAAACTCGTCCTTACTGTCTTTTTGTATCGTTTGCGGGAAAGTAATAAATACCGCATTGAACTCGCGGGTGTAAGGTATTTCTTGTCCCTTGTATATTACTTTGTCAACATTCAGATTTGAGAAAAGGTCGAACTGAAGTTTTGTAAAATCTGTCGTTGCCGTAAATTTGAATAAAACGTTGCCGCTAATGGATTTATCCGGAATATCAAACTTAACGTCGAGGTGGTAATAATTGATATCGTAACAGGTGCGTAAAGGCGACAAATAGCCGCGCAACGAATCGGCGCGGGTAAAGGTTTCTTTGTCGGTACCTAACTGGGCGTACGAATTGAAACTTATTGCTCCAACGAGCAGCAGGCTAAGAAATAAGAGTTTTTTTATCATGTTCTATTGATCGTGTTGCTTAGTAATAACTTATTATTGGATAGTGCCGAGCTTTGAAATCATTTATCCTAAACCTCAATTGCTTTTATCGATTCCCGACAAATTGATATAAAAATCAAAAGTATCAGCTTCTAAATTATCTTTACTTGCTCCTGAAAGTTTTAATTCCTGTAGCTGTGTTGTTGGATAAATTACCTGGTATTCACCGCCTTTCACCTTAATTTTTACCGGCATGTTAAATCCTTTGGCATCTGCTATCCATTTGACAAAGGGTTTGTTGTTTTTCCAAACCACATCCAATGTAGGCAATTTGGCATAACGCAGGTACTGATCAAATACAGGTGCAAGGCTAATACCCGATTGTTTAACAATATAGCCGATGATATCATCATATGTAACGGTCTGGTGGTAAAATGTTTTATTCAAACCGCGGAGTATTTCGCGCCATTTGTCGTCATTGTCGATGATCACCCTTACCATATTCAGCAGTACAGCGCCTTTGGGGTACATATCTTCCGAGCCCTCCTTGTTTACACCGTAGTAACCAACTATCGGGCTAGTGTTTGCAATACCTTGCCTTAAACCATAAACATATTCAGCAGCTGCTTTCTTTCCGTATTGGTAATCAATAAATAAGTCTTCCGAATAACAGGTGAAACCTTCATGTATCCACATATCGGCAAGGTCCTTCGCTGTAATGTTGTTTCCAAACCACTCGTGTCCGCTTTCATGAACCACTATATAATCCCATTTCAAACCCCAGCCGGTTTGTGAAAGGTCCATCCCAAGGTAGCCGTTCATAAATTGATTGCCATAAGCAACAGCACTTTGGTGCTCCATACCCAGGTGTGGCGTTTCCACCAGCTTATAGCTGTCTTCATAAAAAGGGTAGGGGCCAAACCAATATTCAAAAGCTTTCAACATCGGAGGCACATTTAAGGGAAATTGCTTTTGTGCTTTAGCAAGGTCGGCCGGCAGCACCCAGTAATCAAGGTCCAATTTGCCTTTTTCGCCATTGTAGGTATCCTTAAATTCGGTGTAGTCGCCAATATTCGCTGTAACATCATAATTGTTGATGGGGTTAGCCACAAACCAGTCGAAGCGGGTAAAGCCGTCACCCAGTTCGGTCACTTTTCGGAGCCTGCCGTTTGAAACATCTTTTAAGCCCTTAGGCACAGTAATGCTGATGAGCATACTATCAACCTCGTCGCTCAGATGGTCTTTATTGGGCCACCATACACTGGCACCCAAACCTTCGCATGCAGTAGCAACCCATGGCTTCCCTGTGCTGTCTTTAGCATATACAACGCCTCCATCCCAGGGTGCGTTTTTTGCTACGGTAGGATTGCCTGAATAATAAACCCTGAAAGTATCGCGGGCACCTTTTTGGATCGTTTTGGGGAAGGTAATAAAAACCGCATTTGCCTCACGCGTAAACGGCAGGATTGTTTTTTTGTACACTACCTTTTCGACTTTAAGGTTTGAAAACAGGTCGAATTGCAGTTTTTTGAAATCCTGCGTCGCCGTAAATCTGAACAGGTTACTACCGCTGATGAATTTTTTTTCGATATCAAATTTTACGTCTAGGTGGTAATAGTTGATGTCATAACAGGTACGCAGCGGAGTCAAAGTTCCGCGCAACGTATCTGCATGGGTAAAATTAGTTTTACCTTCTAACAATTGGGCCTGCGCAGCATTGTAAAATGAGGCTATGGTCAATATTAAAAAAAGTATTTTCTTCATGTTTTGAAGGTGATCCGTCAGTATAAATTTAGCAACAATAACGATAAAGGGGTGATTTGTTTTCGCAAAGGTATAATGTGGTAAGTTTTGGGTAAAATATGGTTGTGGCTCGTCAGGGCACCAAACTCCTCTTTGCCCTTTTGAAAAGGGGAAGGTATCGCACATGGCATGAGGCTTGCATTTTCTCTAAAAAAAGTAAAATATAAAAGCCCAATTAACAAATCACCAGTTAACCAATCACTAATCCCTAAAATCCTTACCTTTGAGCACCAATCTGCTACAATACTATGCAATATGATGTTATCGTGATCGGTTCGGGCCCTGGAGGTTATGTGGCTGCGATCCGTTCGGCCCAATTGGGGCTCAAAACAGCCTGTGTCGAAAAATACGCCACTTATGGCGGCACATGCCTAAACGTAGGCTGTATCCCGTCCAAAGCTTTGCTGGATTCGTCCGAGCATTATTACAATGCTTCACATGCGTTTAAAACGCATGGGATCAATCTGGATAACCTGTCGCTGGATATGGCGCAGATGATGAAACGCAAGACTGAAGTGGTAGCCAAGAATACAGCCGGTATCAGCTTCCTGTTTAAAAAGAACAAGATTGACGGCTACCAGGGTATAGGTTCGTTCAGGGATAAAAATACCATCAGCATCAAAAAGCCGGACGAAACTACAGCAGAAATTACGGGCAAAAATATCATTATAGCGACGGGTTCAAAACCTTCAAGTCTGCCTTTTATTCAGATCGACAAGAAACGCATTATTACTTCAACTGAAGCTTTGACGCTACAAGAAGTACCTAAGCATCTGGTATTGATCGGCGGCGGCGTTATTGGTTTGGAATTAGGTTCGGTTTATGCCCGCCTTGGTGCAAAAGTCTCTGTTATTGAGTTTATGGACTCCATCATCCCTACGATGGACCGTGGCTTGGGGAAAGAGCTTCAAAAGGTATTACAAAAACAGGGCATGGAATTTTACCTTGGTCATAAAGTGACCGGCGCTATTGCAAAAGGTAAGGAAGTTACCGTAACCTTTGATGCACCTAATGGCGACAAGAAAGAATTAACCGGCGACTACTGCCTGGTAGCTGTCGGTCGCATTGCATACACCAATGGACTGGGCCTGGATAAAATTGGACTTAGCGTTGAAGAACACGGACGCAAAATTACCGTCAACGATCACCTGGAAACCAGTGTAAAAGGTGTCTACGCTATTGGCGACGTTGTTAAAGGCGCGATGCTTGCCCATAAGGCAGAAGATGAAGGTACTTTTGTTGCTGAAGTTATTGCCGGTCAGAAACCACATATCAATTATAACCTGATCCCAGGCGTGGTATATACCTGGCCGGAAGTAGCGGCAGTAGGTCAAACCGAGGAACAGCTAAAAGCAGCTAACATCAAATATAAAACCGGCTCCTTCCCATTCCGCGCCAGCGGCAGAGCAGTTGCCAGTGGCGACCTGGATGGTTTCGTTAAAGTTTTGGCAGATGCAGCTACTGACGAGATTTTAGGTGTGCATATTATTGGTCCGCGCGCGGCCGATATGATCGCCGAGGCTGTGGTAGCGATGGAATTCCGTGCATCAGCAGAGGATATATCCCGCATGAGCCATGCTCACCCAACTTATACTGAAGCCTTCAGGGAAGCTTGTTTGGCGGCGACGGATAACAGGCCGATACATATTTAGAGGGGCGGTTGGTGCAAGGCGGTCTTGTTTGTAACGGGCGTTGACAAAAAATTGCAGAGATTTGCGAAGTCTTTAAGACTTCGCTAATCTTAGATTCTAACAAACCCAAAAAATTCGGAAATCCGCATATCGCATTCCGCATTTATATCATACCTGAAAGCCAGGAAAAGATAGCACTCAAATTGAAGACATCTTATATTTTCTTCTTTATTTTTTTTAGCGTCTTAACATCCGTCAGATCCTGACTTCTTCCACTGCTTTGCTTGTTTTTGATTAAATCGTCTAAACCGATATAATTTATTATTAAGCCGTCGACATCGATAATTAGTTTATTTATATAGGCATCTTGAAAATAAACACCGTCAATTTCGTTCAGAATATCGATGCGCAAGGGTGGATGACCTATTTGGGTGATTATTCCTTTTTGTAAGAAATCGTCGCTTGTTATACCTAATGACTTCATGCCAAAATCAGCAATCACCGCAGTCATTTTTTCGGCATTGTCTTCAGAGATGTCGATCCAAATATCAAGGTCGCCTGTGTGCCTGGGTTTTCCGTGAAAAGCAAGTGCATATCCGCCCACGATCATATAGTTAACTTGATGTTTGTTTAACAGAGCAACAAAATCTTCAAAATCCTTTTCAAGGGTCATGGGTGAAGCTGCCTTTTAATTACTACGCTTTTATCCATCCGTTGTCCCGGACTCAGGCTTTTTGAGATCAGCCTGGTTACCGCGGCAATTCGCTCAGCAGGGGGCCGTGATAGCCAATAGTGCATATCTTCCATTTCCTCATCGATATTTTTTAATACCGCTTTTCTGACAACAGGGACTATTTTCATAATTAAAGTAAATATAAGCAATTTCACTTTACCAATTTCAGCCCTCTTAAACCCAAATTAAATTCCGAAATTCGCCTTTCGCAATCCGCATTCAACTCATGCTTCAAATCCAGGAAAACATATCCCTCAAAAATTTTAATACTTTCGGTATCGATGTTTCTGCCCGGTATTATGTGGAGATATGCCATGAGGATGAACTGGTGGAGCTTTTCCTGGATCCGCAATGGCTGGCGGTGAAGCGCCTGGTACTGGGTGGTGGCAGTAATATGCTTTTCAAAGGCGATTTTGATGGCCTGGTGATCCGTATAAATATCCGTGGCATTGAACGCCGGCTTCAAAATAACGATGTTTTTGTAGAGGCAGGTGCCGGGGAGGTTTGGAACGACCTGGTAAATTACTGTGTCGACCGGGGCTATGCAGGTATTGAAAACCTGAGCCTGATACCCGGTTCGGTTGGTGCATCGCCGGTTCAAAACATTGGCGCCTATGGGGTTGAATTGAACGATGTTTTTAAAAGCTGCCGGGCTTTTGAGGTGGCAAGCGGTCAGTTTAAAACCTTTGATAAGTCAGATTGTGGCTTTGCCTATCGTGAAAGCGTTTTTAAAAGGGCCCTTAAAGATCAATACATTATTGTATCGGTAAAACTACACTTGTCGCTAATACCCAACCTCAATCTAAAGTATGGCGCGATCGCACAGGAACTCCATAACCGAAATATTACCGCCCCAACGCTAAAAGATGTTTCAAAGGTGGTTTCTTATATCCGTGTTTCTAAGCTTCCGGATCCTTCTACCATTGGTAACGCCGGAAGCTTTTTTAAGAATCCTGTTATTAGCCGCACCCGGTTTGAAGATTTGTGGTCAAAATTTCCCGATGTAGTTAATTATCCCGCTGGAGATTCGATCAAACTAGCTGCCGGATGGCTAATTGAACAATGTGGCTGGAAGGGTAAAATTACCGGCAATACCGGAACATGGAAAAACCAGGCCCTGGTTTTGGTGAATCACGGCGGCGCAACGGGCGAAGAAGTGTACAGTCTTTCGTCGCAAATCATAGACACTGTGTACAGTAAATTTGGCGTTTTACTCGAACGCGAGGTCAATATCATTGCGTAATAAAATTTCTTCATAATTAATTGCCGCTCTATTTTTTCAACGGTTTCGCCAGCAATTCTGCAAGGTGTTTCATGCTTTATTTGAATTATAAATAACTGTTTATCAGTGCTTTGTAGTTAAATTTCTGCTTCTGAAAATAGCGTGTTTTTCGTTAACTGAACAGCTTATGTCATTAATTTGGGCCGTCATTATCCGGATAACGGTATCAAGTTTGCCTTGTTGAGCCTACAAACACTTAACATAATGACAGCGATCGAGTTTAACACCATGGTACTACGTCAGGCACCCTCATTGAGGTCGTATGCGCTGCACTTCACAAGGGACGCTGATGATGCTAACGACCTTGTACAGGACACATTATTGAAAGCCATTACTTATTATAATAAGTTTAAAGAAGGCACCAACCTTAGAGGATGGTTGTATACCATCATGAAAAATACGTTCATCAACAATTACCGCCGTTTTGTTAAAATGAGCTCATTTGTTACCAAGTCTGATGAGATATCTTCGGCCAACCTGGTATTCAGTTCGACCTGCAATAGCGGCGAGGCAAAGTTTGTGATGGATGATATTGTTAGGGCGCTGGACCGCCTTCCGCAAGATTATTACCAGCCATTTACGATGTATTTTGACGGGTTTAAATACCACGAGATCGCCGATCAACTTGAAATTCCGATCGGGACAGTTAAAACACGTATCCACGTTGCACGTAAATTATTGAAGAAAAACCTTAAGGCTTATGATCAGGGTATCAATAAGCCGGTTTTTGAAGAAGATTGAAAATAAACAATCATCATATATTATCGCGACGAAACCTGCTTTGGCGGGTTTCGTTTTTTTTTTGCTGGCAGCTAATGCATCACTATATTGACAACATGTTTGGCGCGCCAGGCAAATATAATTATGAACGAATTACCTATTTATACAAGGTCGCAGCTGGCTTTACGCAATGGACAGGAAAAACCCGAAATTTGGGTAGCATACAAGGGTAATATTTATGATGTGAGCCGAAGCCGCTTATGGCGAAACGGAAAACATTATGAGCATTGGGCCGGCCAGGATCTAACCACCGAGTTAGTAGACGCTCCCCACGACGAGTGGGTGTTTGAACATTTTGAACCGATAGGAAGGTTGGTTTGAATGCGGAGTGCGGAATGTCAACTGCGGAGTGTAAGAAAAGTGCTCAAATCTTCGGGTTTTTTGCGCTCCACAATCAAAAAAATTTAATTTCGCATTTAGCACTTCGCCTTCCGCAATCAATTGATTTCGGACTTGGCATTTCGCAATTCGCATTCAAAAAATTTCGCACCCCGCCTTCTGCGCTTACCCTATTTCAAATTTCGACAGGCTCACAAACTGTTGCACGCGCTCGGCTATTTCTGCCTGGGTTAAGTGTTTTAGTTTTTCGGGGCCGAATTTTTCAACGCAAAACGATGCAAGAGCCGAGCCATAGATGATGGCATTTTTTAAATTATTAAAGTTGATGGTTCCAACTTTTGCTAAATAACCCACAAATCCACCTGCAAAAGTGTCTCCGGCCCCTGTTGGATCAAAAACCTCTTCCAGTGGGAGGGCCGGTGCCGAAAATATTTTTCCTTCGCCAAACAGCAATGCGCCATGCTCGCCTTTTTTGATGATCAGGTATTTCGGGCCAAGTTCCAATATACGCTGTGCAGCCTTTGCTAATGAATATTCGCCAGAGAGTTGGCGTGCTTCGGCATCATTGATGGTAAGTACATCAACCTTTTTTATGGTTTCCAGTAATTCTTCCAACGCCACGTCCATCCAAAAGTTCATGGTGTCCAATACGATCAGCCTGGGGCGTGTTTTAAGGCGTTGTATAACGGTTTGCTGAACCTGGGGTGATAGGTTACCCAACAGCAAAAATTCACTGTCCTGGTACGACTCAGGAATGATAGGGTCAAAGGTGCCCAATACATTCAATTCGGTTACCAGAGTATCCCGGCTGTTCATATCATTATGGTATTTTCCGCTCCAGAAAAACGATTTCTCGCCTATTTTTACCTGCAGTCCCTCAGTATCAATATGGTGCTGGTTAAAATTGTCGATCTCGCTCTGCGGGAAGTCGTCGCCAACTACCCCAACAATTTTTACCGAATCACAAAAATACGACGCCGCTAAACTGGCATAGGTTGCAGCACCGCCAACAATTTTATCTGTCTTCCCGAAAGGGGTTTCAATGGCGTCAAATGCCACACTACCAATAACTAATAAACTCACCCTGAATTTTTTTATAAAAATTTTACGCAAATATTGTGAAATTAACCTGGAAATCATACTTTTGCACACTCCAAACCGGAAAGTAGATTCCTGAGTAGCTCAGCCGGCCCCGATAGCTATCGGGGGAGCATCTGACTGTTAATCAACCTCTTAAATATAATTTGACATTTATCTTTTTTGTTTAGTGATCATTTACGTTTATATACTTTTTTCGGCATCAACCCAAAAGTATTATGTAGGTCAAACGGAAAATTTAGGCCAAAGACTACAACAACACAATAACGGCACCTTTGCAGGCTCGTCAACGAAGGTGGGTATTCCCTGGGAAGTTTATTATTTTATTGAGTGTCTTGATAGGAAGCAGGCTGTAAATATCGAATCACACATAAAAAAGATGAAATCCAAAAAATATTTTCAATCGCTTAAGTTATATCCTGAAATAATTGAAAAACTGAAAGCGAAGTACGCGGTTTAATCATTCAATTATTAATAAGAACTTATTCATAGTCAACAATTTGATGCTTTTTTTCAAACTAGCGTTGTAAATTTGATATGAAACGCATACTTTTGCACACTCCAAACCGGAAAGTAGATTCCTGAGTAGCTCAGCCGGTTAGAGCATCTGACTGTTAATCAGAGGGTCGCTGGTTCGAGCCCAGCCTCAGGAGCACAGCCCCGTCCACATCAATATTGGGACGGGGCTTTTGTTTTAAAGGTAACTACAATTAATACCTGAAAGAAATGTTTTGGTATGAAGAGGAAATAAAACGCCTGGAAAAGCTGCGCGCTGAAATAAACTTCCAGCCGCAAACCCTTTTTTATGGTAGTTCTTCTATCAGGTTATGGGATAGTCTGGCTAGTGACTTTAGTAGTTACAAACCTGTCAACCTGGGCTTTGGTGGATCGACCCTGGCTGCCTGTACCTGGTTCTTCGATCGGGTCATGGTCGGTTATCAACCTGAAAGGCTAATTCTTTATGCCGGAGATAACGACCTTGGCGATGGCCGGCATCCCGAAGAGATATTTCTCTTCTTCCAGCAATTTGCTGAACGGGTAAACAAACGCTTTGGTGCTCTGCCTTGTTATTTCATCTCATTAAAGCCAAGCATCAGCCGTTGGGGCCAGATTAGTCAGTTCAGTTTTACCAATGGATTGATATCGGATGAAATTAAAAACAATCACCCAAACTGGACCTGGATAGATATTTACAGCGCTATGCTCAATGAAAACGGCTATCCTAAAGTTGAATATTTTGAAAATGACGGTCTCCACCTGAGCAAACAAGGCTACCAACTTTGGACAAACATCATTCAAAACTCATTGTTAAATAATATTTAGTTAACCGTTTTTTGCTGTCTGGTTAATATTAGAACCGGATTTTTGCCCTTAAATAGGTTTGCCTATGAACAGGGAATATCACCGGTGGTATAGTGATCGCCTCGGACGAGACATGGAGCTATTGGTCTTTGGTCATGCCGGCAGCGTGGTATTGTTTTTCCCACCGCGTATGGGCCGTTTTTATGACTATGAGAACTGGGGTATTATTTCTGCCCTCGCCGACCGAATAGATCGGGGTGAATTACAGCTTTTTTGTGTTGATAGCATAGATTGCGAGAGTTTGTACAATGGATGGCTGCATCCCGAGGCAAAGATCAACCGGCATCTTCAATACGAGCAATACATTATTAATGAAGTACTACCGTTGATGCGTAGTAGAAAATCGGATAATGATTTCGTGTCAGCCGGTTGTAGTCTGGGCGCTTACCATGCCGCCAATATTGCGCTAAAATACCCCTACCTTTTCAATAAGTTAGTTTGTATGAGCGGGAGGTACGACCTTACCCGCCCGGTTCAATATTTTCGCGACCTGTTTGACGGTTACTTTAACGAGAATATTTATTTTAACATGCCCCGTCAATATATGGCAAATATGCATGACGAATGGTTATTGAGCAGCATCCGCCGCCTTGACATGTTGCTCGTTATTGGCGAGGCCGATCCGTTTATGGACGATAATTATGAGTTTAGTGAAACGCTGGGTTGGAAAGGCATACGCCACCAATTTTATAAATGGCGAGGCTACGCACATAACCCGCGCAACTGACAAAAAATGGTGCAGCTTTATCTTTAGTTTAGTTCACGACTATAACAATCGGATTACTCATAGTACCATTGCTGCGATTGTCTACACATCCGAAATGCTTTTTGTTTAACAAAATTTCAGGCATTATAAAGTCGTTTTGTCATCATATTCCCCCTGCAAAGCATATTTCCCAAAAGTGATCAAGCCGGCGGCGATGATGGGCGTAACAACAAATAAAACAATAGCGCCAAATATCAAGTCGTCGGGCTTGCCGGTCTTTATTTGGGGAATGCCTAATACAACAATTCCCCAATAGGAGAAAATTAGCCCAAGTAATATCCAAACCAAACCAAGCATTCTTTTGAGCTTGTTCATGTTAGGTGGAATTTTTAAAGGCTTCACCCGCTCTGAACCGTTTTCCTTGAGGTATATAGTTCCTATCACCAAACTGATACACATCATAATAATTGCATAGTTCAAGCCGGCGAGGTAATAATCCGGACTGTGATTCGAATGGGCTCTGGCTATTAAATAAGCTGATATTACCGGCGCCAGACCACCGAAAATGCCGAAACCTATATGGTAGGGCATTGACAAAGAGGTATAACGGATCTTTAAGGGAAACATGTCCACTAAAAATGCAGCACAAGCACCGTGTGCCATCGAGACTACGATCATCAGCAACAACACATAAAAAATAATTTTTATTTCATCGTGCGAGCTTAGTGTTATAACTCTTTGAATATCCGGATAAATGTTGTGAGGCGTTTCCTTTTTTATTTCAGTTACTATAGTGCCGTCGGTATAATAGCGCTGTGTTGTAGATATGGTGAGCTGATCTTTATCCGGCAAACTTTGTTGTTTTACATTAAGGGACGTAGCTGTAGGATTCTCTGTTTTTGTTTGAAGATCACCAGTTTGGTAAATAAGATCGAAAACCGGTCGGAAGCCAATTATCCCTAAAAACAGACCTATCATCAATATTGGCTTTTTACCGACACGATCGGACAGCCAACCAAAGAACATGTAAAGCGGAGTGCCGCAGGTTATACCAATAATTAATAGCCGGTTGACCTGGTCATAATCAACAAACATAAATTTGACCATGAAACTTTGTAGAAAAAAAGTGGTAGAGTAGCCTACAACGCCAATACCGATAGTTAAGCCGAAGATGGCTAACAAAACCACTTTCAAATTTTCCTTATTACCAAACGAGTCTTTCAATGGGTTGCGCGAGGTTTTGCCTTCGGCTTTAGCTTTTGCGAACAAAGGCGACTCCGACATATTTTTCCTGATAATAACCGATATTACTACCAATATGCTGGAAACAAGAAAAGGAATACGCCATCCCCAGCTCTCCCAATCTGATAGGGTCACAGCATTTTTTGTTGCCATGATAACTGCAAATGCGACCACAATGCCAAAACCACCCGTAAATGTTATCCAGGATGTCAGGAATCCCCGTTTATTTACCGGCGAATGCTCTGCCACAAAAGTCGCAGCGCCGCCAAATTCGCCGCCTATGGCCAGTCCCTGTAATATTCTTAGCGTAAGTACGATAATTGGAGCCCAGAAGCCGATTGTTTGGTAAGCTGGTGTAAGGCCAATGGCAAATGTTGCGCCTCCCATTAGCACTATAGTTAGCATGAACGTAAACTTTCGGCCGATCATATCTCCTAAACGACCAAAAAACAAAGCGCCAAATGGCCGTACCAGCATGCCTGCGGCAAAAGTGGCCAAAGTTGCTAAAAAGGCTGCAGTAGGATTACCGGACGGGAAAAATTTTGTAGAGATGATTGTAGCAAGGCTGCCAAAAATATAAAAATCATAAAACTCGAAAAGCGCCCCGACAGTAGATGCAGCGATAATAGGAACCAATGATCTTTTGGAATTTCCAGGCGAGATCTGCTGCATATTAGGGCTTTAAGCGTTCGGTCTTGCTAATCAATATGTAATAATAATATAAAATATTGATGAAAAATACGAACCCATACCGATTTTGGATAATAATTATCGCTTTAAATTTTGGCTATTTTGTATTAGATAATTAGATTCCAATTACAACTTTCGTCAATGAAGAGAATTCGATAAAAAGCAATTAAATGTAATTAGTTTGCTTTTTAAAGGGTACTTTGAAAACCGCTAAAACGCCTTCCATCGCCACTCTAAAAAATAATTTAAAATAAATTTGCGCAACTAAAAAGTTGCACATAGGTTTGCAACCTTAAGGTTGCATATTTAGACAGGATAAAATGAAACAGGATATTTTTCAGGCAATTGCTGACCCAACGCGCAGGGCGATCTTAACTTTGATTGCCATCCAGGCATTAACACCAAATGCTATGGCCGAAAAATTTGACATGACCCGGCAGGCCGTATCAAAGCATATCAAAGTATTGAATGAATGTGATTTGATTAAACCTGAGCAAAGTGGCCGCGA
Source organism: uncultured Mucilaginibacter sp. (assembly GCA_903863845.1). GTDB lineage: Bacteria > Bacteroidota > Bacteroidia > Sphingobacteriales > Sphingobacteriaceae > Mucilaginibacter. Next base: position 36,414 of record CAIPDP010000111.1, on the reverse strand, counting down.
GATCTATTACCATTTTAACGCCAAAAAGATGCAGGAATTTGACTATTGGTTGGCCCAATTCAGACAAAAATGGGAGATTCAATTTAACCAACTGGATGAACTATTAGCGAATATTAAAGACGAGAAATAATGAACAGCAACTTGCTATTTGATTTTAACGTTGACAAAGAAGCGAAAACGGTTTACATAACCCGGGAATTTGCAGCGAGTCATTCGTTAGTTTGGGATGCCTTTACAAAGGCCGAACTGCTGGACCAATGGAGCGCACCTGCGCCAATGCGGGCCAAAACAAAGCTTATGAATTTTGAAGAGGGCGGGAGGCGATTTTATGCGATGATCAGTCCCGATGGAGATGAATATTGGTCGATTCACCAATTTACTTCTATTACTCCGAAAACAAACTTTAAGACATATAACACTTTTTCCGATGAATATGAAAACCCCCAATTGCCGGGTTCTGATTGGAATTACGCATTCAGTGAAAATGAAGGAAAAACTACAGTAAGTATAACTATTTACAATGAATCGCGAGAACGCCTGGAGAAGATGATAGAAATGGGCTTCAATACCGGGATGACGGCAACTTTGCAAAACCTGGAAGAGCTGTTGGCAACCTTATCATAAAAATATATCAAAAGAAAAATCACCATCAATTTAACAATTAAAATTATGAGCACAATTAACCCATGGATCAACTTCAACGGAAATGCCGAGGAAGCATTCACATTTTACAAATCAGTTTTTGGGGGAGAATTCAAAAAGATCATTCGTTTCAGGGATCTGGCAAGTGATAATTTTCCAATACCGGAAAATGAATTAAACAAGGTCATGAAGATCGCTTTGCCAATTGGCAAACACAACCTGTTGATTGCTAATGACGTTCCTTCTTTCATAGGTAGAGTAAGCGAAAATGAAAATAGATCGAAAATATTTGTTAGTGCTGAAAGTCGGGAAGAAGCTGACAAAATATTCAACGGTTTGTCAGCTAACGGTGCGATTGAAGGACCAATAGACGATAGTCCATGGGGTACTTACGCCGGTATGTTAAGAGACAAATATGGCATTGAATGGATCGTAGAGTTTGACCCGAGCTAAAACGAATAATTTAATTCGAAATTCATCCGGTTTTATAAGCAAAAAGTCTTAAACAAAGTAAGGCTTTTTGCTTTTTTTATGGGATACCTGTTTGCATAGAGGATATGCTGCTCTTACACTTACGCTTCGCTAGCGATACCAGTTTTTCTTACACGATAGGTTCATTCGCCTGATTCAAATACCTAAAATAACAAAACGAATTTGCGCTTGGTTTTAAGGTTCCTATTTCTAATTTTGAAGAAAAAAACATGAAAAAAATAATTGTAATCTTAGTCGTTTTAGCCGGCATTTCTATCAGCAAATCGTCTTACGGTCAGGTTGGCGACCTGTTAAATAAAGCTAAAAGTGTAGCAAGTGCAAAAGGTTTTGACGTATCGAGCCTGGCTTCATCGATCATGGGGAAATTAAGTCCAGGGCTGAATCTTACGGCGGCTCAAAAACCAGCAGTAACTGATGCGGTAACTAACTACCTAACCGGCAAATCGCAAATCATGGGCTTGCAACAAAGCGCCCCGGCATCCTATACCCAAAAGCAAGGCTCCCTGTTTGCGACGCTGAAAAGTAAACTTGCGGGTATTTTGCTAAAAAACCAGCTTCAAAAATTCCTTGGAATGAAGCCAAAAACCAACAATCCTTTAGATTCTATCAGCCAGTTGTTTTATTAGAACGACCATCACGGCAAGTATAACGTTGTCAAAATTCGACATCGAAAAAAGCAGGTAAAGTACATTTGCCTGCTTTTTTATTTTAGCAAAATTTGACCTTTCGTACAGGGTTATTCGGCTTGGCAATACAAATTTCAGGGTCAATTAAACGACTGTCTGAACTCTAATGGAGAAAGGTTAGTCTTTGTTTTGAACAATTTGCTGAATGACTGTGAATGTTCGAAACCAAGCGCATAAGCAATTTCACTGATCGACAAATCTGTGGTTGATAATTTTTCTTTAGCCTTTTGAATTAACTTTTCGTGAATATGTTGTTGTGTGTTCAATCCGGTTAATGTTTTGAGCAAGCCGCGCAAATAATTTGGTGACACATTTAATTGTTCTGAAATATGGTTTACGCTTGGAAGACCGTTTTTGATCAGATCGTCTTTTTCGAAATACTCATTCAGGATGCGCTCTAAACTTTCAAGGATCTTGTGACTGCTTATTTTCCGGGTTATAAATTGACGCTGATAGAATCTTTCAGAATAATTGAGTAATACCTCCAATTGAGCAATAATGATACCCTGGCTTAATTTATCAATATTTGAATGGTATTCCTGCTCGATGTTTTGTATGACGCCATTAATAATGTTTTCTTCTTTTTGAGACAAGCAAAGTGCTTCGTGAACCGAATAATCGAAATATTCAAATTGTTTTATTTTTTGAGCCAAAGGTGTATTCCATAGAAAGTCAGGATGGATGAGCAGCATCCATCCTGAAGGTTTTAACGTTGAATCTTCATCAATATCAATCCCAAATACCTGACCGGGTGCTATAAACGACATTATTCCTTCGTCAAAGTCATATTGCTGCTGGCCATATTTTTGTTTAAAATTGATATCCCTTTTCATAGAGATACAGTAAAAATCATAGATCAGAGATAGCGGCTCGCTGATCGTAGCCTGCTTAAAACTTGCCAGATCGATCACACTTATTAAAGGATGCTCGGGTTTTGGCAGATCAAGTATGTAATGGTACTGACTTATAGTTTTGATCCGGTAGGGTGGTTGATTCGCCATATTACAATTTAGTTATTTCTGGTTATAAACTACTGCAAAATCTTTTGCAAAATCTTTCATTTTAACTTTGCCTAATACCGGCTTGTTCTGGTAGTAGTCATTAAATAAGATACCGCCATTGCGCATACTTGCATTCATTTCGGTTATATCGTTTGCGAGGTGCAGCGGCACGTTAAATTGCTTTAAGCCGCTCATCATTTGTTTGTCGCTAATGGTGCCCCATTTTAAATATGGTTTCCCAACGGCCTCTCCCAGGATACTGGCAATTTGATTGCAGGTAAGTTCTTCGCTTGCTACATAACATATTTTAATGCCATTTGCCGGCATAACCAATTCTTCACTTATAGCAGATGCAATATCTTTTGGCGAAACCCAGGGCATTTTATCTTCACCGCCATAATTTGAAAGTATTAATCCATTTTTTCCCTGTAAAAGTCCCTTTAAACCATAAAACCGTAAGCTCATTATTTTGCCTGCAAAGCCCTTCAGGAAGCCCTGCCCTTTGATGATATCCATAAAATCATAAAGGTTATAGTAAAATCCTACCGGTCTCATGAAAGTTATAGCTACATCTGCCGGTAGTTGTTTAAGCGTTTGCTCTGCATAAAAATGAAAGGCCAATAAACCGTTCCCTTTTTCTAAATGAGCGCCTATGCTGCTTAAATGTACAACTCGTTTTACACCTGAGGCAGTAATAGCGTTGAGATAATTTGTACAAATTCTTTTTGCCTCTTCCCGCGCTTCAAAATTTGGATCTTCAGCAATTTTTGGGGCGAATTGTGGCATCATTGTGTAAACTGCGTCTGCACCGGTAAATGTTTTAGTTAAAAAGGGAACGTCATCGATCGAGCCTACCGCAGCTATTGCGCCCAAATCTTCGATCTCTTTTTGATTTGCCTCTTTAGAGGTAATTACGATCACCTGATGACCTTTTGCAACCAACGATATGGTTAGCGGCTTGCCTATGTTCCCTATGGAACCTGTTAGAATAATTTTCATTTTGCTTGTGTTTTATTTGTTGAAACAAAAGTCGGTAGGCGCGGGAGAGTGCAAGTATCCAAAACGATCAATGATGTAGTCAAAATGTAGGCCTTACCCACTTTTTGTATTACACCGCCACGGCTCAAATCAATTTACGCTGGGGTTGGGGTGAAAATATATTTTGAAAGTCGATCCTTACTCTTGATGTCTTTCGCGCTCTTATTTATAGTTTTGGATATGAAAATTAAATTGCTGCTAACAATAATTTTAATTCACTTCATTTTACTGGCACATGCCCAGTTAACTATCACCGATTCGGCCGCTTTTAAAAATAAGATGCAATGGTTTGCTGATGCTAAACTGGGTATTTTTATTCATGAAGGTATTTATGCTGTTAACGGGATCGACGAATCGTGGAGCTTTTATAACAAAAAGATAAGCTACAAGGATTACATGAAGCAGTTGAAAGGGTTTACGCTGAAGAGTTATGACCCTGATTACTGGGCGGATCTGATAGCTCAAAGTGGCGCACGGTACGCTGTTGTAACCACTAAACACCATGATGGCGTAGCATTATATGATTCAAAAGTAGATAGCTTGAATATTGTCAGATCGACGCCAGCCCGGCAAGACTTGATCGCACCACTTTTCGACGCTCTAAGGAAAAGGAGTATCAAATGCGGGGCCTATTTCTCGTTGCTCGATTGGTCGAATAAAAATTATACGGGGTTTACCAAGGATAGCTCGCGTTATAAGTTGACTGATGATTATGGCCGCTGGCATCAATTTCGTACTTTTTTTCAATCGCAAATTGTCGAGATCGGACAAAAGTTCAAACCTGATCTGTGGTGGTTTGACGGCGATTGGGAACATAGCGCCGAAGAATGGGAGGCATCAAAGGTGCGCGACCTGATCTTAAAAAGTAATCAAAATGCGATCATTAATGGCAGGCTGCAGGGCTATGGAGATTACCAGACGCCCGAACAAAATTTCCCTGTATCCCGCCCTTCATTTGCCTGGTGGGAACTTTGCATGACCGTTAACAATAACTGGGGCTATCATCCTGATGATACCCAATGGAAAACGCCTTACGAAGTTATCACCATTTTTACTGATGTGGTTTCAAACGGAGGTAACCTGTTATTGGATATCGGGCCCAGGGCCGACGGCACCATTCCTGATGAGGATGTTAACGTACTTAAAGAACTTGGTGCCTGGAACCAACGAAACGGGGAGGCAATTTTTAATACGGTCGCCGGAATCCCGCAAGGGCATTTCTATGGTCCGACCACGCTTGCTAAAGATGGGTCTGTTTTATACCTGTTTTTGCAGGGCGATATCAGCGGCAACGTTACCCTTAAAGGTTTGCTAAATAATATTAAAAACGTGACTGTGCTTGGTTCGGGAGCGAAATTAGGATACAAGATCGTTGGCAAAATATCCTGGAGTAAAGTGCCGGGACTGGTTTATATCGAAGTTCCAAAAGGAGTTCAGGACAAATACGTAACTGTGCTGAAAGTTACGCTTGATGGCCCGGTCAAATTATACAATGGGAAAGGTGGCCTGTAACAGCAAACCCCGCATCTTTATTAAACTCGCCAGTATCAACAACTCTTAAACATACTGCCTGAATTTTCCTCCAGCAATGCTTCGATCTTTTTAGCAGCATTGGTGGTTGATAATCCACCAAGGTTGGTACATCGAAGTGTGTAATGAATCTGATCACCAACTGCTTTCATGGTCTCTATCACCTCATCCAGCGGGATCAGATGCTCGTAATTTGATAAAGCCATATTTGCACAGGAGACAGCATTGGTAGCTGCCATTACATTACGGCCGAGGCAGGGTGCTTCTACACGGTTACCTATAGGGTCGCAGATGATGCCCAATGAATTTTGCAGGGAAATAGAGGCTGCCGAAATAGCTTGCGCCAAGGTTCCGCCATGCATACCAACAAGCGCCGCCGCGGCCATCCCGCCACCCGAACCGGTTTCGGCCATGCAACCGCCAACTTCAGCAGCAAAGGTAGCGTGCGCAGCAATAAATACACCGATCAAACCGGCTGCAAGTAAAGCTTTAACTATTTCGTCTTCTGTCAGATCAAGGCTATGGGCGATGCCAAAAATAGCACCCGGCAATGCTCCGCATGAGCCTGCTGTAGGGGCGGCAACAATAACACCCATTGAGCTTTTAACTTCCATTATGGCCGACACATACAGAATAACCCGGTTAATGGCATTTCCACCAATTAGTTTATTGGCCACCATGTTTTCCTGAAATAAAGGCGATTGACTACCTAGTATCCGGTCGTCATATTTAGTGCCTTTGAGGCCTGTATCGATGGCGTTTGCCATGATCTTTGCGATATGCCGCATCTTATCAAATACCTCGCTATGGGATATATTACCGCGCGTGCTTTCATAATCTATTGCTAATTCCCAAAGCGCTTTGTTTTTACCCTCATTGTAACGCATCATTTCATCACAAGTGATAAAGGGTACGTTCAAAGCTTTTCTGGCCATGATGGGAAGTACCGGCTTTAAAATTTTTACAGCCTCAACTTCCTGCAACGCAAGCAATTCTTTATAAATATGCTCGCCGGGTAAAGCCTGCGATTTTATTTCAATAAATGGTTTTCCCTTGCTATGGCATATAATATCATCAAATGCTATCGTATTATTTAAGTAGGATAGGATTGTTTCATAGGATGAACCGCAATAGACCAGTGTTTCCACATAATCGCCTGCCATGTTTACCTCGTTGCCATCAATATTGATGACCTCGATCATGCCGCCGCCTGTTGAAATGGCAGTAAGTTGCCGGGTTTCTTTCGAATTGCTTAAAGTTAATTTATAGGTATTTGGATGGTCCGCTGCTATATCCCTGATGACGATAGTATAGTTGATCCCGGCAGTAGCCAAATATTTTTCGGATTCAGGCAGCCGATCATCGTCAGCGTCCCAACCAAGGAAGCCACCAAACAATCCCATATCCGAACCCTGACTTTTATGAGTTGTCGCCAACGAACCGTTCGGGTCGAATTCAATGAGGATATCATGGAGTTGTCCATCCATCAGGTCGCGTGATAAACGTCCGATCCGTAGTGCTGCTGCACAGTGCGAGCTTGAAGGGCCACGCATAACGGGTCCGATCACATCATTGAAAATACTGGGGAAGCTGCTCATCCAAATGATTTTTTAATTGAAATTAACTAAAATATTTTTTCATTAATTGATGACATAGGTTTGGCCTTTAACGGTATGGAATTCAATAATGCCGCCAGGTAATTCTTTATGCGCCACCGCTAAGCCATTTGAGGTAACGTTGGCTCCGGGCCGGTATTCGATCCTGCAAATTTTTCCGGCTTTTGATAACAATTGAAGTGATGTGATTTGTTTATCATGCCATGAATAGTTAAACTCAAACGCCCCCCGGGTGCACACCCCTTTGAACGAACCGTTGGCCCAGGCATCCGGTAAGGCAGGCAATAGCCTGATAAACTTATCCTGCGACTGTATCAGCATTTCTGTAATTGCGGCGCTGAGGCCCAAGGAACCATCTACCTGTAAAGCGCTTCCGCATAGCGCAAACAGCGACGAACAGCACTGGTCTTTCAGATACCCTTTGTAAATTTTATAAGAACGGTTTCCGTCGTTTAATCTGGCCCAAAGCGCCATTTTCCAGGCTCGCGAAAAGCCCATTGCGCCATCGCCCCGCTCGTTCAGCACTTTTTTATAGGCTTCTATCAATTCAGGTGTTCTTTCATCATATAATACCTTTCCGGGGTACAAGCCATACAGGTGAGAAAAATGCCGATGATTCTTTTCCAGCGACTTCCAATCGTCGGTCCATTCCTGCAGCGAGCCGTCAGATCCAATTTGTGGCGGCACCAGCTTTGCACGGGCCGACTTTACTTGTTCGATAAAGGGGCTCTGTATTCCTAAAATATGCGATGCCTCAATAAAATAGCCGAAAAGGTCGTGGAGGATCTCCATGTCTATGGATGATCCGGCACATATCGTTGTTCCTTCCCGGTATCCTGCCGTTACCTCGTCAAAATAAGGCTTGTTGCCTCCGCCATCAGGGAAATTTTCGGGCGAAGTTGAAGGGTTGGTGACCAGCCATTTACCATTGGGGTGTTTTACCAAAAAGTCCATAAAGAATTGTACAGAACCTTTCATTACGGGGTAGGCCTGCTTCAGGAACGATTTATCCATGTTGTATTGGTAATGTTCCCAAAGGTGTGTGCACAACCAGGCTCCACCAACAGTAAATGTGCCCCAGGTTGGGCCGTCCATCGGCGCGGCTACCCTCCAGATATCGGTGTTCTGATGAAAGACCCAGCCCCTGGCACCATAATGCTCCCGGGCAACCTGGCTCCCCTGGTCCTGCAGTTCTTTGATCATTTGAAACAGTGGTAAGGCACATTCCGAAAGGTTACCTGATTCCGCCGGCCAGTAATTCATCTCCGTATTGATATTGGTTGTATATTTTGAATCCCAGGCCGGGTTCATATCCTGGTTCCATATACCCTGCAGGTTAGCCGGCTGTGTGCCCGGTCTCGAGGAGCCAATCATCAGGTACCGTCCAAAATTATAGCTCAGCGCAGCTAATGCCGGGTCGGCATGGTCCTGGATTTTTTGTTTCCTGATATCAGTTGGTAAGAAAGAGTTTGCTGTGGTATCCAGTTTAAGTGAAACGCGGTCAAAGTATTTTTTGTAATCGGCAACCGCTCTGCTGCGGATCGATGCATAGCTTCGGTTTTTAATTTTTGCCAAATAAGCCAATACCCGGGCATGTTCGTTGGCGGATACATTTTTATAGTTCACGAAGTTTGTTGCTGCAGTAAAAAACAAGGTGACCGAATTGGCATGGTCAATGACCAGATCGACACCTTCGGTTTTTACTGATCCGCCCTCCGCGACTGCTCTAACGCGCGCATCATACCTCAGGCGCCCCTTTACGCCCATGTAGTCGGCCGATTTGCCTGTCAGCTTCAGGCCGGCCTGACCGTCGGGGTCCATCCTGAAATAATCTGTAGCGTAATTTGAATGGGTTTGATTCCGTTCACCACGCAGATTTACGGATAACGAAATACTTCCCGGCTTATCCGCTGTTATTCGGACAACGATCACCTGGTCTGGAGCCGAGGCAAAAACATTCCTGGTATAAGTGACGCCCTTTGTTTGGTAAGATACGCTGGTGATACCGGTTTTCAGGTCGAGCCACCGTTTATAGTTCGTTACTGAATCTTCATTATGCATAAAGAAAACCAGATTTCCCAGGCTTTGGTATTTTTGCTGCTCAACGGGATAACCCATTAAATTTCGGCCGAATAAATTATGTGCCTCGAGATATTTCCCCTGGAAAACCAGCTTTTGAATTTTTGGCAATACTCTATAACCTCCTTTAACCACGGTTGAATAGGGGCCGCCGGTCCAATAAGTATCTTCATTCAACTGAATTCTTTCCTCGCCATTTTTGCCAAATACCATTGCACCAAGCCTTCCGTTTCCTACCGGCAATGCTTCTTCCCATTTTTTGGCGGGTGAATTGTACCAAAGCATCGTTGAGGGATCGAAACTTTTTGTATCGATCTGATCGGCTATCTTTTTTTCCTGGGCGAAAGATAAAGAGCCCATAAAAAGCAGGTACAGTACAAGTTTTATATTTTTCGGCATTTTTACGTTTTATCTTTCATAAAAATAGCAAAAACCAGCCTTGCAACGTTAGTGCGGCGAACAATAATCAAAATATTCAACTATCTGCCGGAATTATCTGTATCGAACCTTTAAGTTCAAACCGCGTTCGGTCGTCTGTAAAAGTTCGCAGATAAGCTATAAAACGATCCTTTTCGCTTTGGAGGGATTCGAGTTTTGACTCAACTTGCGCGGTATTTTCAATGTTTTTAATTTTTAACGCGAGTAATTCCCGGTTGTGGTACATGATCTTTTCATTATAAAAATTAAGTACCAGTAATTGAGCATCGCGGGCGTTAAATACGCCCTCGATCAATTTGAATGTGTTACTATCCATCATATTCCTGCTTTCTGAATAATCAATAAAAATTGGTTTGTTGTTAATTATAGGAAGTGTTGAATAATGGTCATGTAAATGGGCATCCCCAGTGTGATATTAAATGGAAAGGTTATAGCCAGTGCCATTGGCAGGAATAACCCCGGATTGGCTTTTGGTACCGCTATCTTCATCGCTGCCGGTACTGCAATATAGGAAGCACTTGCAGCAAGAATCGAAAGTATGAACCTGTTGCCTGTATCATGTGTTATTGACCCGCTCAACAATGCAACAACGCATCCGTTGATCAGCGGTATGACCAGGGCAAACATGATGGGGAACCATCCGGCTTTAAGCAACCCATCCAGTTTCCTGCCTGAAATGATACCCATATCCAGAAGAAAAATTGCAAGGAATCCTTTATAGATATCGGTTGTAAAAGGTTTGATATCCAATGCTTGTTTTTCGGTTGCGAAATAACCGATGATCAGGCTTCCCAGGATCAGCAACACACTCCCATTACTGAACGAATGATATATGATATGCTTAATTGGTGTTTTAGTACCCTGGTTGTTAAAATAGCGTATCAATAAAACACCAACTATAATAGCAGGCGCTTCCATCATTGCCATGATTGCCACCATATGACCACCAAAGATGATATGCTGGTTTTCCAGAAAAACGCCTGCCGTTACAAAGGTAACTGCGCTTACTGAGCCATACGCTGCAGCAATGGCTCCTGAATCTTCAATGCTCAGTCGTCTCTTTAAGATGAAGAAGGTATAAAAAGGGATAAGAACAGCAATGGCGACGCCAAATAGGATCGAATAAATGATCTCGGCGGAAAGGTTATTTTTGGCGAGTTCCTGCCCACCTTTAAAACCGATGGAAAATAGCAGGTAAAGAGAAATAAATTTTGAAGCATCCGCTGGTATTTCCAGGTCGCTTTTTACCCTGACAGAAAATATTCCAAGAAAGAAAAATAGCAGTGCAGGGTTGGTTAAATTGTCGAGTAGTAATTTTGCTGTCATGTGTTTAAATTTTTTAGAGGATTTTGAACTGTCGCAAACCTATTTTAAAAACCATATAAATTTTTATTTATAATTATTATGTTTGACATAACAAAAAATTATGAATTACACCCTGCATCAACTACAGGTTTTTGTCAAAGTAGTACAAACAAAAAGCGTCACCAAGGCAGCTAATGAGCTGTTTTTAACGCAACCCGGCGTTTCTATACAACTAAAAAATTTTCAGGATCAGTTCGACATTCCACTTACTGAAGTGGTGGGCAGGCAATTGCATATTACCGAGTTCGGCAACGAGATCGCAGCGATAGCTACAGAAATTTTGCAACAGGTACAGGAGATCGACTACAAAACGGCGGCTTTTAAAGGCATTTTATCCGGCAGGCTAAGGATCGCAGTAGTGTCGACGGGGAAATATGTGATGCCTTATTTTTTATCAGATTTTCTCAAAAAGCACCCGCAAATAGATCTCACGATGGATGTGACCAATAAAGCCGGTGTCATTAAAAGTATTGAAGAAAACCAGATCGATTTTGGGCTTGTTTCCATTTTGCCCGATAAATTGAATGTGGAAGAAGAAAAGCTGCTGGAGAATAAACTTTACCTGATAGGGGCTCGTGATCATATTTTGCCCTCCGCAAAATATAAAAAACAAATATTTACGCAATTGCCGATGATCTATCGCGAGCAGGGATCAGCAACACGGTCTATTATGGAAAGTTTTTTTGACCGGAGCAAGATCATTGTCAATAAGAAAATCGAACTTACTTCCAATGAGGCCGTTAAACAGGCAGTTATTGCGGGCCTGGGTTATTCGATCATGCCAGTTATCGGAATCCGCAATGAATTAAAGACTGGTGAACTTCAAATACTTCCGGTTGAAGGATTTCCTATTCTTTCGCAATGGCGATTGATATGGCTCAGGAGCAAAAAACTTTCCCCGGTGGCTTCAGCCTATCTGGCACACGTCAGGCAGTCGAAAAATGAGGTGGTAGCAGATAGCTTTGCCTGGACGCATACACTTTAATTTAAAGAACACTACTCCGCCCTTCTTTTAGCTACTGATGTAGGTAGTGTTAATCACAGCCGGTCTTTTGTAAAACAAATGTCAATTAATCAATCGATTGAATGACATGACATTCGGATGAAACGCATGAAGCACTTTACTGCTTTAATTTGTCGCTCATCAAACATCGCATGTGCCTCGTTTGAATTGGAAGGGAAATGATATGAAACCAAAATTTTACCTGCTACTGCTACTTGCCCTGATAAAACTGGCTCCTGCCGGAGCTCAAAGCAAATGGGTGCTTCGGACTGAAAAAGATGGTGTGACGATCTATGAGAGTGAAGTGCCGGGCTCCAAAATAAAAGCTTTAAAAGTTATAGCTTCCTTTAATGCTACTCCTATGCAGGTAGGGGCAGTAATTATGGATGTTAAAGCGGCAACGGAATGGGTTTACCGTATGCGTTCCAGTATTTTGATCAAAAGGGTATCGCCAAACGAACTCTATTATTATTCGGAAGTAAATTTACCATGGCCGGCAGCGAACAGAGATTTTGTGGCGCATCTGACGCTTAAACAAAATCCGGAAACCAAAGTAGTTGAGATTGATGGGCCAGCCGTTCCGGGTTTGATGCAGCAAAAAGCAGGCATCGTAAGGATCAATAACTCGGTAGGCAAATGGATCATTACTCCTGTTGGAATAAATCAGGTACAGGTTGAATATACCTTACATGTCGACCCGGCTGGTTCACTACCCTCGTGGCTGGTCAATAGTTTCGCTACCGATGCACCATTACGTATATTCAAAAATCTTCGGGTTGAATTGGAAAAGTCGGCCTATAAAAATTCCGATCTTTTACTCTCAGATAATTGAAATTTGGCTGCGGATAATCTTTTATATATTTACCGCCAAACAATATTTTTGTCGTAAAAATATAACCTGATTTTTCTCCGAATATGAAAAGTATCTCCAAAGGCATGTTTGCCTTCGTTATTGGTCTTGTAAGCTATGTTCAGCAGTCGGCAGCGCAGCAGTTGTCCTCCGAAGCATTAAAATTAAGAACCATTTATGTGCAGCTTAAAATATACCCGGGCTCAAAGCCAAAGCAATTGGCTTATATCAAATCATTCCCTGAAAATAAACAGCAGTTTGATGCCATATTCGAACCTAATGGAACGGGTCAGCTACATTCTGAATATTTTGAATACGTAAATACTTTTGCCGGCTTAGCGAAAGATCACCAGGAGGAAGTGATCAACAAACTGGTAAGTATCAGCAAAGACCTAAGTTACGGGCCGGGCGCTCCAAAACAATTGCAGTTGATATTGATACAACTGGGCGATCAGTATACAAAAGCGTTCGCTGCCAAACTAAAGACACTTTCAGCTCACGACCTTGATAACCTGGCAAAATTGATGGCCGACAGGGATCAGATCAAAGACTTTTTGCCTTATCAGGAATTGATCGATGGCCTGGATAAGATCAATGAGGTTGCACTGGCCAATAAATTTTTGGATGCCCGGGTGAAGCGGGAGAAATAACATTTTTAGGCTTCGATAAAGCCATCGAAAATGAAAAAGATCCTTGTCATTAGCTTAATTTTCTGTGCATTTGTTGCATCGGCACAAGACTCAGTTTTTGCGCGAAAAATAGTAGATACGCTTACCTCACCGTATTTCTGGGGGCGGGGTTATACCAACGATGGCATGGGAAAAGCTGGCCGGTTTATTGCAGGACAATATACCGCATATGGCTTGCTACCGCTTAACGGAGAACGCTACGACCAGCCTTTTACCTATAAAGCCAATACTTTTCCCGGTGCCATGGAGGTAACAGTAAATGGCCTGAGTTTAATACCGGGGAAAGATTTTATCGTCGGACCGCAAAGCCGCGGGGTAAAGGGAACGGGTTCTTTGGTTAAAACCGACAGCATTCATTATGTAGACGGAGTCAACCGCATTGTATTAACGCTGCAGGATAAACTGACATGGTCTGTTGAACAGGAAGTGGCTGACTTTACCGAGGTGCAGGTCGACAAAAAAGCACTAAACGGTACGCCTAAAACAATCAAGGCCGATATCGAAAATAATTTCATTAAAGATTTTCCAGCCGCCAACATCTGCGGTTTCGTCAAGGGCTCAGCCAAACCCGATTCGTTTTTTGTATTTACTGCGCACTATGATCACCTGGGTGGTATGGGCAGCAAAACCTATTTCCCGGGTGCAAATGACAATGCCAGCGGGATAAGCCAGTTGCTGAGCCTTGCGCGGTACTTTGCACAGCATCCGCAACGATATTCAATTGCTTTCATTTGTTTTTCGGGCGAAGAAGCCGGCTTGCTAGGCTCCCAATATTTTTCGCAGCACCCCATGATTCCGCTGGATAGGATCAGGTTTCTCGTTAATATGGATATTCTTGGTACCGGCGAGGAAGGTATAACGGCCGTAAATGTAACCGTTTACCCGAAAGAATTTGCGCTGTTAAAGAAGATCAACGACGAAAACCACTACCTGGTGAAAATAGCATCACGGGGAAAAGCTGCCAATAGCGATCATTATTGGTTCACCGAAAAAGGCGTGCCTGCTTTTTTTATCTATACCATGGGCGGTATCAAAGCCTATCACGATGTTTTCGATATCAGCAGGACATTGCCACTTAATGAATACAATCACCTTTTTAACTTGCTGGTACAGTTTAGTACAGCTATGATGAAACCTTAATTCAGATTTTTCCTGAATTCATTCGGCGTTTGCCCCTCGATCCTCTTAAATAATTTAAAGAAATAGCTCAGGTTATTGATGCCAATGGCATAACATGCCTGTGTAATGGTAACGTCCGAATTGGTCAGTAGTTGTTTGGCTGCTTTTACACGTTCGTTCAAAATAAACTCAACAGGGCTTATGCCAAACTCGCGTTTGAAACACCTGAAAAAATTGGGCCTGCTCATGCAGCATATATTACTCAGCTGATCGATGGTGATCTCTTCGTGAATATGGGTTTTGATGTATTTAACTACAGCCGCAAAACGGTTAGTGGAAGTATGCTTATGGTAATTATCTAAAATAAGACTGCGCGCCTGTGTTTGCATGAGCCTGATCAATAATTCTTTCAAAGTAAAATCGGCTATAACATCTTTGGCGGCAAAGTTTTCGGTGCTGATATGTACCAGCCTATCGATCGTGTCCGTGATCTGGATAGTATTTTGCAGGTGAAAGCAATTCAGATCAATATCCCAGCTTTCGTTTTTTTCTACTTTGGGGTATTTTTCGTTCAATAAACCTAAAGTGTCAGATAACATTCCCGGGTCTACTGCCAGTGCGATACATTGAGTTGGGTTTGCTGCATTGGCTTCCGGGAAGTCGATGATCATTTCCTCATTGTCCGGCACTATAACAGATTCGCCGGGCAGATAGTCGAAATGCTGTGAACCGAAAAGATGCATTACCTTTTTTCCGCGTAACATGGTCGTTAAAACCATATCATCAAATTTGAGCTTCACCTTTTCCGACCGCTGATGGGTTTCAAATACATTAAGTTCGCAATGCTGCAAGGTGTAAACCGACCGGTTCTCGACCAGCGTTTTCAGGTTTTTTTCATCATGAAGCGGTAGCGGGCGTGGCTTAAACTTGCTTTCCATAGGGTATTTACGCTCGGGATATTATAATTGGTAAGCTAAAGTTAGTCAGATAATTTTAATAAAATAGTGATCTAAATCATTTAATATTTTAGTGCACAAGCCTGATACTATAGTGCATAAAGATGTTTGATTGGCGTCCGTAGCTTTAGCATTACCAATTATTTAAAATCAAAGAAAATTTATGGAAACGATCGCAGCAACACAAAAGCTGGTCGCCAGGCCGGCATTTAAAGATCACTACGACAACTTTATAGGTGGTGAGTTTGTAGCTCCTGTAAAAGGAGAGTATTTTGAAAGTATATCGCCTATTGATGGGGAAGCATTTACCAACGTGCCACGCTCAGGCAGGGAGGATATCGAACTGGCACTCGATGCCGCACACAAAGCATTTGCAACATGGTCGCATACTTCGCCGGCAGAAAGAAGCAATGTATTATTGAAAATTGCCGCCAAAATGGAGGAGAACCTCAATTATCTGGCAGCGATTGAAACCATTGACAATGGCAAACCTATCCGCGAGACCATGGCGGCCGATTTGCCGCTGGCAATAGATCACTTCCGTTATTTTGCAGGCGTTATACGAAGCGAGGAAAGTTCGGTAAGCGAACTGGATCAAAACACCGTATCGCTTAACATCCACGAACCGATAGGTGTAGTTGGCCAGATTATTCCCTGGAACTTCCCATTGCTGATGGCTACCTGGAAAATGGCTCCGGCAATGGCTGCAGGTTGTACCATCGTGATGAAACCTGCCGAGCAAACCCCCGTTGGTATTTTAATGCTGATGGATTTGTTGAAAGACATCATACCTCCGGGCGTAGTGAATATCGTTACCGGCTTTGGTCCGGAAGCCGGCAAGCCTTTGGCTACTTCACCAAGGGTATCAAAAGTAGCTTTTACCGGTGAAACTACTACTGGTAGGTTGATCATGCAATATGCCTCAGAAAATCTTAACCCGGTTACTATGGAACTGGGGGGCAAATCGCCGAATATATTTTTACCAAGTGTGATGGATGCTGATGATGCATTTTTTGATAAATGTCTGGAAGGGGCTACAATGTTTGCTTTAAACCAGGGCGAAGTATGTACCTGTCCATCCCGGATGCTGATCCATGAGTCGATCTACGACCGTTTTATCGAACGAGTAATTGAACGCGTCGAAGCCATTAAAATGGGACATCCGCTTGATCCAGATACTATGATGGGTGCACAGGCTTCTAAAGATCAGTATGAAAAAATTCTTTCTTATATCGAAATAGGTAAAGAAGAGGGTGCTGAAGTACTGACAGGTGGCGCCAAAAAATATCTTGATGGCCTGACCGAGGGATACTATATCCAGCCAACATTGTTGAAAGGCAACAATAAAATGCGCGTATTCCAGGAAGAGATCTTCGGCCCGGTAGTGTGCGTTACTACATTCAAAACTGTTGAAGAAGCGATTGAAATTGCCAATGATACACTTTACGGTTTAGGTGCCGGCGTTTGGACACGTGATGCACACGAATTATATCGCGTACCTCGTGCTATACAGGCAGGCAGGGTTTGGGTAAACTGTTATCATGCCTATCCGGCTCATGCTCCTTTCGGCGGTTTCAAAAAATCAGGTTTTGGTCGCGAAACACATAAAATGATGCTGAACCATTATCGCCAGAATAAAAACATGCTTATTTCTTACGACAAAAATAAATTAGGCTTCTTTTGATTGCGGTCTCTGATTGGGTGGCATCGTCGCGTTTGGCGGCGGTGCCTTTTTTATTTTTGATATGAACAATAGCAACAGGGTATTAATTACAGCCGAAGCGACAAATGTGGTAGGGCAATTACGTGCCAGGTTTGGTGATCTGATGTTTCACCAAAGCGGTGGCTGCTGCGACGGCTCTCAGCCTATGTGTTTTGAAAAAGGCGAGTTTATTGTGGGCTCCAACGATATTTACCTTGGTGACATAGACGGCTGTGCCTTTTTTATGAGCGCCGACCAGTTTGAATACTGGAAGCACACGCAGCTTATCATTGATATTACACCCGGCAGGGGAGCAAGTTTTTCATTAGAGATACCACTGGGGCTTCGGTTCATTACCCGATCGAGGCTATTTACCGATGGTGAATTGAATAGCCTGCGCCCGGTGATCGATGGCGAAGAATACCTCGCAAAACACAGCATTTGATTTTTTGAAATTCTGCCGGATAATAACAGTTTTTTGATAGATTTGAACACCAAGCTCAACCAGTTATCAAATTTATCATGAGAACAACGATCAAATCTGCCGGTATTTTGTTGGTATGCAGTATCCTTGCAACAGCGGCAACTTTTGCCCAGCAACATGCGCCTTACTCCCTGAAGAACAAAACGGTAAAAGTTTATGTTACAGAAAAAGGCACCGATAACAGGCTTACCGCGGCCGGTTCATTGAACTTTGAAAGCAAACCGCAGCCAGTTGAAACAGAAGTTGCCGTATTTGTTGATCCGGCAAAAACATTTCAAAATTTCCTGGGTATAGGGGGTGCGCTGACCGATGCTTCGGCCGAAACCTTCTATAAGCTGCCGAAGGATAAACAGCAGGAGATACTCAAAGCGTATTACAGCAAAACCGACGGTATAGGTTACACTTTTGGTCGTACCAATATTCAAAGCTGCGACTTTTCAAGCGATAGCTACAGTTATGTTAAAGAGGGCGATAAGTCGTTATCAACCTTTGATATCAGTCACGATAAAAAATACCGCATACCCTTTATAAAAGAAGTAATTGCTGCAGCCGGGGGTAAGTTGACCCTGTTCGTTAGCCCATGGAGCCCACCGGCCTGGATGAAAACCAATAATGATGTATTGCATGGTGGTAAGCTGAAAAAAGAATTTGACCAGAGCTGGGCGAATTTTTATGTGAAATTCATTAAAACCTACGAAAAAGCAGGTATTCCTATCTGGGGCTTAAGCGTTCAAAACGAGCCAATGGCAACACAAACCTGGGAATCCTGCCTGTATACGGCTGAAGATGAGCGTGATTTTGTGAAGAATTTTCTGGGCCCAACGCTACAGAGATCAGGTTTAGCAGGTAAAAAGCTGATCGTTTGGGACCATAACCGCGATTTGCTCTACCAGCGTGCAAGTACTATACTGGAAGACCCACAGGCTGCTAAATATGTTTGGGGAATTGGCTACCATTGGTACGAAACATGGACCGGGGCCGGTATGAACTTTGAAAGCGAGCGTTTGGTACATCAGGCTTTCCCCGACAAAAACCTTGTTTTTACAGAAGGATGCGCCGAACAGTTTAATGCTGCGCGTTTAGACGACTGGTCGCTTGGCGAAAAATATGGCTATTCCATTATCAATGACCTGAATGCCGGTACCGTAGCCTGGACCGACTGGAACGTTTTGCTGGACGAAAAAGGCGGACCGAACCATGTAGGCAATTTCTGCTTTGCACCCGTGCATGCCGATACACAAACCGGCAAGATAACCTATACCAATTCATACTATTACATCGGGCATTTCTCCAAGTTCATTAAACCGGGGGCAAAGCGTATTGCCAGTTCGGCCAGCAGGGATAAGCTGTTAACCACAGCCTACCTGAACCCCGATGGAAAAATTGCAGTCGTAGTGATGAACAAATCAGATGATAAGATCGATTATATGCTCTGGATCAAAGGCAAAGCGGCTAAAGTAAGCAGCAGTCCGCATTCGATAGCAACTTTGGTAGTAGAATAGGCTTGTTGGCGCGACGCAAAATGCAGTATTGGAATTGATTTAGAAAATGGTTCTTGGTTACTGATTGCCGGATGATTTCCTAAAACGGTACGAATAGGACAACATGAAATACCTTCGTACGGATTGGTTCTGGATATCATTGATCGTATTTTCAGTGGCATAATGGTAAGTACTTATCGCCTGGTTTAGCAAATCATAACAGCTGATCCTGATCTCGCCCAGGTCTTTTTTTTGTATCGAACGGGCTATCGAGAAACTTAACAAATTTGTGCTTTTCTGAAAGCCCGGTGAAACTTCCGGATTATAGATATAAGCATAATTCAAGTTCCAGGTCATTTTTTCTGGCAGGTGCAGATCGATCGCTAAATTGGCATCATGGGTTATAAAACTGGTGCCCTTAAATTCCACGAATTGGTACCGGGTCATAGCCGGACTAACGCTATAATTTGGTCGTAGTTCTATTATATCTTTCCAGGTGGCAGTTATCTCCTCTCTGATTGAAAAAGCAACCGTATTTTGGTAGCCTTGCTGATTATTTACTTCAAAAAAATTGTGCCCTGCACTGGCAGACAGGCCGGTACTTTCGCTGAATTGCCAATCGCCATTCTTTTTGAAAGTTTTCGAAAGCGAGCCATTCCAATATGTTGTAAGTCGCCCGTTACGATTGATCGGGGTTGTTACTTCCGCGCCGGTTGCACTCACGATCCTTTCCCTTACAGTACTATTGGATTCGATCACAAAATTGCCAGAGAAGTAAGCAAAAACGTGACTTTGATCGCTATAGGTAAAATAATTCATCCCAAAATTGTGGGTATAAGTAGGCTTCAAATTCGGATTTCCGATAAATGTAAAAAGCGGACTGTATACGATCGTCAATGGTTGCAGGTCGTTGATGGCAGGCTGATTTACATGCTCGTTATAGCTAAAATGTACTTTATCAAGATCGAGTTGTAATGACGGGAACAGGTATCCGAAATGTTGATCGATGTCATTGATATTCGTATTAAAATGATTGCCGATCTGCTCTAACTGGCTGGTCAAACCTACTTTAATGACATATTTTGGATTGAATTTAAATTGCAGTTCAGAGAGAAGGGATTCATCCCATTCTTTTCGAATCAGATCATTGCTCTGATCTTGCAGAAAAATATCGAAATGGCCGGTACTTAAATTTTGCTGATAAGTAAAAAGGTCGCCCTCGTTCCGGTTATATGCACTGCTGATGGAAACTGTAGCGGATAGTTTCTTGCTGAATGGATAGTGAAAGCCAACGCCTAGATCCCCTTTGTCGGAATTATTAGCACTTTTTGCATATTTATTCAGCGTGTCAGATTGTAAAGCTGCTATGTAGGATTGCAGATCGTCGTAGGTAAAACTTGAGCTGTTGGAAGGGCTGATACCCAGGTTGCTGCTGATACTAAGCGAAGTGCCTTTTAATTTATCTAATTTGGTATAGTAAGTAAATGTCTGCTCAAATGATTTTAAACTTTCGCCGCTATTACCGCTGTTGGTACTTTGACTCAGCGTCGGTACAAAATTAGTAGAGCCCAAAGCAAAACTTTGGCTGTTATTACTGTTGGTACTATAGCTAAACTCGGGGATGTACTTTATATTGGTCGCAGTATCAGCACCATATTCAAGTTTTGCGCCCAGTTTATGTTCGACTGCATGATGAGTGCTGCTAGTTTTTGACAAGCTATTGAAAATAGTATCACCAATAAATTGCTGACGGTTGACGATTGACTTTCCTGTTGTAATTTCATTTGAATAATCATAGGTCACATTTAGCTTCAAATTTTTACCGAACTGATCATTCAAATTGAAATTGCCATTAGTGGTTTTTTTCAACGAGCCATTAGGTTCCGATTGTAATATCAGTGACGAGCCATCGCCATATCCACCGGTATTGTTGAGGTTATCACTGCTTAACCTGGCGCTCAATTGTAATTCATCTTCGAATTGGTTGATAAAACCATTTGCCTGATAATGATCTTCGGTCCCTCCACCTAAAGATGCTCTGCCGAAGGTGCTTTTCTTAAGCGCCTTTTTAAACTTAAGATTAATGATCTTGCTAACAGCATAATCAGGCTGTAAATGGTCAGGATCGTTTTCCCGATCATCATAAACCTGAACTTTTGATATCATATCAGCATCCAAATTTCGGGTTGCAATTTTTGGATCGTTGGCAAAAAAATCTTTGCCATCAACTTTAATTTTGGTGACAGTTTTGCCGTTTACCGTAATACCGCCGCTATGGTCAACCTGCACGCCGGGTAGTTTCTTCAGCAGATCTTCCACTACGGCATTCGGCCTTACTTTAAAGGCTTCAGCATTGAATTCCAACGTGTCTTTTCTCATGATCACGGGCGCGCGCTCACCCACTATCGTTACTTCTTTCAATGTTTTCGATACCAGAAATAACTGCCCCAGGTCGTTCATTTGATCTGTTTTCCTAAACTTCAGGCTCACGTGAAGGTTTTGATAGCCTACATGGGAGATGAGCAAACGCGATGGCTCGTTGATACTAAGGTTATGTAAAGTAAAGTTGCCTTCCTTGTCGGTTATCGTGTAGGCTATTAAAGAAGAGTCTTTCAGTTTTAAAACCGCCACAGTTGCAAAACCAACCGGCTGTTTGCTGATGGAGTCGAGCACCAGTGCTTTGACATTGCCGCGATTCTGTCCGAAAGCTGACAATGAAAAAATTAGTATAAAAAAAATAATAAGGCGTTGTTTCATCCAAAGGCTTAGCTAATGCAAGATAGCAGCAATATCACTATTTGCATGCTTTGTAGCATTTTTCTTACAAGGCATAAGCACTGTTTAATTGCCCGATACCGAATACCTGCTACCCGATTACTGCTATCGCTGCACCCCTTAGGATTTATCGCCGTTCAGCTTTTCAAGCAACACGAGGATCCTGTCAAGTTTTTCAACCTCTATCGCATTCAATTTCTTTTGTAATTCTTCGATCTCCAATTTAGCTTCTTTATTAGTTCTGAAATCTGAATCCGCTTGCGCACGATCGCGTTCATTCTGGCGGTTTTGGGCCATCATAATGATCGGAGCAGCATAGGCGGCCTGGGTAGAAAATACAAGATTCAATAAAATAAAAGGGTATTCGTCCCAATGGTGAACATAGGCCAACACATTTAATATCATCCAAATTGCAACGATGATTGTTTGCCAGATAATAAAGCGCCATGAACCCATGCCGTTAGCGACAGTATCGGCAAGCCTCTGTCCAAAGTTTCTTGTTGAATGGTGTTCATCGTGCCAGTTTTTTCCCGAAGCCATAAGGTTGATTTTTCTAATTTCTGCTAAATATATAAAATAGGGTCTAAATATGTCTTCAAAAAAAAGAGCCCAGAAATTTTTTTTCGGAACTCCTTTTCACACTTCAATTAACGGTAATAGATAACTGCTGATTAGTATCCGCGGTAATAGTGGTAATAATGACCATAATCTTCGCGAATGACACAACCCGAAACGGCGCATACGAACATGCTTGCTAAAAGTGCTAAACCAACTATTTTCGTTTTCATTTTTTTAAGTTTTAATTTTTAACCGCTATCCTGTTGCGGTTAGTATAGATTTGATAGATATTAGGGAGAAAGGATTAACCTTGCAGGTCAGAAATGACCAATTCTAATTGATTTCTAATCCCCGATAATCTTTGGCATTATTTTTATCAATTTTGTGACAAAATGCAAAAAGGTAAAATACTGATCATCGACGATGAGGAAAGGTTGCGTAACCTGATGGCGCGCATACTGCAGTTGGAGGGTTATGACGTAATTGCAGCTTCGACTGGTCGCGAAGGCTTGAAAAAATTACAGCAAGAACCTGTTAACGTAGTTTTAAGCGACGTAAAGCTGCCCGATAGCAACGGTATCGAGCTGACCGAACAGATCAAGAAAAACTGGCCAACCACCGAAGTTATCGTGCTGACAGCTTTTGGAACAATAAATGATGGTGTTAAAGCCATCAAGCTGGGTGCATTTGATTATATCACGAAGGGTGACGATAACGAACGTATCATTCCTTTGGTAAGCAAGGCGATGGACAAGGCCCTGCTGCAAATACGGGTTCAGGAGCTGGAAAGCAAGCTAAATGATAAGTTGGGTTTTGATAGTATTGTTGGCCGGTCGTCTGCCATTTTGGAAGCTATAAAGCTGGCCGAAAAAGTAGCGCAAACAGATACGACCGTATTATTATTGGGTGAAACTGGCACTGGCAAAGAGGTATTTGCAGAAGCCATACACCAGGCCAGCAGCAGGAGAGGTAAACCTTTTGTGGCGGTTAATTGCAGTGCTTTTACCAAAGAGTTACTTGAAAGTGAATTATTCGGTCATAAATCGGGCTCATTTACTGGTGCTAATAAGGATAAAAAAGGTCTGTTCGAAGAAGCCAACGGCGGAACCATTTTTCTAGATGAGATGGGCGAGTTAGATCATGAACTTCAGGCCAAATTACTTCGGGTACTGGAGTCACAACAATTCCTTAAAGTTGGGGATACGAAACCAACACAGGTTAATGTGCGCATATTGGCCGCTACCAACCGCGATCTGTTGACCGAGATCGAAAACAATCATTTCCGGGCCGATCTGTACTATCGTTTGTCGGTTTTCCAGATTACTTTGCCCGCGTTGCGCGACAGGGTAAAAGACATTCCGCTGCTGGCAGACTATTTTATGCGGTACTTTGCAACGAAAATTAAAAAGAACGTTACCAGTATTTCACCTGCATTCATAGAGAAAATTGAGGCCTACTGGTGGCCGGGTAATATCAGGGAGCTGAAGAATGTTATTGAGCGGGCTGTTATTTTGAGTGACGGGGCTGAATTGGATGCCAATCTGTTACCCTACGAAATACAGCATGCCAGCACACGTACCGATACGGTGCTTTCGGCTTTTGACCTTGCTTCCGTAGAAAAACTACATATACAGCGCGTATTAAACCATACCCATGGTAACCGCGGGGATGCCGCGAGACTTTTAAATATTGGCGTCGCTACCTTGTACAGGAAGTTGAAAGAATACGGGTTAGAGTGAGCCCAGATCGATATGAATTCGAAATGCGAAGCGCCGGATGCAGAATTTAAGATGAACCTTGTTTAGTTTTTTTCAAGGAAATCATTTGATCGGTTTAATAAAGGTTCAGACAATTATTTTTACATTTAGCTCAACCAATTAAAAACGATCATGAATTCACGCAGAGATTTTTTGCATAAATCAGCTATGCTCACCGGTAGTGCCGTGTTAGCTTCGGCTTTGAACACCAGGGGATTTGCACTGTTTAAAAACCGCATCGCACCATCTGACCAGGTAAACATTGGCGCTATCGGTATCAATGGTATGGGTTGGTCGGATACAATGGCAGCATTAAAAGTGCCCGGCGTTAATCTGATAGCAATTTGTGATGTGGATAAAAACGTGTTAGCCGCCAGGATGAAAGATCTGGCAAAAATGAATTACAATACTTCCAAAGTAAAGCAATACGACGACTATAAAGCTTTACTTGATCAAAAAGATATTGATGCCGTTATCATCGGTACGCCCGATCACTGGCATGCACTCATAATGATTCATGCCTGCGAAGCCGGTAAAGATGTTTACGTTGAAAAACCGGTTGGTAATTCTATCGGCGAATGTGTTGAAATGGTGGCTGCACAACAGCGGTACAACCGGGTTGTACAGGCAGGGCAATGGCAACGTAGTCAGCAGCATTTCCGTGATGCTGTTGATTTTGTACAAAGCGGGCAGCTGGGTAATATTCGTACCGTAAAAGTATGGTGCTACCAGGGCTGGATGAAACCCGGACCCATTGTGCCCGACAGCGCTCCACCCGCAGGTGTTAATTACGCTGCCTGGCTGGGCCCTGCTAAAACGGTGCCTTTCAATTCGAGTCGCTTTCATTTTAATTTCAGGTGGTTTTGGGATTATGCGGGCGGGTTAATGACCGATTGGGGTGTTCACTTACTGGATTATGGCCTGCTGGGTATGAAATCGCCGGTGCCAAAAACAATATCGGCCCTGGGCGGACGCTTTGCTTATCCTGACCTCTATGAAGAAACACCGGATACATTAACTACGATCTATGAGTTCGATGGTTTCAACATGGTTTGGGACTCGGCTATGGGAATTGATAATGGCTCTTATAACCGCGACCACGGCATCGCTTATATCGGGAACAACGGCACTTTGATACTGAACCGTGGCGGTTGGGAAGTGATTGAAGAAGGTGGTTCAAAAAATAAGGTGAGTAAACCTTTTGTAAAACCCTCTGATAATGGCCTGGATCAGCATTGGGTCAACTTTATCGATGTAGTCAAATCACGTAAAATGGACGATTTGCGTTGCCCTATTCAGGCTGCTGCACATGTTGCTACGGTGGCCCAAATGGGTAATATTGCTTACCGAAGCGGCAAAAAGCTGGAGTGGAACGAAGCTGGAAATGCTTTTACCGATCACGCGATCAATAAACAATACCTTACCAAGGAATACCATAACGGCTATAAACTTCCAAAAGTGTAGTTGGTACACTAAGGTAAAATCGATATTTTACGATAGTATTAATAAAAGCCTCTATAAATGAGGCTTTTTTCATTTTATCAATTTTATTTCCCATTAAATTACAATTTTTAAAAAACTTTATGTCCTATTTGTACGTAATACATACATTTGGACATTCAATTGAATACACTAACCAATTGTAAACCAAAAACGTATAACAGGAAATTGGAATTGATTTAGGTACAAGGTTTGTTATCCTTTTACCGGTTTATTATTAAAGATATGCTCACAACAGTTTTAGAAGTACTTGCGCTGGTAGCCATAATCCTGGTGCCAATGGCCGGCCCAAAAAAGAAGAAAGATGCATTGAAGGTTGACAGCGACGTTAGCCATGCCCATTATGCAGTAGATGAAGAAGGAAGCCTTGTTGAGATACGCGGCAATGAGCTTACTAATCACCTCAATTAAAATTTTCATCAATAATTAACTTAATGCTCAAGCCCCCTTTGCTAAAAAGGGGGCTTTTCTTTTTTTGTCCACGCTCAAAAACGCAAGTGGCGGAACTATCAAATTGATAATTAGCTATCATTTTGATAGGCGCTACTATCATCGCTTTTCCTTAAGCAAAAAATAAAATCATGTTTATTTCAGGTTGACAGGCTTTTTTGAGTATTGCCAGTCTCCGGGGCATCATTTTGGCAACCCGCTTATCATCGGGAGAGGCCCGGTACTTTGAAAACAGGCGGGAAATGAAAAGACAAGTTGATAAAAGAGATCGCCGGGAAACATTAGCCCTTATCTTTTTTTGGTTGTTGGCCCTTTCAATTGTATATGTGCTTTACCTGAAAATAAAAGTTTTTCTGCATTGAATTTTATCAAGCAATCCCTTAAAAATAGAAAATATGTTAACCATTTATCTCTTTGCAGCCCTCATCGTATTGTGCTGGCTGTCTTTCAAATCAATCGACTGGTTCGAAAAAATCTAAAACTATGATCGCACTATTCATCACTTCAATTGCAGTATTCATCTATATGGTGTACGTATTGCTTAAACCCGAAAAATTTTAACCTGGAACCATGAACACCGAATTAACTGGAATAATTGTAACGTTTGCCATCACCCTTATCATAGCTATTCTGCTGGGTAAGTACATGGCAAAAATGTATGCAGGAGAAAAAGTATGGACAGATTTTTTGAAACCCTTCGAAAAATTCCTTTTCAAACTGTCGGGTATCAACCCTAACGAACAAATGAACTGGAAGCAGTTCCTGAAGGCCATGCTCACCATCAATATCCTTTGGGTGATCTATGGCTTCTTTGTGCTGATCTATCAGGATAAATTGCCGCTGAATCCCGACGGAAACCCGGGAATGTCAGCCGACCTGTCTTTTAACACGATCATCAGCTTTTTGGCAAACTGTAACCTGCAGGACTATTCGGGTGAGACCGGGGTAACCTATTTTACCCAGCATTTTATCCTGATGTTTTTGCAATTCACAAGTGCAGCAACAGGTATGGCCTGCGCGATAGCCGTATTTAAAGCATTCAGAGACAAAACCACCAATAGCCTGGGTAACTTTTGGGAATATTTCCTAAAGTCGATCACCCGTATTTTGTTGCCGATCTCTATTGTTATTGCATTGATCCTCGCTTTTAACGGTACGCCAAGCAGCTATGCCGGTAAGGATAAGTTCATTTCGATGCAGGGCGATACCGTTACCCTGTCGCGCGGACCAGCTGCGCAGATGATCGCGATCAAACATATTGGTACCAATGGCGGTGGCTGGTTTGGTGCCAACTCTGCACACCCGCTCGAAAATCCAAACTATTTGACCAACGTGGTTGAGATCGTTTCGCAGTTTATTATACCTGTTGGGATGATCATTGCGCTGGGCTATTTCGTACGCCGGAAGAAACTGGGCTGGGTAATATTTGGCGTGATGCTTATCGGCACCTTATCGTTGATGTTACCATCCATTATCAGTGAGGTAGGAGGCAACCCCGAAATTGCAAAAATGGGCATCACACAGGCTACTGGCTCGATGGAAGGAAAAGAACTTCGTTTTGGACCAGCCGCAACTGCCTATTGGAGTACCTTAACTACAGTTACTTCTACCGGTTCGGTGAACGGTATGCTGGATAGCATGATGCCGCTTACCGGGGCCTGGGAATTGCTGGCGATGATGATCAACGGTTTCTTTGGAGGCGACGGTGTTGGCTTTTTGAACTATTTCATATACCTGATGATTGCCGTATTCATTTCCGGATTGATGGTAGGCCGAACCCCGGAGTTTATGGGACATAAAGTTGAGGCCCGTGAAGTAAAGATCGCTGCGATTATCACCTTGTTAAGCCCGCTTTTGATCAAAGGTGGCACAGCGCTGGCTTGCTATATTGTATATGCTCATCCAAATGCTGATTGGGCGGTGAAGCCTTCGGCCTGGTTGGGTAATCCAAGTTATCATGGGTTCACCGAAATGTTGTATCAATTTACCACATCCAATGCCAACAACGGGTCAAACCTGGGTGGCCTGAGTGGTAATAATATATTTTGGAACGTAAGCACGGGTATTGTCATATTTCTTGGCAGGTTCCTGCCGATCGTTGGTCCGGTTGCAATTGCAGGTTTGCTTGCTCAAAAGAAGTTTATCCCTGAATCTGCTGGTACTTTACGTACCGACACCTTAACGTTCGGCGTGATGACTTTTGCGGTGATCGTGATCCTGAACGCTTTGTCATACTTTCCTGCGCTGGCATTGGGCCCGCTGGCAGAATATTTTTCAATGCTTAAGCACTAATTAAAATGAAGAATCAATCAAATAAATTATTTGAACCTGCCCTGGTAAGGACAGCTTTCAAACAATCATTCATAAAACTTGATCCCCGGGTAATGATCCACAACCCGGTGATGTTTACCGTTGAGATCGGTACCGTAATTATGCTGATCGTAAGCTTTTACTCGTTCTCGCATACCGATCAGGGTACTTTTGGATACAATTTCTGGATATTCTTTATCCTTTTGCTGACTGTTTTATTCGCAAATTTTGCAGAGGCGATTGCCGAAGCACGCGGTAAAGCACAAGCCGATAGTTTAAGGAAAACACGCGAAGAAACACCCGCTAACGTTTTGCTTGAAAATGGGACGATCATCAGCAAATCATCAAGTGATTTGCGCAAAGGCGACGTATTCGTTTGCACTACCGGCGATACTATACCAACAGATGGCGAGATCATTGAAGGGATAGCAACTATCGACGAATCGGCTATTACTGGTGAATCTGCTCCGGTGATTCGTGAATCAGGTGGTGATAAATCATCCGTTACTGGTGGGACTAAAGTGTTGTCTGATCAAATCAAAGTTTTAGTCACTACCCAACCCGGCGAAAGCTTCCTGGATAAGATGATCGCTCTGGTAGAAGGGGCATCGCGCCAGAAAACACCAAACGAAATAGCCCTGACCATTTTGCTTGCGAGCTTTACTATCATTTTTATCATTGTGTGTGTTACACTACAGCCGTTTGCAAAATACGCCAATACCCCTATTACTATTGCTTCGTTGATTTCGCTGTTCGTTTGTCTGATTCCGACCACGATCGGTGGTTTACTGTCAGCAATCGGTATTGCCGGGATGGACCGTGCTTTACGAGCCAATGTGATCACCAAGTCGGGCAAAGCGGTTGAGACTGCCGGCGACATCGACACCTTGCTGCTCGATAAAACAGGCACAATTACTATCGGTAACCGTAAGGCTACACAGTTTTGGCCAACTAAAGGCATTTCACCAGATGACCTGGTTATCGCCTGTGTTTTGGCTTCTTTGGCCGACGAAACACCGGAAGGAAAATCGATTGTCGATCTGGCATCAACCCAGATCAAGCTGCCAAATGCACCTGAAGGCGCTGAGTTTGTTAAATTCACTGCCGAGACACGCTCAAGCGGTATCAATACCCAAAATGGTGTAAGAATTCGCAAAGGTGCATCCGACTCTATACGCAGTATCGTCACACGCGCCGGCAATCCCTTTCCAGAAGATATAGATGACCGGGTTAAAAAGATCGCTTCGGATGGGGGTACCCCATTGGTTGTTTCCCAGAACGAAAGTGTATTGGGTGTGATCGAACTACAGGATATCATCAAACCTGGTATCTCAGAACGTTTTGAGCGCCTGCGTAAAATGGGTGTAAAAACAGTGATGGTTACGGGCGATAACCCCTTGACTGCAAAATACATTGCCAATAAAGCCGGTGTTGATGATTTCATCGCCGAAGCTAAGCCCGAGGATAAAATGAATTATATTAAACTCGAGCAAAACAGTGGAAAGCTGGTAGCTATGATGGGTGACGGTACCAACGACGCACCTGCTTTGGCTCAGGCTGATGTGGGCGTAGCTATGAACAGCGGTACCCAGGCTGCAAAGGAAGCCGGCAATATGGTCGATCTGGATAATGACCCAACCAAGTTGATCGAGATCGTCGAGATCGGTAAACAACTGCTCATCACCCGCGGTACCCTTACCACCTTTTCCATTGCGAATGATGTGGCAAAATACTTCGCCATCGTACCGGCATTGTTTATCGCTTCAATACCTGCTTTGCAGAGTTTAAATATCATGCAATTGCACAGCCCGCAGTCGGCCATATTATCGGCAGTGATCTTTAACGCAATCATCATACCGATGCTGATACCCCTGGCGCTCAAGGGCGTCGAATATAAGCCCATCGGTGCAAGCGCATTGTTGCGCCGTAACTTACTGATCTATGGTTTCGGCGGCGTTATCGCCCCTTTTATCGGGATCAAATTAATTGACCTGGTTGTTTCACTTGTAGTATAAATATCATGAAAAAGTATATAGTTCCATCCATCAGACTCACCCTCGTACTCATTGTATTACTGTGCGTCATATATCCAGTGTTTATTGCTTTTGCCGCTAAGTTTTCAACAGGCAAAGGCGATGGCGAGGCCATCATAGTAAATGGTAAAACCGTTGGCTATGCCCTGGTCGGACAAAATTTCAGCAAGCCTCAATATTTCTGGGGACGCCCTTCTGCTGTTGGCTATAATGCCAACGGTTCGGGTGGATCTAACAAAGCACCAACCAATCCGGATTACCTGAAGGATGTTGAAAAGCGAATTGATACCCTATTGAAATATCACCCCTATTTAAAACGCAGCGAAATCCCTGCCGACATGGTGACTGCATCAGGCAGCGGGCTTGACCCCGACATTTCGCCGGAAGCTGCAAAGATTCAGGTAAAACGGGTTGCCCTATACCGTAAACTGGACGAACAAAAAGTAGCTGATCTGGTTAACGAGCATGTTGAGGCACCATTGTTTGGCTTTATGGGTCCGGCTAAAGTAAATGTACTGAAACTGAATGTTGCATTGGACGAGCTGCAAAAGCATTAAAGAAGCGTTATAGGGACGCAAAAGCGGCAGGGTTTTTAATTTAGTTTGATTGATAACTTGTGCCATAAAAGGGATGCTTGCATCCCTTTTAGTAATTTTATGAAAAGTTAAATCGCCGGCTATAGTATGGACGAAGCTGAAAATAAAGAATCGGTACAACATTTCCTCGAGTTGATCAAAAAATCGAGACGTGGGAAGTTCAAGATCTACATTGGTATGAGTGCCGGCGTAGGTAAAACCTACCGGATGCTGATGGAAGCACAGGCCCTGCTGCGTAATGGTATCGATGTAAAAATAGGCTATATTGAGACCCATAGCCGAAAGGAAACACAGGCTTTGCTGGAAGGATTGCCCTGTATTCCCCGTCGCAAGTTGTTTTATAAGGGTAAGGAACTGGAGGAGATGGACCTGAACGCCATCATTAACCTGCGACCCGAGGTGGTGGTGGTTGATGAATTGGCACATACAAATGTTGAAGGCAGCAAAAATGAAAAGCGCTGGCAGGATGTAATGGATATCCTTAATGCAGGTATCAACGTGATCAGTGCTGTCAATATACAGCACCTGGAGAGTATCAACGACGAGGTAGAGCGCATAACCGGGGCAGCAATCAACGAGCGTATTCCTGATAAGGTATTACAGATGGCGGATGAAGTTGTGAATATCGACCTGACCGCTGATGAACTGATCGCCAGGCTCAAAGAGGGTAAGATATACGACCTGGCCAAAGTGCCTATCGCTTTAAATAATTTCTTCCAATCTGAACGTATTCTGCAACTTCGCGAGTTGGCTTTGAAGGAGGTTGCCCATCAATTGGAGCGTAAGATCGATACAGAGCTTCCCAAGAACGTGAAGCTGAAGTCGGAAATTTTCCTGGCTTGTATCAGTACCAACGATGAGGCAGCACGGATCATCATACGGAAAACCGCCCGCTTAGCCTCCTATTACCGTTCGAAATGGTATGTATTGTATGTGCAGAAAGACAGTGAAAGTGCCGACAAGATCAACCTGGCAGCACAGCGTCATCTCATCAATAACATGAAAAATGCCACACAACTTGGCGGCGAAGTATTAAAAGTGAGGAGTGATAATGTAGCCAAAACTGTTTGGGAAACAGCCGAAAAATATGAAATTACAACCATTTGCATGGGTAAGCCGCATTTTAAATTCTATCAGGTATTATTAAAAACAGCGGTATTTACCCAATTGCTCAATAAGATGTCAAAAACTGATATAGACTTAGTGATATTATCATGACGATCAAGAATAAACTCCGTGCCGGATTTGGTTTTTTGTTCCTGCTGGCATTAGTGCAGTGCACTTTCCATTTATTACCTCAATCGCTTGTCGGCCGATAGCAGCGTGATCTTAAAGGATAATCACGAAACAATCGTTTACATGCGCAATATAGGTGTAGTGATCGATGAAAATTCAGGCGAGTTGAACCCTGCCCAGATCAATACCATCGAAACGAACCTGATTAAACAGGAGCATAATATTACCGAACCTGGCGAACAACTGGCTACTGATTCTCTGCGGTCGAAATACGAACAATTGAAGCTACTTGCGAATAACCCCGTAAAACAAGCTTCTTTGCGTGCCGAAATGCGCAGGTTTATTTTCAGGATCATGAAGTTAAATATGGATGCGGAGGAGCATAAGAACGCAGTAGCAAAGGCAACCGCAGCTAATGCTACCCTGCTGGTGGCTATTATCGCATCTATTTTATTTATTGTGGCATTTACGTTCATCATCAATTTCCCCGGTTATGTTGCTGATCCTATCAGAGAATTGACCGAAAGGATCAAGGAAATATCCAAACGTAACTATCACCAGCAGCTCGACTTTAAATCGAATGACGAGTTTGGCGAGTTAGCTCAGGCCTTTAATACCATGACTTTTAAGCTCGATGAGTATGAACATAGCAACCTCGCCAGTATCATGTTTGAAAAGAAGAGGATCGAAACAATCATTAACTCCATGCACGATGCTATCATAGGTTTGGACGAACGCTCATTGATCATTTTTGTTAATGAAGTAGCTTGCTCGCTCATTGGTGTGCCGGCAGATAAGCTGACCGGCAAATATGCCCCCGATATCGCTCTTGAAAACGATCTGCTGCGAAATCTTCTGGTGAACGACCAGCATAAAATGAAAATATATGCCGACAACCGGGAAAGTTATTTTTCGAAAGAAATTTTAGCAGTAACCAGCGAGGACCGGATTATCGGCAAAGTGATCATCCTGAAAAATATTACAGAATTTCAGCAGTTGGACGAGGCTAAAACCAATTTCATTGCAACCATTTCGCATGAATTGAAAACACCTATTTCCTCTATCAAAATGAGTCTGAAATTATTGGAAGATGAAAGGATAGGGCAGGTAAATACCGAGCAGCGCCAACTGCTGGGTAATATTGATGATGATACCCGCCGACTATTGCAGATCACCGGCGAGCTCCTCGATATGGCCCAGGTGGAAACAGGTAAGTTAAACCTGAATTTTGGAAGTACGCACCCACAAAATATTGTTGACTATGCGGTTAAAGCTGTAAAATTTACGGCTGAGCAAAAGCAAGTGACCATTAGCGTCAGCTATGAAGAGAATTTACCAGAAGTTAGAGCTGATCTGGACAAAACAACCTGGGTATTGATCAATCTGCTTTCAAACGCGATCAAATACAGCCACGAACGTTCAACGGTCGATCTGGTGGTTAAACGAGCTAAAGGAAACGATGTAGAGTTTTCGGTGACCGATCACGGACAGGGCATTGAAGCTAAATACCTGCCAAGAATATTCGAACGTTACTTTAAGGTACCTGGTTCAAAAATTGACCAAACCGGTACAGGTCTGGGGCTTGCGATCGCCAAAGACTTTATTGAAGCCCAATCGGGTAAGATCAATGTTGAAAGCGATCTGGGCGGGGGAAGCAGGTTTTACTTTACGTTAAAGAAGGTAGCGTAGTTGATGTTCATAGGATCGTTATTATTAAATTTACTACTTTATTATAAATTTGCTGTGCACAGCCTCCTTGCAGGCCAAATCACATCGTATGATAAAACGGCTACTTTTTTTATTGATCGCACTATCTGTTTTTTCCTGGGCCCGGGCACAAACCTCAACTGATTCTGCAAAAACTGTTATTGCTGACAGTACAGTAAAAAAACAGTTGATCGAAACGGTCAAAGACCTGCCAACCGATAGTGTTTTAAGAAAAAGACATGCCGACAGCCTGGTAAAACATACAGCAGATAGCATAGCTCATGTTCATGCCGATTCGCTCGCGAAAAAGCAGGCGGCCGATAGCCTTGCTAAACTTACGGTGAGCGATACGGTCGCCCAAAAGCCGTTAATGGTTCCGCAGGCAGCAGCTAGGCCTGTCAAGCAAAAGGTAAGCGATAGCCTGACTAAAGTTGTTCTGCCGGCTACTTTGCGGAAGTCGACCAAAAAGGACAGTATTGTTCACCTAACGGTGGTAAAGACTTTGGTGCCGGTCCCGCCTGCTGCTGATGCGGTCAAACACTCGCCGATAAAATCGCTTAGCGATAAAAAATACCTGGGTTATCTAAATGGCGACGATATGGATGATATGTCGCTGGCAGCCGAGTTGAACCATTATCCAATGCCCGATAAAGCCTTGAAATACAAAGTGCAGTTAGGTTTAAATCCGGGGCAGCTCAATCAATTAAAAACTATCGTCACTAATCTGACCCGTAAGAAAAAGGAGATGGGCGGAAATATTATCAACAATGAACGAACGCTGGATACCCTGTTTAAATCGCACCAGATCGTAGATGGTACAATTATTTTTTATACCAATCGGTATGGGCTTTACCTTGGCGAACTAAGGAACGCCATCCTGCAGGCATGTTTCCAAACCCGCGATATTTTGAGCGAGACGCAGATCAAAAAACTAGAGGCACTTGAAAAAGCCGGGCAATAAGGTTTCTAAGCCAGAAAGGTGCCGATTAGATTTACGAAGTTTTTAAAACTTCGTAAATCTGCCAATACCTAATACCTAACCAGTACAACCAATACAACCAACACAACCAAAAATTCTCCAACTAAATTCACTAAATTTGCAACCCGTAACAAAGCGTATGAAGATCACTTTCGATTTTGAGAAGCCCCTTGCCGACCTGCAATCGCAGATCGAAAAGGTGAAACAAGTTGAGGAAAAGACCAAGGTCGACATGTCGGCTACCCTCAATGAGTTGGAGGAAAAATTTGAAACCACCAAGGCCCAGATCTATGCCAACCTCAACGGCTGGCAAAGGGTACAGATATCGCGCCACCCCGAGCGGCCCTATACGCTGCAATACCTGGAGCTGATCTGCGATGATTTTATTGAACTCCATGGCGACCGTACCGTAGGTGACGACAAGGCTATCATAGGTGGTTTTGGGTCCATCGGCGGCGAAACAGCCATGTTTATTGGTCACCAGAAAGGCCGCAATACCAAAGAGCGTCAATACCGCAATTTCGGTATGGCCAACCCTGAAGGGTATCGCAAGGCCCTGCGCCTGATGAAACTGGCTGAAAAATTCAATAAACCAATTATTACCCTGATCGATACGCCAGGAGCATTTCCGGGCCTGGAAGCTGAAGAACGCGGACAAGGTGAAGCCATTGCACGTAACTTGCTTGAGATGGCGGTTTTACGGGTGCCGGTTATCTGTGTCATCATTGGCGAAGGAGCATCGGGTGGGGCTTTAGGCCTGGCTATCGGGGATAAAGTATTCATGCTGGAAAATTCATGGTATTCGGTGATATCGCCCGAAAACTGTTCAACTATCCTCTGGAAAACCTGGGAAAATAAAGAAAAGGCAGCTGAAGTACTCAAACTAAGCTCGCCTGAAATGCTGAAAAATAAACTGATCGACGGGGTAATCAAAGAACCCCTTGGTGGTGCGCACCAGGATCCGGTTGCTATGGCAACTATTCTGAAAAAGCATCTGATCAAAGATTTGAAAGAGCTTAAAGCTAAAGATGCTGATCAATTGGTGACCGAAAGGATCGAAAAGTTCTGCGCTATGGGCGTGGTTGTGGAAGATTAATTTATTAATTTTGTTAATATGACCACACTTACAGTCAATATTGACAATGAGCATGAGGAGCGTGTGTTGCTTGCCTTCCTAAACAGTTTGAAATACGACTACAAAACTGATGTGCAGCACGATATTTCCGATACCCAAAAAGAGGAGTTATTGCGCAGAGAACGTGATTTTGAAGCCGGTAAAATCGAGTCTGAGCCTTGGGATGATGTAAGGAAACGTTTCCTTAAATAAATTTATTCTATCAGG